>JBGPSI010000049.1:0-26523 GCA_041490045.1 Bradyrhizobium sp.
AAATCACCCGGCATCCCCGCACGCAATGGTTTTAACGGTTTCCTTCGTACTCTCCCCGGCGATCGGCTTTTTTGTCACCGTCACCGGCAGCGCCCTAGCTGCCAGCTTGACGCCAGCGTCGAGGCGTCAGGACCACACGACTTCTCCGTCCGCCTTGGCGCTGTTCGTCAAAAGCGCCGTCGGCGTCCACCGCATCCCGCTCCAACGTTCGTGACGATGGCCAACGCCCCTCTCTGAAGGACCGGACGGCGGGGATAGGAAGGTGATTTGCTTCGGATGTGAACGGAAATATTTTTTCGAAAGGGGCTGGACAGGCACCTCGCAGAACAGCGGACTGATTTGCCCGTCGGGTTGATTGCGATTGCAATTTGGCCGGGCGGACATACCCGATAGACCCACAGAGGGACTCGCAACCGCGATAGGCTCGCGAGGGAACTATTATCATCACCCGGCATTAGCCAGCGTTCATCTCGTGGGAGCAAGATCATGCACCTGTCCAATCAGAGTCTGCTGGTTATCATCGTCGTTGGCATTGTCGCAGGTTGGCTGGCAGGCAGGGTGATGGAGGGCGGCGGGTTCGGACTGATCGGCGATTTGCTCGTCGGTCTGATCGGCGCATTCATCGGTGACTGGCTGTTGCCGCGACTCGGTATCCACCTCGGCGTGGGAACGGTCGCGCTGATCCTGAACGCCTTTATTGGCGCCGTGGTCCTTCTGCTGATCCTGAGGCTGGTCGGCGGCGGCTTGGGCCGTAGACGCCGCTGGGGCTAAAATCCTGCGCTTGTGGACGCGACAGGGCTGGACAACACATCGTCAAACCAGCCGCGACGGGCAATCACTTCTCTGCGGTCGCTCATGGTACGGACCATTTGGCCCGTATTGCCGCTGCGATTTCGTTAGCGTTTTAGCAAAACCAGATACGGGTCCTTAAACCGCCCAAAGCAGAATCCCGGCATTCAGTCGGGAGCTTTCATGATCGAAGAAAAAGTGAAAATCAAATGCACTAAATGCTCGCAGGTATTCAGGGAACGGGCGCAGAAGATCCGCAACGGTTTCCAGACCAACTGCCAGCACTGCAATCGGCTGATTACGTTTGACAGCACTTCGGAAGACAGAAATATCCGCCGGGCACTGACGAGCGCCAAAGAGATACGAATGACACTCGAAGCGCGGCCGAAAACCGACAGTGTGACGGAAGGCTCAGCCGGCGACCGCAGTCAGTTCTAGCTTGTCCCTGCCTGGCCAACGCCCTCACCCACGTGGTGACCGCTGACACAGGCTCGCGCCATGACGCCCATTGCAGCAGCGGCGCGTGCTCGCCGCGTGACCTCGACGCGCAGCATTCGAACGGCGAGAAGACAACGCCCGATAATTGGCCGAACAACATGATTCTGGGATAATGCCCGTCGGATGGTCGTAAGCCGACCCGGCCCGCCTGCATTTCATCAGACGCGCTGACTTCCTCGCGGACTTCAAAGCCCCCCACGGCGCGCATCTCCAGAGCCCGCCGCGGGAAACGCTTCGAAGCATCTCCCCTGCGACCAGCCGTCTCAACTAATTTCCGATTTAGAATCCCGGATTTGCCGGGTCGACCTAGCCACCCTTCCCCACCCGCTTCGCGACCTTCGCCCTCTTCTTCCGCCCCTTGCCTTCGTGCTCCAGTGCCTCGCGCACCTGCTTGAACTCCTTGAGCGAGCTCTTGTCGGCGCGGGGAAAGTGCAGATCGAGATTTTCGAGCGCGCTGACGATGGCGGAGCCGATCACGACGCGCGCGAACCATTTGTGATCGGCCGGCACCACGTACCACGGCGCCAGCGCCGTCGAGGTATGCCGGACGATGTCCTGGTACACCGCCATGTATCTCGGCCACAGCCCGCGTTCGCTGATGTCGTTCATCGAGAATTTCCAGTTCTTCGCGGGCTGGTCCAGCCGGTCGAGAAACCGCTCGCGCTGCTCGTGCTGGGAAACGTTGAGGAAGAATTTGAGGATCACGGTGCCGTTGCGCGCGAGATAGCGCTCGATCGCCGAGATGTCCTCGAACCGCTCGCGCCAGATGTTCTTGGTGACCAGTTTCGGCGGGATCTTCTCCTGGCCAAGGAATTCCGGGTGCACCCGCGTCACCAGGCATTCCTCGTAATAGGAACGGTTGAAGATGCCGATGCGGCCGCGTTCCGGCAGCGCGACCATGCAGCGCCACATGAAATCGTGGTCGAGTTCGTGGGAGGTCGGCTGCTTGAACGAATAGACCTCGCAGCCCTGCGGGTTGACGCCTTCGAAGATGCTCTTGATGGCGCTGTCCTTGCCCGCCGCGTCCATGCCCTGCAGGATCACCAGCAGCGACCAGCGGTCCTGGGCGTAGAGCCGCTCCTGGAAATCGTTCAGCCGCTGCCGGTTGGCTTCGAGGATCTTCTCGGCCTTGTCCTTGTCGAGGCCGCTCTTCTCGTCGGTCTTGTGCGACCGGAGATGGAACTTGCCCGATCCGTCGAAGCGGAACGGCGCGACAAAGGGTTTCAGCTCGGCGGCCAGCGACGGCGAAGGTTTCCTGCTCATGACGGGCGACGTCCTTTGTTCCCTTGTCAATTCTCTCGACAAGGACCTAGCTATTCATGTGCTGCTCGACAAACGCGGCGACGAAGCGTGGCATGGCCGCTGTCAGATCATGCCTGCCACGAACCAGATGAATCGCCGAAAGTTCCGGCTGGCGCTGGCGGGCGAGATTGGCCTCGATGCGGGCGCGCAACGCCTCGCCGGTGAGATCGACATCCAGGATCCGGATCATCGCGATCGCGCGGCCTGAGACCACGCAATCCCAGTGCGCACTAGCGTGATAATCCGCAGGCGCAAGTCCGGTTTCCTCCAGGACTTCACGGGCGACGCTGCCGGCGATGTCGACCGTGTTGCCGCGGATATCGTCGAGGTCGGGCGTTCCCGACGGAAAGTAGACGCGGCCGGCATTTGACGTGTGCTGGCCCATTTCGCCGAGCACGAAGGCGCCGTCGGAAGCCCGCAACGCGCCCATCCCGAAGCCGTTGAAGACGGCGGCGTCGGGAAAGCCCCAGTCGCGCCACGCCAGGAAGCTGGCGAAATCGGCCTCGAAATAACTGGAGCGCAAGCACTCTCCGCTGAAAACCGGATCGCGCCCCAACAGGACGCGACCGTTCCAGATCGGCTTCTCGCGCTGCTTGACCGCAAAATGCGCATCGATTTCGACGCGCCGCTGCTCCGCGAACGGCCACGGCCAGGGCTCAAATGCCAGATCGAGCGTCGTGACGGGGTGAATCACCGGGGGCGTCATGCCGCCCGATCGGATCTATTTGGCATTCATCCCCGTCGTCTTCCTGGCCTGGTCGACGAACTTGTTGGTGAAGGTCTTGGCGACGTCGACATTGGCTCTTGCCACCTCCGGCGAACTCTCGCTGAACACGGCCAGCACCGCGTCGGCTCCCTTGGGGTCCATCTTGCCGGTTTCCGAATACATCGGGATCGTGTTCTTGAGCGCGGCGAGATAAAGCTCCTTGTTCTTGCCGACCATTTCCGGCGGCATCTTCGCCATGATGTCCTCGGCCGAATGCGAGTGGATCCAGGCCAGCGTGTTGACGATCGCGTTGGTCAGCGCCTGCACGTCCTTCTCATGCGAGGCAACCCACGCCGCGGTGGAATAGAGCGCGCCGCCCGGATATTCGCCGCCGAACACGGCGAGCGTATCCTTCTGCGTGCGCGTATCGGAGAGGATGCGCAGGTCCGGATGGCTGCCCTGCAGCACGGTCACCGAGGGATCCAGCATCACGGCCGCATCGATCTGGCCCTGCTCCATCGCGGCCACAGCGGTAGCGCCGAGGCCGACGCCGATCACGGAGGTGCCCGCGGGATCGAGGCCGTTCTTCTTCAGGAGATATTTGAGGAAGAAATCGGTCGAGGAGCCCGGCGCGCTGACGCCGACCTTCTTGCCGGCGAGGTCCTTGATCGATTTGATCTCGCCATTGTGCGAGGGCGAGACGACCAGCACGAGGCCGGGATAGCGGTCATAGACCACGAACGCCTGCAGTTCCTGCTTCTTGGCGGCGAGATTGACGCAGTGGTCGAAATAGCCGGAAACCACGTCGGCGCTGCCCCCCAGCACGGCCTTGAGCGCGTCCGAGCCGCCCTTGAGATCGACCAGTTCGACGGCAACGCCCGCCTTGTCGAATTCGCCGAGCTGCTTGGCCAGCACGGTCGGCAGATAGCACAGGCAGGCGCCGCCTCCGACCGCGACGGTGATCTTGTTTTGCGCTGCGGCAAGACCGGACGTCATTACCAGCGCCAACAGCGTCGCGGCCAGCCGGCCAAAAATCGTCCTCATCACATCCTCCGTGCCGTTTATCGGTTGGGCGCACGATAGAGCAGCGTGCGCCGCTTGAGAAGGTGCGCAGCAAGCTCTGGTCAATGGCCTTTAGGCGAATTAGCATCCCCGCACAAAAGAATTTGCCAAAGGGGAGGAATATCCATGAACCGCATGACTGCCGCGCTGTCGCTCGTCGCCGCCTTCGCCGCCGGGTGCGGCGTGACCCATATGATGGAGCCGGCCCGCGCCGCCGCCGAGAACATCACGGCGCAGATCATCCATACCCAGGACTTGGAAGGAGACGCACTTAGCCCAGCCGCAGCCAATGGGATGCGCAACAAGATGTTCGTCTCCGTCGACGGCGCTACCGTCTCGATACAGGACGGCAACACTCCCAAGCATTTGCATCCCAATGCCAACGAGATCCAATACATTCTTGAAGGCACCGGGACAATCTGGCTCGGCGACAAGGAAGTGAAGGTGAAGCCGGGCGACCTCGTCATTATCCCCCATGGCACCCCGCATGGTGGTAGCAAGCCGGACGGACGGACGCTGAAAGCCATCGCCATCAAGACGCCGCCGCAGACGCCCGACGACATCAAGTTGCTGAACTGACGGCGCGGCTTCGCGCCGTCAATCCGGGGCGATGCGCCGGCATCGAACCCGGAATGACGTTTTCCTATCCCCGCCCCTCTGCCGCCTCCGGCCGCCAGACCAGCAGCCGCCGCTCGACCGCGGTGACGGCGAGATCGATCAGGATGACGAAGGCGGACAGCACGAACATGCCGGCGAACACGCCGGCGACGTCGAACACGCCTTCGGCCTGCTGGATCAGATAGCCGAGCCCGGCCGCCGATCCCAGATACTCGCCGACCACGGCGCCGACGACCGCAAAGCCGACCGAGGTATGCAGCGAGGAGAACATCCACGACAGCGCCGAGGGCCAGTACACGTGCCGCATCAGCTGCCGCTCGCTCATGCCGAGCATGCGGCCGTTGGCCAACACCGTTCCGCTGACTTCCTTGACGCCCTGGTAGACGTTGAAGAACACGATGAAGAACACCAGCGTAACGCCGAGCGCGACCTTCGACCAGATCCCCAGGCCCAGCCACAACGTGAAGATCGGCGCCAACACGACGCGCGGCAGCGCGTTGCCCATCTTGACATAGGGGTCGAACACCGCGGCGACGAGCGGCTGGCGCGCGAACCAGAAGCCCACCAAGACGCCGCTGAGCGAGCCGATCGCGAAAGCAAGGATCGATTCCCAGAGCGTGATCGCAAGATGCTTCCAGATCACGCCGGTGCGAAACCAGTCGAAGATCTGGCTGCCGACATCGAGCGGATTGGAGAAGAAGAACGGCGGCAGCAGCATATGCCCGAACACCGGCACGGTGGCGAACACCTGCCACAGGCTCAGCGCCACGACGGCGACGAGAAGCTGAAAGGCGAGAAGCGTCAGGCGCGGCATAGGAACAATCCGTTTGTCGTGAGGCCTGCCCGCATCATGGTTTCGAGAACGTGCCGATCAGGCCGGTGGCGGCCTTGGCGTGGCCCTCCAGCGCCTTGACCAGTCCGTCGCGGGTCAGGCCGGCCTGCAACGCCGTCGGCTCGACGTCGGTCGCCATCAGCGTGAAGGTGTAGTGATGCAGCGGGCCAGCCGGCGTGCAGGGGCCGGTGTAGGTCGAAAACTTGTTGGTGCCGATGCCGCCGACATATTTTTCGCTCGGCTTTGAAACCTCGCCTTCGGCAAAGCCGGTGACCGAGACCGGAATGCCGTAGGCCACCCAGTGGATCACGCCGCCGGGCGGACGGCCTTCTGGATCGATCATCAGCAGCGCATAGCTTTTGGTGCCGGCCGGCGGGTTCGCCCAATTCAAGATCGGAGAAATGTTCGCGCCGACGCAATTCGGATTCGCCTTGTTGTTGCCGGCGTTCTTCAGCGCCAGCCGCTCACCGTCCTTGAAGTCGGGCGAGGACAGCGTGAACACGCCTTGCGCCAAGGCCCCGTGAGAACCGCACAACGCAGCGAGCGTGACGGCGACGGCCAGAATCAAACCACGGGACAGCATGATATCTCCCTCTTGTTTCTTGTTGCCGGTTGCGGCACGGCGTCACCCGGCCGCCGATTGCGCGTAACCCTTCATTACCTCGTCCTTGAGCACGCTCCAGATTTCCCGGTGCAGCGCGTGGAATTCATCCCTTAACCGGATTTCCGAAATGTCGCGCGGCCGGGGAAGTTCTACCCGCCAGTCGCCGATGATGCGTGCGGCGGGCCCCGCCGACATGATCACGACGCGGTCGGCAAGCGCGATCGCCTCTTCGAGATCGTGGGTGACGAACAGCACCGCCTTGCGATCGGCGTTCCACAATTCCAAGAGCAGATTGCCCATGATCTGGCGGGTCTGCGCGTCGAGCGGTCCGAACGGCTCGTCCATCAGCAGAATCTTGGGATCGCGTATCAGCACCTGCGCGAGACCGACGCGCTTGCGCTGGCCGCCCGACAGCATGTGCGGATAGCGGTTGCCGAACGCGCCGAGACCGACCGCGGTCAGCCAGCGCTGCGCACGCTCCAGCGCCATCGCGCGCGGCGCGCCCTGGATCTCCAGCCCGATGGCGACATTGTCGATCGCGGTCTTCCACGGAAACAGCGCGTCCGCCTGAAACAGGTAACCGGCGTCCCGGTTGAGCCCGGTCAGCGGCTGGTCGAAAATCCGCACCGCGCCCGAAGCTGGCTTGAGCAGGCCGGCGGCGACGTTCAATAGCGTCGATTTTCCGCATCCGGTCGGCCCGACAATGGCGACGAATTCGCCATGCGCGATCCGCAAGTTCGCCTTTTCGACCGCGGTGTAGACGCGGTTATCGGCAAGGCGGAACGCCACCGTCGCATCGTCAAGCGCGACCGCCGTTGGCTTTGACGTGTCCACCCTCGTCCCCTCCAAGTCTGGACGATGGCTTAGCGCTTGCGAAGGATAAGTTCAACGCGGTGCGGCGACGTGCTAGGTGATCCCTTGACCCTCCCCTGGAGGGGGAGAGAACAGCAAGAACGAGGCTGGACTGAATGCCAACCCCACCCAGAATCGCGTTTGCGCATGTCGGCAAGAGCTTTGACGGCGGCCGCGGCGCACAGCCCGTTCTGGCCGTCGATGACGTCTCACTCGAGGTCGCCGGGGGCGAATTTCTCGCCATCGTCGGCGGCTCCGGTTCCGGCAAGACCACGCTGTTGCGGCTGGCGAACCGGCTGATCGAGGCCGATCAGGGTCACATCACGATCGAAGGCGAGGACGTGCGCGCGGTCGATCCGGTCTCGTTGCGCCGCCGTATCGGCTATGTGTTCCAGAGCGGCGGCCTGTTTCCGCATCTCAGCGTCGCCGGCAATATCGGGATCACGCCAAAACTGTTGGGCCGGCCGGCGGCGGAGATTTCCGCGCGGGTGGACGAATTGCTCGACCTGGTGCGGCTCGACCGCGGAGCGTATCGCGACCGTTTTCCGCACGAATTATCGGGCGGCCAGCGCCAGCGCGTCGGCGTCGCCCGGGCACTGGCGGCACGCCCTCGGATCGTGCTGATGGACGAGCCGTTCGGCGCGCTCGACCCCCTCACCCGCGACGCGCTCGGCGACGATTTTCGCGATCTGCATCGCAAGCTCGGACTGACCACCGTCATGATCACCCACGACATGACGGAGGCTATATTGCTCGCCGATCGCATCGCGGTGATGCGCGCCGGCCGGCTGCTGGCGGAAGGCACGCCGGCGGACCTTGCCAAAAGCAGCGACGCTTACGTCGGCGAACTCTTGCGCACGCCGCGGCGGCAGGCCGAGCGGCTCAACCAACTCTTGCCGCGGGATGGCGCGGCATGAGCCTGTTCTCCGATCCGCGCTGGAGCGAGGCGGCGGCGCATCTGCCGGATTATCTCGGCAACCATGTCCGCGTCAGCGTCACGGCGCTGGCGCTGGGGCTTCTGGTCAGCCTGCCGCTGGCGATCGGCGCGCGCAACCATGCGCTCATGCGCGGCGCGCTGCTCGGGCTTGCCTCCATCGTGCAGACGGTGCCGGGTCTCGCGCTGCTCGCGCTGTTCTATCCGCTGCTGCTGGCGCTGGCATCATTGTCCCTGGCATGGTTCGGATTTGGCTTTTCCGCGTTCGGCTTCCTGCCGGCGGTGCTGGCACTGGCGCTCTATTCGATGCTGCCGGTGCTGCGCAATACCATCACCGGCCTTAAGGGCGTCGATGCAAGCCTGCTCGAAGCCGCGCAAGGCGTCGGGATGACACCGCGCCAATCGCTGTTCACGGTGGAACTGCCCTTGGCGCTGCCGGTGATCATGGCGGGCATCCGCACCGCGGCGGTGTGGGTGATCGGCACCGCGACGCTGTCGACCCCGATCGGCCAGACCAGCCTCGGCAATTATATCTTCGCCGGATTGCAGACGCAGAACTGGGTGTTCGTGCTGTTCGGCTGCCTCGCCGCCGCCGTCCTGGCGCTCGCGGTCGATCAATTGCTGGCCTTGATCGAGACCGGCGTCCGCGACCGCAGCCGCGTTCGCACGGCGCTCGGCGGCGTCGGCATTGCCGCGCTGGTCGCGGCAACGCTGGTGCCGACGCTGGCGCGCTCGCCGTCGAGCTATATCGTCGGCGCAAAGACCTTCGCCGAGCAATATGTGCTGTCGGCGCTGATCGCGCAGCGGCTGCAGGCGGCAGGACTTATCGCGACCACCCGCGAAGGCCTCGGCTCCAACGTCATTTTCGATGCGCTGGTGACCAATGACATCGATGTCTATGTCGATTATTCCGGCACGCTGTGGGCCAACCAGTTTCACCGCACCGACATCGAGCCGCGCGAGGAACTTCTGCGCGAATTGAAGACGATTCTGGCGCGGCAAAAGGTGACGCTGCTCGGCGAACTCGGTTTCGAGAACGCCTACGCCCTGGTGATGCCGCGCAAGCGCGCCGAGGCGCTCGGCATCCGCTCGATCGCCGATCTGGCGTCGCATGCGGGCACGCTGTCGATCGCCGGCGACTACGAATTCTTCTCGCGGCCGGAATGGGCCGGGCTGCAAAAGACCTACGGCCTGAAATTTCGCGCACAGCGGCAGATGCAGCCGGATTTCATGTACGCCGCGGCCGCCTCCGGCGAGGTCGACGTGATCGCGGGCTACACCTCGGACGGGCTGATCGCGAAATACGATCTGGTGGTGCTGGACGATCCCCGGCACGCGATCCCGCCCTATGATGCGATCGTGCTGCTGGCTCCGAAACGCGCTGGCGACCAGGCCCTGCGCAACGCGCTGGCCCCGCTGCTCGGCAAGATCGGTATCGCCGATATGCGGGAGGCGAACCTGCGCGCCGCCGGCGGCGATGGCGCATCATCGCCGTCAGCAGTGGCGCGCTGGCTGTGGGGCAAGATCGAGAAGCGATAAGTACCCGCCAGCATGACCGGCTCGGAGAACCGTCGATCTCGCGACACGTCCTCGATTGCTTGATCTCACGCTCAGGTCAGCCGCACTGACTTGTTGACGTGGATCAATGAGAGCGCCGGGGACTGGTATGCAGTCAGGAATTCTGTTCACCCAGCCAGGGAGTTCTTGAAATGAGTGAGGTTGGAAAATCTGAACTTATCTCGCGGCGTGAAGCTCTTCTTGGATTATCGGCCGCATTTGGCCTCGTAACGTTCACGACCTTACTGACATCGGACGCCCAGGCTCAGACCTTGGGGATGGAACGGCGTCATGAACGGCGTTTGGCACGCACGGAGAGACGCCAAGAGCGCCGAACGGCTCGCACCGAGCGACGTGTGGAACGCCGGACAGGGCGAACCGAACGGCGCGAGGAGCGGCGCTACTGAACGATGCCGAAGGCGGGACGCAGCCGATCAATCGGCTATGGGCGGCGACACGCTCATGGGCCACGGTCCGTGTCACCGTGATTTCCCAAACGCGCGCGCCCGACGGCCACGACCGGCGCGCTGAGCGTCCAACGCCTTGCGACGCGCCGGCCGACCCGCTCACCAGATGACGTTGCCAAACCATCCAAATGGCTGCCGCCGCGCAACCAGGACCATCGGTGGCGCGCGTCGGTTTGCAATTTTGCGCTGGCGCTTTACTTCTCGCTTTTTTGAATCGGATGGTTGCAGCTGTTTCGCATCGGACGGCTGCAGCTGTGCAAATGCCTCCCGCGCCGGCACCTTCGCTGCGACATCTGCGATCGCCGTCGGTGCGGCGACGCTTGCGTCCGTGTTCGCGATCTGCGCGGGAACGATCGTCGGGAGGCTGGTGTCATAGACGATGCGCTCCGGCCATTTTTGATCGGAATGAATCCGGATCAAGGGCACATCGGCAGCCGCCTCGTGCGCAACCGGCAATTTCGGCAGATACGCGTCCGAAATAAACAGCAGCGCGAGCAATACTCCGCCCACATAGAAGAAATAACGCGCAAGGGGCATTCGATACTCCGTCCCCCTCGCCTCTACTACAAGGTTTTCCCTGGCGAGCATTGATCGATGTCAAGCTGCGACCAACACGTGTCGGCGCTTTCGCGTCATGGCCGCTCAAGTTCTCCGAATTTCTTTGATTTGTTTTCGGCGTTGCGATTCCTCCGGCAAATTCCTGCAACACCGAACCGGTTTTCCGCATTCAGCAACGCTCCGAGCCTATGAGACACCAGCGGCCTTGGAATACCGCTTCGTCGATTTGGAAAGTCAATAAGCCTGACCCTCTGGCCTTTTTGCAGTCATACTTGAAAAACGGACTGTTGCCTTTCGAGCACGGGATTTCGGAGTCAAGTGGACTAGGATTCGGACTGGAAGTGAAATCAAGCGCAGTGTCTGCAATCAAATATCTGCGGTCGCGAGAAGCGATGGCAATGGAGGGAATAAGATGAAAAAGTTTTTGTTGGCTACAGTCGGTCTGGCAGCGCTGGGCATGGCCGCTCCCGCGTCGGCTGCCGATCTGGCTGCGCGTCCCTACACCAAGGCGCCGCCGCCGATACTGGCCCCGATTTACGACTGGACCGGCTTCTACATCGGCGCGAACGGCGGCTGGGGCCAAAGCCGCAATTGCTGGGGTCTCGTTCCGGTAGCCGGCGCGGTCATTGCAGCCGGGTGCTCCGATCGGTCCGGAGGACTTTTCGGCGGCCAGCTCGGATACCGCTGGCAAGCCGGTCAGTTCGTTTTCGGTCTGGAAGGTCAGGGCGATTGGGCGGATCTCAATGGCTCGCGCGTCAGCACCTTTAATCCAGCGTTTACGCTTGGCGCCAAAGTCAACGGCCTGGGCCTTTTCACCGGTCAGATCGGTTATGCCTGGAATGCGGCGCTGCTGTACCTGAAGGGCGGCGCAGCGGTGACGAGCAACCGCGCTTTCATAAGCGACACAGCCACTGGCGTTGGCTTGGCCTCGGCAAGCTCGACCCGATGGGGCGGTGCCTTGGGTGCCGGATTCGAGTACGGCTTCACGCCGAATTGGTCGGCCGGTCTTGAATACGACCACCTCTTCATGGGTGATTCCAACAATACCTTCTCGGTCGTGAATCCCATACTTGCCGGTGCGGCCAATCGGATCAGCCAGGACGTGGATATGATCACCGTGCGTCTGAACTACCGCTTTGGCGGCTTCGGGGCGCCGGTCGCAGCGCGTTACTGATTTCCATGATCTCTGGCGAACTCAAGCCCCGGCTTTGGCCGGGGCTTTTTTGTGCCGAGGAAATCGAGCCGAATGTCGGCTTGGTCAAACGCGCCGGCTTCGCGATGTCAACCGTATGCGACGGCGGATCGAGACGCACTAAGAGGCCCGCCGACGTGCCACCGCGATTTCCGAATGGAAGGCGAGCGAAGACGCTTGGCCTTCGGGAGGTCAAACCTGAAATGTTCGTCGCGTGCCCACGTATGGCGACCCACACCATCCCGGCTTCAGATTTTGGCGGCACGACGCAAGCGTTCCGTTGCCGACCTTTGCCGGGTGATCCTCTGAATTTATGACGACCGGCGCCTCACATCCCCGGCTCGATCGGCTTCTCGATCTCCCCGCCGTGTTCGGCCCAGTCCTTGAAGGCGCCGACATTGTAGACCTCATTGTAGCCGAGATCCTTGAGCGCCTTGGCGGCAAGCGCGGAGCGTCCGCCTGACGCGCAATAGAGGATCACGGTCTTGTCCTTGGCAAAATTCTTGTCGTAGTAGGGCGAGTCAGGGTCGGCGCGGAATTCCAGCATGCCGCGCGAAACATGCACGGCGCCCTTGATCTTGCCGCTCTTTTCGACCTCCGGCGCATCGCGCACGTCGACCACCAGCGTATTGCCCTTGCCGATCATCTCGCGGGCCTGGGCCGGCGTGATCTTCGGCACCGCGGCGTTGGCGGCTTCCATCATCTGCTTCAGGCTTGTGGCCATTGTGTATCTCCCGTGATCATCTTCGTTAACCGTCGATGCAACCTAAATCATCATCCGATCGGATGAGATCGGATCATGATCTCATCTTTTATTTGAGCATGATCATTTCGGAAAACCGGCTCCCACTTTTCCGGATCATGCCCTACGGCGCTTTTCCCACCGTGAGCACCTGGAACTGCCGATTGACCGGCGCCGTGGGACGGGCGCTGTCCAGCATCTGCTCCTCGCCGAGGCCGATGGATTGAAGGCGCTTTGGAGAAATCTTGAACGTGCTGATCAAGATGTCGCGGACCACGTCGGCCCTTCGCTGGCTGAGCGTCAGATTGTAATCGCGTTTCCCCGTCGAGATCGTATGACCCACAATCAGGAATTTGTATGCCCAGAGCGACGGCTGGTGGAGCGTATCGGCGATGCGCCCCAGCGTCCGATACGACTCGGGCCGAATCACGGCAGCGTCTTCGTCGAATTGAAGCTCGGCGGAGAACTGCGGCAGCTTGAGCAAGTCCGGCGCGATCAGCGGCCGCTTGAGCGGCGCCGCATCCAGCTTGGCCCTCGCCTTGATCCGATCCGTCGCCTGTTGCCGCAGGGCGGCCAAATCCAGATCCGGCTCGGTATCAAGGCCGGCAAGCTTGTTGGCCCATTCGTCCGCCGTACCGGCCGCCGGGCTCTGCGCCAGCGCCGGGAGTGCCGTGAAGGCGATCAGCGCGGCCGCCAGCCAGCCGACGCCGCGGCGATTTTTCCACCCCCGCTGCATCAGCGATACCCCGCCTCGGTGAGGGCCTTGTTGCAGTTGATGGTCATGCCGCGCGGTCCCGCCAGCACGCACGCCAGAGCCTGGGCGCGATCGCCCTTGACGCTGGCGCAGTATTTGTTGACGTCGCGCTCGCATAGTTTGGTGACGGCGGCGCGTGCCGCGACGCGCTTCTGGATGGCGTCGAAGGCCTGGCCGTAGACGCTCTTGCACTGGGGCGACAACACATCCTGATTGCGCGACAGGCAGTCCTTGAGCCGAACGGTGTCGAGGTTGACGCCGCGGCAATTGTCGACGATGTCCTTAGCGCAGGCGGTGCCCAGCATGGCCGCGGAATCCTCGAATTTCATCGTCTCCGCCGAGGCGGACGACCAGGCTGCAAGCAGAACAAGGGGCAAAAGCGCGCGGACAGGGCTCATGCTTCATCTCACATGAAATGGGAGCCCGCGGTCAAGCCGCAGCAGCGAAAAGCAGCCGCCAGGCGGGCTGTGTCCCCAACCAATGCCGCAGTGCAGCGCCTGAGGTCGCAAGACGGGCACAGCGAAGGCGCGCGCACCCGTTTAGGGCCCCGCCTCGATCGGGAATCCCGAGTCCGGCGTCCTACAATCCGTGGATCAGCCCGGCGTCGATCAGGAGGCGGTTGAAGCGGCGGGCCTCGGCGCCGTCCTTGCAGGCGTAGAACACGCCTTTGCAGCGAAGCATGATGTTCTTCTGCTCCTCGAACGACGGATCGAGCGGAATGCCGGCGGCTTCCTGGATCACCAGCGGCAAATAGGCCCCGTCGATCGTATCCATCACGGCAGGGCTTTCGACCGGCTGGAAATTGATCGCATCGATTGCATAGTAAGTCGCGTAATAGCGCGGGTCGTATTCCTCCAGCTTCTTGCCGATTCCGGCTTCGTCGAGGCCGGGATCGAGAACGTGCGGCGAGAATTCCGGCTGATGGTCGCCGTAGCGCACGATCAGGAACGGCTGCCCGGGAAACTTCTTTTTCAGCCCGGCGATGAAGGCACGGTAATCGTCGGCGCTCATCGCCTGGCGGCGCAGGTATTCATCGACCACCGGCTCGTTGCCGGGCCTGCGCCACGCCGGCGTCAGGTCCGGACGAAACCGTGTCTCCCATGGGAAGTGGTTGGCGGCGAGATAGACGAACATGAACAGCGGCGTCGCCGGCGGTTGCTGGACCATCAGGCCCAACGCCTTGTCATAGAAGAAGCCGTCGGGCTCGACGTCCTTGGCGCCGAGATCGTGCGCGTCATAGAAGTGCTCGATGCCGGTGGTCAACTGGAAACTGCGCGCGCTCATGAAGGCGCCAAAGGCCGGATACAGCGAAATCGTCTCGTAGCCGCAGCGGCGCAGCGCCAGCGGCAGGCCGCGCTCGACGCGGCCAGATGCGATGCGGGTCACGAAATAGGCGAACCGGCCGAACGAACGCGACGACAGGCCGGCCAGTACGTTGTATTCGGTGAACCAGCTCGGCCCGCCATTGCTCTCGGCCAGGAATTTGCGCTCCTTGCCGTCGAACGACTTGAACTGGCTGCCATAGCCTTTCGGCACCTTGATGCCGCTGGCCGCGCGTATATCGAAACTGGATTCATCATGGATCATGACGATGTTCGGCCGCAGGCCCTTGGGATGGCAGGAATCCAGTAGCGGCACCTTGAGCCGCTCGGTCGCAACCGCATCCTTTTCCATGAAGCCGTAATGGATGAAATCCGACACCGCGGTGACGCCGGAGCGGGCGAATTTCGACAGGTACCCGTCGTCGTAATAGCCCCGCCAGGCCTCATCGGGCCATTCGACGGAATATCCCACCAGCGCGGCAAGACAGGCGAGCTTGCAGGCCAAAGCCGGCAGCCGGCGGACCCGGAACGGATCGAGCCACCAGAGCGCATACATCAGGGGCAGGATGAGCACGCCGGCGCCGATCACCGACCAGCGCAAATTGGGAAAGATCGTGAACAGGAACGAAGCGGTATCGCGGTCGATCACCATCAGGTCGACGAAGTTCGCGGTCATCTGCACGATGTCGTGCTTGAGCCGCGACAACAGCACCAGCACCACCACCAGCGTCAGCGACAGCGCACCCGACAGCGCCGGACGCCGCAGCAGCGCGATCCAGAAAAAGTTCAGGATCCCCCAGGACAGCAGAAAGCCCGTGCGCGAGCCGAAGTCGGTTTCGGTCTGCAGCATGACGGCCAGCGCCGCCAGCTGGGGCGCTGCTACCGCTAGCAGCCGCCAAACACCAATCGAGGCAAGGCCTGCGGCGACGACGTCGCCGGATGGACCTGGATTTGGCGCGGGCGCGATCGGCAAGACGCAGACTTAACCCGGCGCTGCCCTTGAGCCTGGGCTGGCGGTGACCAGGAGGCGGACGGCGCAGCCGGAGCCTGCGTCGCGTCATAAAACCGTAATGGAACTGTCATGATGGTGCAACAGAGGCGGCCATCAGACCTTTCTCCTAGAGGCCGCCTGGATCCCGGGCATGCCGCTCTACGCGCTGTTCCTGGTCCCGCTCGTGCTGGTAATGGCGCTGCGGCTGATCGCAAATGGCCTCGGCGCGGACGCCGCGCACCGCGCAGGCGGGATAGCTAAACGCTATCCTTTTTGTTCTGACGCGTTTTCTTCACGCGAACCGGAATCCACTTCGCTCGAAAACGCTATCCTATTTGTGACCGAGATCCTCCAGCTCGCGGGCGCGCGCCTCGGTCATGCTGCGCACGCATTCGCCGGCATCGAGGCGGGCGATGGTGCCTTCGCCCAGGCCATAGTACAGGCAATTGGCGTCGCGATATTGAATCCACAGCCGCTGCGCCGCGCGCAATTGGTCATGCTGTTGCGGCACCACGTCCTTCAGCGCCTGCTGATAGGCGATGGTCATCCGCTTGTCCCATTGCGCGGTCTTGGCCTTGAGACACTCGACCATTTCATAGGTGTTGCCGTCGCAGGATTTTTCGGGATCGCCCTGATCGCCGGCATGGGCGAATGACGCCGCCAGGCAAATCGCGGCGGCGCCGAAGGCGGCGGTTATGAACATGGCACGCACCGCGATGCTCATGCCTTCGGAGCCAATCCGAGGCGCTTCGCAATGATCTTGTCGACGGTCCGCTTCGGCAGCAGCCCCGTGATCAGATGCCGCATCGGGTCCGGCGTGAGCTGATAGCGCACTTTAGGGCCGGCCGAGGTCAGAGCGTCGGCGATCGCTTCGGCGATCTTCTCCGGCGGCAAACCGATCTCGCTCAAATGTTGCGTGAATCTGCGGACCTGTTCGAGCGCCGGAAGATATGCCGAATTCTTGTAGCGGGATATGTCGACCTCCTCGGCCTTACTCCAGATCGGCGTCTTCACCGCGCCGGGTGCCACGATGATGACGTCGATGCCGAACAGCATCATTTCGCGGCGCAGGCTTTCCGACAGCCCCTCGATCGCGTGCTTCGACGCCGAATAGGCCGCCGACAGCGGATTGCCGTTCTTGCCGGCCACCGAGCTGATCATCACGATCCGCCCCTTCGGCCCCTTCAGCGACGGATCGGATCCGAGCAGCGGACCGAAGGCCTGCGTGGCGATGATCGGTCCGATCACGTTGACGTCCATCTGACGGCGGAATTCGTCGGCCGAGAGCTCCAGCACCGGCCCCGCGACCGCGATGCCGGCATTGTTGACGAGCCCGGTCAGCGTTTGGCCGTTCAGCGCGGCGCGGACCTCGCGGGCGGCGGCCAGCACCGCGGCTTCATCGGTGACGTCGAACAATAGCGGGGTGAAACCGGCGCCGAACTCGGCCTTCAACCGATCGGCGTCGACCTGCTTGCGTACGCTGCCGAACACCCGAAACCCGCGCCCGAGCAACAATTTCGCGGTGGCCCAGCCGATGCCGGTGGACGCCCCGGTAATGACGACAGATTGCATGATTAGTCCCCGATATTTCCACGTCGATGCGAGCCGCCGGGTCGCGCGAATGCGCGCCCGGTGGCAGGCTCCGCGAAGCAATGCAAATTTCCGCAAGCAAGACGGATTGCCTCGCCGCTGCGCGCCTCGCAATGATGACGATAGCACTTCAGGCGGCAGAGTGCACGAACGACCGCCTGCCCGGCTGCCGGCCTACTGCTTTTCATCTTTTGCGATTCCCAATCGGGATCGATTGACCTACCCTTCCCTGGTTGACGAATGGGAGGACTGCAATCATGGCAAGGAAAACAAAGAAAACCGGGCCAGGGAACACCGGGGCGCGGGCAATCGCGGCGCGTGGCTTCCAGGTCCTCGCGATGCACGTCACGGAAAAACGCGACCGCCGCGCCTTCGAGGCGCTCAGGGCGGATCGCCCGGCTTCCAACACGTTCGCGCTGGCGGAAAGTCTGCCGAAAAACCTCGACCCGGAAAGTGCGGCCAAGCGCATCCTCGCCCACGCCTTTGCGAGCCGCGCGATGCCGTCATTGACCGCACCGAAGGTCAATGACGAAGAGAGCGATTTCAGGAGCCTCGGCGTCGAGACCGTGCCGTTGACCGGAACCAGGGTGGTGAAATTCCGCCAGCAGATCAAGGGTATTCCGGTTTTCGGATCGCTCGTCAGCGTCGAGCTCGATGATCACAATGAGCTTGTCTCGCTCAATTCCAGCCTGGCGAAGCCGGATCTTGCGTCCTACGTCGCCAGAATTTCGCCGCGCGACGCGCTGAAGAGAATTGCCGCCCGGGCAGGCTACGGAGGGAAACTTCCCGACGGCGTTCCGGCGCTCAATCTGTTTCTCGACCACAGGGACAAATGGCATCTCGCCTATATCGTCGAGGACGTGCGGAGCCGGAACAAGGGCAAGGCATCGAAGGCCAAACACCAGATTCCGCTGGTGTTCGATTACGTCATCGATGCGCTGAACGGCGCATTGGTGGCGGAATTGCCGCGCACCCCGGCCGCCAGGCACGGCACCGCCAGCGCCCGCGACGAACTCGGGAAGATGAAGACCTTCAACATCGAGACGAAGGGCGGCAAGCGGGTCATGCGCGATGCCATGCTGAACATCGAAACCTGCGATTTCGCTTACCGCGACCCGGTCGGGGGCAAGCTGCCCGGCAATCTCGCGTCGCCGCCCTGGTCGCCGGCAGCCGTCAGCGCCCATACCCACGCCGCCACGGTCACAACGTTTCTGCGCAAGGTGCTCAAGCGCAACAACATCGACAACATGGGCGGACGCGTGGTCTCCACCGTCAACTGCGTGGTCAAGCAGTTCGAGAAGCCGCCGCCGGGGAGCGACGTGTGGCTCAATGCATTCTGGGACGGGGCCCAGATGCTGTACGGCCAGGAGCGGCTCGACGACGGCCAATTGCGCTCGATGGCCTCCTCGCTCTCGGTGGTCGCCCACGAGCTGTTTCACGGCGTCACCGGCGCCACGGCCCGGCTGGTCTATCTGGGCGAGACCGGCGCGCTCAACGAGTCCTATTCGGATATTTTCGGCACCCTCATCGCCAACGGCACGCGGCCGGATATCGCGAAATGGAACTGGCAGGTCGGCTGCGGCGTCGCGATCCGCGACATGCAGGACCCGACCCTGCACAGGCAGCCCAAGCTGATGAAGGATTTCATCAACGTTCCGCTGACCCCGGATGACGATTTAGGCGCCGTACACTTCAACAGCGGCATTCACAACTATGCCGCCTTCAATGTGATGTCGGCGAACAACGGCCGCAAATTCATCTTCAGGCCGCACGAACTTGCGGCGATGTTCTATGTCGCGCTCACCCAGCAGCTGTCGCGCCAATCGACCTTCGCCGACAGCCGGCGCGGCGTGGTGCTGGCGACGCGATCGCTGTTCCGCAAGCTGCCGGGCAAGCAGATCGAACGCCGCGTGGCCGCGGTCGAAGCGGGTTTTGACGCGGCCGGCATCAGATAGCGGAACTGCCGATAGGCTTCCGTTAAGTACGATTTCCGCCGCTTCCCGCCCGGTCGGGACGCCGGCCTGAGGTTCCGCGGCGGTTTTTTCGGAAAACCGCGCATTTATTAAGCAAGCCGGGCCTGTAGTTCTACGGGCTCATTTTTAACTAGAGCGTAGGGTTGCTCGACTATCGTCTCCGCTTGAACTGCGACACTTTCACGATGTTCCAGAACCGGACTCGCGCCGGAAAGTGTCGAAAGAAGCATCGGGGCGTGTATTGCAGAAGCTCGAGCATTCCATCATCGCCGAACTCGAAGAGGCCGTCAAAAGCGGCTCTTCCGAGCGGCGCGTCGAAACCCTTCGCCAGGTGACGAACCTTTTCCTGCTTGACGCGGAACGGCTCAGCGAGGACCAGATTAAGGTCTTCGACGACGTGCTGTGCGTCCTGATCAGCCGCGTCGAAAGCCGCGCCAGGGCCGAACTCAGCCAGCGGCTGGCGCCGATCGATTACGCGCCGTTCGAGGTCATCCAGCATCTTGCGCGGGACAATGAGATCGCGGTGGCCGGCAGCGTGCTGGCCAATTCCAGCCGCCTGAGGACGAGCGACCTCGTGGAGATCGCCAGCACCAGGGGGCAGGATCACCTGCTCGCCATTTCGGGCCGCACCAATCTCCCGGAAGCGGTTACCGACGTGATCGTCGACCGCGGCGAACGCAAGGTCATTCGCAAGCTTGCCAACAATGCCAGCGCCCGCTTTTCCGACACCGGCTATTCCACCATCGTCGCGCGCGCGGAAACCGACGATGAACTCACCGAGATCCTCGGCCTGCGGATCGACCTTCCGATCAAATTCCTCCGCGACCTGCTGCGGCGCGCCACCGACGCCGTACGCGCCCGGTTGGCGGCCATCGCGCCTCCCGAACTTCAGGAGGAGATCAAGCGGATCCTGAAGACCATCGCCGGCGCGGCCGGAGAAGGCGCATCGTCGTCGCGGGACTTCAGCCGCGCCGAAGCGCTGGTGAAGCTGTTGAAACAGCACAACGAACTGGACGATGCCGCCGTCATCAAGTTTGCCGGCGCCGGAAAACTCGAGGAAGTCGCCGCCTCGCTCGCGGTTCTCAACAATGCCACGACCGACATGATGGTGCGGCTTCTGGAGGGGCCCCGGTCCGATCTGATCCTGATCCCCTGCAAATCCGCCGGCCTGAACTGGCTGACGGTGGAAACCATCCTTTCGCACCGTCCGCTGCAGCCGCCGATCTCGGAAGAGACGCTGAAGCTCGCCTGGAAGGATTACGGCAAGCTGTCTACGGAGACCGCCCAGCGCACGCTGCGGTTCTGGCAGGTCCACAACAAGATCGAGAAGTAGTCTCGCGCCTCGCGACGGCGCGGGAAATCAGGAGTCCGGGGCCGGGCTTCGGCGTACCAGCTCGCGCTGCCGGTATAGCTGAAGTGCGGTCCGGGCGGTTTTCGGCTGCAGCCGGAAGAAGCCGGCAAGGCCTTGATTGAGCCGATCGCTCCCCATCCCGCCGCGACCGGCTTGCAGCGCGAGGATCGCCTTGGCGGTGTCCCACGACAGCTCGATGGCCTTGGCAAAGACAATCAGCTGTTCCGGTTCGCTCTGAACCAGCACGCGCTCGATCAGGCCGATCGGAAGATCGCACATCAACGAGAGGGCGATGGCGGTCTTGTCGAAATCCCGCTCGCGCGCATAGGCGAGCAACCGCGCCTCGTCGAGTTGCCCGAGCGAATGCAGCGTCCGCACCATCGCCAGCGCCTGGGCATGCTGGTTGGATCCGGCGCGCGCCGTCGCCTGGATCTCGTCGGATGCCTGCGCGACCGCTGCCCGAACTAGCACCGCCTGCCGCGGGTCGGCCGCCTCGAGCTTGCCCCTGACGATCTCGGACGCCTGCACGAACAGTTTCACCAGATCGTGGCGCGGGATGTCTTGGCGCGCCCAGACACACAGCGCGAGATCGCCATTGTCCTGCGCCCTCCTGACCAGAATAGACATGCCGGAGGCCGAGAATCTGGCGCCACGGTTGGCGGCGGCGCCGGTGACGACCAGATGATTGCCCCGCTTGACCAGGATATCGGTCACGGCCTCGGCCAGAATGCTCCGGCCGGAAATGGCCAGCAGATGGCCCTGACTCTTGGTTCGCGCATTTTCCACCAGCGCCGCGTCTTCGAGCCGCAACGAATGCGCCAGCACCGGCGCGGCCACGTCGATCGCGTCGTCGAATGCCAGTGTGCGGATGACGCCCGTGGGCGCGTCGGAGACGAGGGCAAGACGGCTGCCGAATTCCGCCCGGGCGGCCTGCCCGATTGTCCCGACCAGCCGGCTCATCACGTCGCCGAACAGGCCGATCTGATCGTCGGTAAAGCTGCCCGAGCCATGGACGAAGAGATCGGTGACGCGGCGCAGAATTTCGGCGCGCCCCGATGCATCCTTGCTGGCCAGCACGCCTTCGAGATCGCCGATCAGATGTTCCTGCGCGTTCATCAGGCGACGTTCTTTGCGAGAGGAACCGCGGCATCGAGGTCAAGCTCGGAATGCGGCACCGGCCGGCCGAACAAATAGCCTTGCGCGAAATCGACGCCCACGGCCAGCAAGGCCTCGTACTGCGTCGTGCTCTCGATTCCCTTGGCCGCCGTCGCGATATCGAGGCCGCGCGCCAGCGCCAGCACGGAAGCGACGAGTGCGGCGCAGTCGCGGCGGTCGGCAAATCCCTGCGCCACCGACTTGTCGATCTTGATCTTGTCGAACGGAAAGCTCATCAGGTAGCTCGCCGAGGAGTATCCCGCCCCGCAATTGTCCAGCACGATCGAGACACCGAGGTTTTTCAGCTGCCGGATGGTCGCGAGATGCTCCGCCTGATCCTTCTGCAGCAGCGAAGTGTCGGCGATTTCCAGTTCGAGCCGCAGCGGCGACAGGCCGGAATCGACCAGCGCCCCCAGGACGAGGTCGAACAGATTTCCGCCCGCGAATTGAACAGCGGAGACGTTGACGGCAATCCTGATATCCGCTGGCCAGGCGGCGGCATCCATGCACGCCTGCCGCAGGATCCAATCCCCGAGCGGCAGCATCAATCCCGTCGATTCCGCGAGCGGCAGGAACCGATCGGGCGCCAGAAGGCCTCTCGAGGGATGATGCCAGCGC
Source organism: Bradyrhizobium sp. (assembly GCA_041490045.1). Lineage (GTDB taxonomy): Bacteria > Pseudomonadota > Alphaproteobacteria > Rhizobiales > Xanthobacteraceae > Bradyrhizobium. The sequence goes on from JBGPSI010000049.1 coordinate 22,468, forward strand.
ACAAATGCCTCGACGCCGCAGATGCGGCCCGCGCTTGCATCGACCATCGGCTGATAGTGCAGTTCGAATTCATTCCGCGAGATCGCGTCGCGCAACTCGCCTTCCATCGACCGCTGGATGTCGGCGGCCTCGGTCAATTCGGGCCGGAATACCCGGAACGCGTTTCGCCCGCCCGACTTCGCCGCGTACAGCGCCATATCGGCCTTGTGCAGCAGCGTCTCGGCATCGGCGCCGTGCTCCGGCGCGAACGAAATTCCGATGCTGGTTCCGACATTGACCTGATGACCGCCGAGATCGAACGGCTGTTCGATCAGGCCGATGATCCGCAGCGCAAGCGCCACCGCGCCCTCGACCTTCTCGTTTTCCTGGATGATCGCGAATTCATCGCCGCCCAGGCGGGCCAGCACATCGACATCGCGAATCGACGACCGCAGCCGCCGCGCCACTTCGACCAGCAACTGGTCGCCGGCCGAATGTCCCAGCGTGTCGTTGACATTCTTGAACCTGTCGAGATCGAGCATCAGCACGGTGAACGTGGTGCCGTGGCGCTGCAGCCGCCGCGCCGCGTCCTCGAGCCTTTCGGAGAACAGCGCGCGGTTTGCGAGGCCCGTGAGCAGATCGTGCTGCGCCAGGAACGCGATCCGCTGTTCGTTGCGCGCCCGGTCCGTGATGTCCTCATGCGTGGTGAGCCATCCCCCGTTCGGCATGGCATGACGTGCGATCGCGACGACGCGCCCGTCGGCGAGTTCCAGCACCTCCTTTGCCGCCTTCACGTTCTGCGTCAGGTAGGTCTCCGGCGCGACGTTGAAATGGGTGCCCTTCTCGCGGCGGTACTCCAGAATCTGCCGCAGCGAGGTGCCGGGCTTTATCTGGTCGCGGCTGAGATGATAGATTTCGCCGTAACGCGCATTCGACACCACGACCTTCTGCCCCGCATCGAACATGCACAGCCCCTGCGACATGTTGTTGAGCGCGGCATCGAAGCGCAGGTTGGTCGCCTCGAGTTCGCTGGCTTTCTCGGCCAGCAATTGCTCGCCGCGTTTTCGCACCGTGATGTCGTCGTGGGTCGCGACCCAGCCGCCATCGGGCGTCGGCGTGCGCTGGATATCGATCACGCGGCCGTCCGGCGGCTCGTAATGCACGTTCTGTTCCGTCATGACGCGGTGAATACCCTCGTCGACGGTCACGTCCGGGGCAATGCCACGGTCCTTGTAGAACTGGAAAATCCGCCGCAGCGGCGTTCCCGGCATGACCAGTTCGTCCGGCAGGCCGTACATGGTCTGGAAGCGGCTGTTGGAAATCACCAGTCGGGTGTCGGCGTCGAACAGGCAAAGTCCCTGCGACATGTTGTTGATGGCGATATCGAAGCGCGCATTGGTTCGCTTCAGCGCCCGCGTCTTCGCCGCCAGCGCGTTGGTCCGACGCACCAGAGCGAACGTGCCCAGCATGATGATGGCGATAAAGACCGCGACGAACGAGCCGAACGTGTAGAGGTTCCGATACCATGACCTCAGCACGTCGCTGCGGGCGTAAGTGACGACCACCACCAGCGGCAGCCCGGGCACGGCCTTGTAGCCGACGATGCGAGCCACGCCGTCAACGACGCCCGTCGTTTCGTAGGCGCCGGTTTCCGACGCCGGCAAATATCTGGTCAGCAGCGCGCCGCTGGCAAGCGAGCTTCCGAGCGTGTCCGGCAACTCGGGCTGCCGCGCCAGCAGCTGTCCGTTACGATGCACCAAGAGGATGGTCCCGCCCCCGCCGAGGTCGATCGAGCGATAGAGCTTGATGAAATAGGATTGATCGAGCGGCGCGCTTACGATGCCGGCGAAACTGCCGTCGGGATTGCTCAACCGCCGCGCAGCCGCGGTAATCCATTTGTCCTGCGCCAGCGAACGATAGGGCGGCGCCACATACAACTGGTCGTCGACGCTGTCGCGCTGGGCGATGAATTGCGCCATGTCGGCAATATTGGAGCGCGGCGGCGCCGGGTTGTAGGAATGGGCGACCACTTGTCCGGCGGCATCGGTCCATCCGATGCCGAGAAGGACGGATGAGCTCTTTTGCAGCTGTCGCAGGGCGGCGTTGGCCGCGGCGAGTTTATATCGTCCAGCAAGGCTCTCGCTGCGTATGGCCTCTGCCCGGCGCAGCGACCGGTCGACGTCCTCGAAGGTCAGCACCGTATGCTCGGCAAGGATGTTGGCAAAACTCAGCGCATTGGATTTCGCCGCCGCGATCCTGTCGCCGTAGCGGGCGTGCACACCGACGACGAACAGAACGACGGCCGCGAGCGAAAGCAGGACGCCAAGCGCCGTCAGCGACGAACCCGGCGATTGGGCCAGCCTTCGATACATTTCCCGCATCGCGAAATCCGCGCCAACAACAGGTGCCTACCGTCGCTCGGCAACGTTAATATTTCGTTCATAATATTGAGGGGCGCCGGCTGGGACATGGCTCCGTAATCCTGCGGGGTTCGCGAAGACCTCCCGGCCGCTTTGACGGGCCCGGAGGCGTGAACTACTTCTTTCCGACGTCGAGGGAACGGGGAATTGCCATGGACCGGTTGACGGCGGCGCGGATCCAGACCGTGCGCGACCACATGCGGCTCGAATGCGAGAGCGACTGGGACGGCGTCATCGCCACCTTCGCCCACCCGCGCTACGAGCTGTACGGCTCCGGCACCGTGTTCGACGGCGAAGAGGCGGTGCGCGGCTATTTCGCGGCGTCGCGCATCCCGTTTCCGGATCAGGCCAACGAGATCATCGCCATCGGCGCCGACGGCGACAGCGTGCTGGTCGAGTTCTGGCTTACCGGCACCCATCTCGGGCCGCTGCGGACGCCGAAGGGCGAGATCGCCCCCACGGGGCGGACGTTTCGTGTGCGGATGATGGCAAGCTTCGAATTCGCGCCGGGCTCGGAAAGGATCGTCTGCGAGCGGCCCTTTTTCGACCGGCGCGCCGTGGTCACGGCGCTGGGACTGGACTGAGGGCGGGCCTGTTTTGCGCCGTGCGCTCATCAGGCTACTCAACAATCTGCATGAGCAAACAGTTCTTGTCGCAAGAGCGATGTTTAGGCGGCGAAAATGTGGATTAAGTAACGGCGCCTTGAATCTGAAGTCACAGGACTTTTTGGCTTCAACAAACCGCTCGAAATAATTCAAACGAAGAATGTGATTGAAGCGTCAGTTCTTCGCTCTGCGGGTGGCTTCACGACAAACGCATTTCGCGCTCTCGCCTTTGAATATGCCGATCAGGGCTTAATTTTCCGTTCCGGTGGATGTTCTTCCCTGCCCCTTCCGGAAGTAGGTGCCCCCGCGAAAAAAATCGCACATCCATCGAGGTTCTGATCGTCTTTTGATCTCAGTCAACGCATGAAACCCGATCATGGTCTAGCAAGACATGACGTTGCGTGAGTGGGGCTGGGGTTGTCCCAGTTCTGGTTTGAAGGCGCAACCACGGGTTCCCGGGGATTTCCTTTCAAGCTGGTGATCCCGCTTTTAAGGCCGCTCGTTTGGCGGCCTTTCTTGCACGCGCGGCGCAATGCGCGGCCTCGGTAGCCGAAAGCGTGGGTCAAGCCCGGTTCTGGTCTTGTCGACCAACTCACCCTTCAGCGAGATCGCGCTTGCGCGATCTCGCGCCGGGAATCGTGGATCGCGCCCTAGTTCTTGGTCTTGTCGACCAGAGCGCCTTTCTTGATCCACGGCATCATGTCGCGGAGCTTGGCGCCGACTTCCTCGATCGGGTGCGTTGCGAGCTTGGCGCGGGTCGCCTTGAACGAGGTCTGGTTGACCTTGTTCTCCAGCATCCAGTCGCGGGCGAACTTGCCGCCCTGGATGTCGGCCAGAACTTTCCGCATCTCCTTCTTGGTCTCGTCGGTGATGATGCGCGGGCCGGTGACGTATTCGCCGTATTCGGCGGTGTTGGAGATCGAGTAGTTCATGTTGGCGATGCCGCCTTCATAGATCAGGTCGACGATCAGTTTTACTTCGTGCAGGCATTCGAAGTAGGCCATTTCAGGCGCATAGCCGGCTTCCACCAGCGTCTCGAAACCGCCCTTGAT
>JBGPSI010000050.1:0-26334 GCA_041490045.1 Bradyrhizobium sp.
ACGGGCGCGGCGGGAAATATACGTTGGCGCAGGCGTCGCAGCGCTGCAGGCGAAGTTCACCTGCCTGCGTCCCGTCCCAGAAGTGCTGGGTCTCCGGCGTCGGTTTCGGTTTCGCGCGCGCTGGTTCGGCCATGTCCTCGTTTCCTCCCTGGGGGGCGTGCGGGTCCCGCTTCGGCCCGCTGGTTCCGATCTTGATGCGACATTGGACGGCCCGGCGTCAACGGTCCATCCAGCTCCTTGCATGCCGCGTATTCCGGCACACGCACTATTGTCCGGGAGGAGATGCTTGTATGGCTATCACCGCTCGCGGTAGATTGCCGGCGAGAACGAAGAAAATCGGGAGGATCTGATGTTGAAAATCACGGGCGCGGTGCTGGCCGCAGGTTTGGCCTTCGGCACACAGGCTCTTGCCGCCGATACGCCGGCTGAAATCAAGATCGGCACGCTCTATGCCTCATCCGGACGCTTCGCCTCGATTTCGATGCCGGTGCACAGCGCGCTGAAGCTCTGGGCGGAGCAAAAGAATGCCGAGGGCGGAGTCTATGTGAAAGCGTTCGACAAGAAAATCCCGGTCAAGCTCGTCGCCTATGACGATCAAAGCAACACCGCCACAGCTTCCACGCTCTACAACCAGCTGATCACGCAGGACAAGGTCGATCTCCTGGTCGCGGATTCCGGCTCGGTTCTGACCGCGCCCGCGGTGGCGATCGCGCGCGACCACAAGATGTTCCTGTTCGACCAGACCGGCACCGGCGCCAGCTTCTTTTCCAAGGACAATCCCTATATCGCGCTGATGGCGGATCCGGTCTCCACCATCTGGCCGAAGCCGGTGGCCGATTTCGTTTCACACGACGGCCCGGGACTCGGCATCAAGAAGATCGCGATTCTCTATTCGACCAATGAATTCACCGGCACGCAGGCCAATGCGTTCCGTAAATTCGTCAAGGATTCCGGCGCGCCGATCGAGATCGTCTACGATCAGGGCATCCCGACCGAGACCACCAACTACACCGTCATCATCAACAACATCGCCAACACGCAACCGGACGCGGTGATCCATTTCGGCTACGCGCCGAACGATATTGCGTTCCTGCGCAACGTCGCCGACGTCGGCGTCAACTTCAAGATGCTGTTCTCGATCTATGCGGGGCTCGAGACCGAACTGCTCGAGAAGAACGTCGGCGAAAAGGGGCTGGAATATGTCTATACTTACGTGCCACCCTCCGAGCTCGACTATCCCGTCAATTTCGGCATGAACATGAAGGATTACAAAGCCGCCTGGGACAAGAAATATTCCGACGGCAAGGTCGAGTTCGGCTTCAACGCGGTGGCCGGATACACCACCGGGCTCGTGATCGAAAAGACGCTTTCGGTCGCGGCCAGCCTCGATCAGATGGAATTGCGTCGGGCGGTATTCAGCCTGTCGGGTGAGCTCAAGACGCTCGACGGCACCTTCGCGCTCGATGAGATGGGCGGCCAGATCGGCGAATTGACGCCGCTCGGGCAACTCAGGCTCGACGATCACGGCCACATCAAGTTCATCTCGATCTATCCGCACGAGACCGCCACCGGCAAGCCGGTCTATCCGCGTCCATGACGCGGCAGGGGTTCGGAAACCGGCTGACGGGAGCGACGCGCCGATGCTGATCTACGCGCTCGTGGCCGGCGTGCTGTTCGGTTTGTATTTCAGCCTGGTCGGCATCGGCCTCAATCTCGTGTTCGGCGTCATGCGCATCGTCAACCTTGCGCATGGCGACATCCTGATGCTCGGCGCCTTCGTCGCCTTCGGCGTCGTGACACTCGCCGGCATCGATCCCTTGTTCGCGGTGCCGCTGGCCTTCGTGCTGTTCGTGATCGCGGGCCTGTTGCTCTATTGGGTCCTGGTGCCGCGGCTGCAGGGCTCGGTCAATCCGGAGATGCTGTCGATCATCCTGTTCTTCGGCCTGTCACAGGTGATCGAGGCCGTCATGACGATCTTCTTCGGCACCAGCGAGCGCTCGATCCAGAGCCGCATGCTCGGCACGGTGTTTTCCACCATCCGGATAAAACTGTTCGGCGGCAAGCCGGGCGCGAGCGGGCCGATCCAGATCTTCGGGCAGGGCTTTCCCGCCGCCTGGGTGATCGCATCCATCACCAGCCTGATCGCGATCGCGCTGGTCTATGTCTATCTCTACCGCACACGCCTGGGCACCCTGACCCGCGCCGTGATGTCGCGGCGCGATGAGGCGCTGGCGACGGGCATCGACGTCGATCGGGTCTCGGCCGCAGCGTTCGGTATCGGATTGGGGCTCGCGGCGGTGGCCGGCGTGTTCGCGCCCTTCATGTTCGGGTCGGTGACGCCGGCGTTCGGCGCCGATGCGACCGTCACTTCCTTTGCCATCGTGGTGCTGGGATCGCTCGGCAATCCCTTAGGGACGGCACTGGGCGGCGTGGTGTATGGCGTCTGTTACATGCTGGTGCAGACCTATCTCAGTTCCTGGGCGGACCTTTTGCCTTACGTGCTCCTGATCTTCATCCTGCTGCTGCGTCCGAGCGGGCTCCTGGGAAGGCGGGTGCGCGTTGCCTAGCGCCTTCAAACACGCACTTTTCATCGTGCTGCCGCTGATCGCCGTGTTCGCGGTGCTGCCGGGAGTCTATCAGAACCATCTGCTGCTGTTCAATTTCGTGATCTTTCTGATCCTCGCCCAGGGCGTGAACATCATCTACGGTTTTACCGGCTATCTCCCGTTCGGCTATGTCGGCTTCTTCGGTGCCGGCGCCTATGGGTTTGCGATCCTGGTGATGCATTATCAGGCCTCGGCACCAGTCGCGGTGCTTGCCGGCGGAGTCATCGGCGTGGCCCTGGGCCTGTTGCTGACGCCGCTGTTGCGTCTGTCGGGCGCTTACTTCGCCATCGCCAATCTGGCGGCGTCGCTGGCGGTGCTGCATTTCGTCGCAAATCCGGCACTGGAGAACATCACGCGCGGGCCGTACGGCGTCTCGCTCACCGGCACATTCAATCCGACGCTGGCCTACAACGCAGCCCTCGTCGTGCTGACGCTGACGCTCGGCGCCGTCGTGTACCTGAAGAACTCCCGCTTCGGCCTGGCGCTGCAGGCGGTGCGGGAGGACGCGGTCTCGGCCTCGATGGCAGGCGTCGACGTGGTGCGGATGCGGGTGATCGCGTGGCTCGCGTCTGCCCTGGTGGCGGGTCTCGCCGGCGGCGTCTATGCCTGGTACGTGTCGGTGTTCTATCCGGACAACGTTTTCTCCGGCGATTTCAGTATTTTTGCCATCGTGTTCGCGCTGTTCGGCGGGGTTGCCACCATCACCGGGCCGATCGTCGGCGTCATCATCCTCTACGGCATCTACAATTTGATCGGGTTCACCACGCCGCAATATTTCCAGCTGATCTATGGTCTCTTGATCATGGGGCTGGTGCTGTTCCTGCCCGCCGGCCTGGTTTCGCTCGCCACGCGAAGGGGCTGGCATGTCCCCTGAACGCGCGCCCATTCTCAACGTGACAAAACTGGCAAAGCGCTTCGGCGGTTTCTACGCGCTCGACGGCTTGAGCTTCCACGTCGCCTCCGGCGAGATCCTGGGATTGGTCGGCCCCAACGGTTCCGGCAAGACCACCGCGATCAATGTGATCTCCGGCCTCTATGCGCCTGACGGCGGCGAGGTGGTGCTGGATGGCACTTCGATCGGCGGGGTCGCGTCGCATAAACTGGTCCATCGCGGTATCAACCGGACCTTCCAGGTGCCAAAGCCGTTCATGTCGCTGACGGTGCGCGAGAATATCGAGGTCGCTTTGGCCTATGGCCGCGCCGCGGTGGCGCCGCCCGCGATGGCTGATCTGCTCGACGAATACCGGCTGACCGAAGTCGCCGATCGCCCGGCCGCCGATCTCAACAACGCGCAGCAGAAGATGCTCGATCTGGTGCGCGCGCTCGCCACGCGCCCGCGGCTGTTGCTGCTCGACGAACTCGCCGCCGGGCTCAATCCGGCGGAACTGGACTGGATTGCCGAACGCATCAAGGCGCTGGCGCGGACGGGAATCGCCATCATCGTGGTCGAGCACCTCATGGGATTCATCGAGCACATCACCGACCGCGTCATCGTCATGAACGCCGGCAAGGAGATCTTTGAGGGCACGCTCGCGGTCGCCGTGCAAGTACCGCAGGTCATCGAAGTGTTTCTGGGAGGCGAGCATGCCGCCTGAGGCCGCGCCGCTATTGAAGGCTGCCAGCGTCGATGCCGGCTACGGCACCATGCAGGTCTTGTGGGGCGTCGATCTCGACGTGCGGCCGGGCGAAACCGTGCTGCTGCTCGGCGCCAACGGCGCCGGCAAGACGACGTTTCTCAAGACTCTGGTCGGCCTGATCGAGGCGCGGCACGGCAGTATCGATCTCGGCGGCCAGGACGTGACGCGGATGCGCTCCAGCGACCGCATGCGACTCGGCATGACCTACATGTCGGAGCTGGCGGTTTTTCCGGATTTGTCGATCGAGGAAAACATCCGCGTCGGCGCGCAGGCGCTGGGGCACGCCGATCCCGGCGCGCGCGCCGAGGAACTCTATGGAGTGTTTCCGGCGTTGCGCGAAAAGCGTCGCGCGCCGGCGTCCAGTCTCTCCGGCGGCCAGCGCAAGATGCTCGGCATCGCCAAGGCGCTAGCCGCCGAGCCGAGGCTTCTGGTAATGGATGAACCCTCGGCCGGGCTGTCGCCCTTGTTCGTCAAGGAAGTGATCCGGATTCTCAGCGATTTGCGCGGGCGGGGGCTTGCGCTCCTGATCGCCGAGCAGAATATCGGCTTCCTCGAGGTCGCCACGCGGGTGTTCGTGCTGGAAGGCGGCCGGATCCGTTTTTCCGGCACGGTGGCGGAAATGACCGACAATGAAGCGTTGCGGCGTGCCTATTTCGGGCTGAAGTGATGCGAACCATCAGGATAGGGTCAGGCGCGGGCTATTCGGGCGATCGCATCGAGCCCGCGCTCGAACTCGCCGAAAAAGGCGACATCCAGTACCTGGTGTTCGAGTGTCTGGGTGAGCGAACGGTCGCACTGGCGCAACAGGCGCGCGTGAAGAACCCCGACAGCGGCTACGACCCGCTGCTGGAGGAGCGCATGCGCGCGGTGCTGCGGGCTTGCGCCGCCAGAGGCATCAAGATCGTCACCAATATGGGCGCGGCCAATCCGGTGGCAGCAAGCCGCAAGACCGCCGAGATCGCAAGGTCGCTCGGGCTGTCTTCGCTGAAGATAGCAGCCGTGACCGGCGACGACGTGCTCGAGGCCTGCAAGGACGGCGATCTGCCGATCATGGAATTCGAGGGCACGATAAAACAACTCGGCAACCGGCTGTTGTCGGCCAATGCCTATCTTGGTGCCGAGCCGATGGCGAAGGCGCTGGCCGCCGGCGCTGACATCGTGATCACCGGGCGCGCGTCCGATCCCGCGCTGTTTCTGGCGCCGATGATCCACGCCTTCGGCTGGGCGATGGATGACTGGAACCTGCTGGGGCAGGGCACCGTCGCGGGCCATCTCCTGGAATGCGCCGGCCAGATCACCGGCGGCTATTTCGCCGATCCCGGCTATAAGGACATCCCCGATCTGGCGCGGCTCGGCTTTCCCATCGGAGAAGTCGGCGAAGACGGCAGCCTCGTCATTACCAAGGTCGACGGCTCGGGCGGCGCGGTGACGGCGCAGACCTGCAAGGAGCAGTTGCTCTACGAGGTGCACGATCCCACGCAATACATCCAGCCCGACGTGGTCGCGGATTTCTCTCAAGTAAGAGTCGAGGAGATCGCGCGGAACCGCGTGCGCGTCAGCGGCGGGCGCGGGACACAACGCACCGGCACGCTGAAGGTCTCGGTCGGCTACGTCGACAGCTTTATCGGCGAGGGACAGATTTCCTATGCCGGTCCCGGCGCCCTGGCGCGTGGCCGGCTGGCGCTGGACATCGTCCGGGAACGGCTGAAACTCACCGGCGTTGCCGCGAGCGAATTGCGTTTTGAGCTGATCGGCGTCGACGCGCTGCACGGGTCACATGTCTCCGCGGACGCCAGCGAGCCCTACGAGGTGCGCGTGCGCGTCGCCGGCCGCACCGAAAACCTGCGCGAAGCCATCAGGATCGGCAACGAGGTCGAAACGCTCTATACCAACGGCCCGGCCGCCGGCGGCGGCGCTGTCAAATCGGCGCGAGATGTCGTCGCGGTGGCCTCGGTACTGCTGCCACGCGAACTCGCAAAACCATCGATCCAGTTCGTGGGGGCGTGAGTGATGAAACTGCGCGAGATCGCCCATTCCCGCACCGGCGACAAGGGCAACACCTCCAACATCTCCGTGATCGCCTTTGACGCGAAGCATTATCCGCTGCTGCTCGAGCAAGTCACGAGCGCGCGGGTGAAAGCGCATTTCGCCGGTGTTGTCGAAGGGGAGGTGGTCCGCTATGAACTGCCCAATATCGCCGCGCTGAATTTCGTGATGAGCCAGGCACTCGGCGGCGGCGTCACGCGCTCGCTGGCGCTCGACGCCCACGGCAAGTCCCTGAGTTCCGCGTTGCTCGATCTGGAGATCGAGGCGGCTGCGGACAGTAAATAGATCGACCAGATAGCGACGAGGCGACAAAGCAATGCTGAACGTTCCGACACTTGCCGAACTGGCCGACGATCTCGAAAATGGCCGCACCAGCGCCCGCAAGATCGTCGATGGCTGCCTGGAGCGGATCGCCGATACCTCCGGCGAGGGCGGGCGCGCTTTCATTCATGTCGACGCGGAAGCCGCCATCGAAGCGGCGGAGGCGATGGACCGGCTGCGCGAGATCAAGGCGGCACCGTCGCGCTATGCTGGCATTCCCGTCTCGATCAAGGATCTCTTCGACATCAGGGGCCAGGTGACCCGCGCCGGCTCGCGGGCGCTGGAGGATTCGGCCCCTGCGGAGGCCGATGCGACCGTCGTGGCGCGGCTGCGCCGTGCCGGTTTCGTGGTGATCGGCCGCACCAACATGACCGAATTCGCCTATTCCGGCATCGGCATCAACCCGCATTACGGTACGCCGAAAAGCGTGTGGCGGCGCGATGTCGGCCATGTCCCCGGCGGATCCTCGTCGGGGGCCGCGGTCTCGGTCGCCGACCGGATGGCGCACGGCGCGCTCGGCACCGACACCGGCGGCTCCTGCCGGATTCCGGCGGCCTTTAACGGCATCGTCGGTTTCAAGCCGACGCAGCGGCGGGTGCCCCTTGCCGGCGGCGTGCCACTGTCGTCCACGCTCGACAGTTTCGGGCCGCTCGCGCGCAGCGCCGCGTGCTGCGCGGTGCTCGATGCCGTTTTGGCCGGCGAGCCGATCGCTCCCTTGCAGCCGCGCCCGATCAAGGGAATGCGGCTCGCGGTACCGACCACGGTTGCGCTCGACGAACTCGACGACGAGGTGGCACGGAGTTTCGAACGGGCGCTGGAGACGCTGTCGCGACAGGGCGCGCTGATCGAGCGGATCGCGGTGCCGGAATTCCTCGACGTCGGCGTGATCAACTCCAAGGGCGGTTTCACCGCCGCGGAAAGCTACGCCTGGCATCGTTTTCTTCTCGCGAGTCATGGCGACGTCTACGATCCCCGCGTCTACATTCGAATCCAGCGCGGCGAGACGATGAGCGCCGCCGACTATATCGACCTGCTGGAGATGCGAAAGTCGCTGATTGCGCGCGTCGCGACTCGCCTCGCACCCTATGACGCGCTGGTCATGCCGACTACCGCCAACACGCCGCCCAGGATCGCCGATCTCGCCGACGACAAGGCCTTTACTAGGGCGAACCTCCTGGCGCTGCGCAATTGCAGCCTGATCAACACCATCGACGGCTGCGCGATTTCGCTGCCATGCCATCGCGAGGGCGAGGTGCCGGTGGGATTGATGCTCGCATCGTCAGGCGGCGCGGACCGCCGCATCTTCGAACTCGCCGCCGGAATGGAGGCCGCCATCCGTGTTTGACCTTGCCTTCACCATCGACGCCCAGGACACCACGACGCCGCTGACGCTGGCGGTCGATCAGGCCGTGATCGCCGGTTGGACGGGACGCGATCCGGTGGCGCGCGACAAGCATATCGCCGAACTCGAAGCGATTGGCATCGCGCGGCCGGCCACCACGCCGATCTATTACCGCGTCGCCGCGCGTCGGCTGACCACCGCCGACAGCATCGAGGTCAGCGGCGGCGATTCCTCGGGCGAGGTCGAATTCGTGCTGATCGGCTGGCAGGGCCGCATTTTCGTCGGCGCCGGCTCCGACCATACCGACCGCAAGGTGGAAACCTACAGCGTCACCGTCTCGAAACAGATGTGCGACAAGGTGATGGCGCCGGTGCTGTGGGAAATCGATGACGTCGCCGGTCACTGGGACCGGTTGATCCTGCGTTCCCATGCCTGGATCGACGGCGCGCGCGTGCTCTACCAGGAAGGCACGCTCGATGCCATGCTGCCGGTCAAGGATCTCATTCGGCTTGGTTTTGGCGGAAAGGGATTGCCGGACGGCTGCGCCATGTTCGGCGGCACCTTCGCGGCCAAGGGCGGCATCCGGCCGGCGAGCCGGTTCGAGTTCGAGCTCGAAGATCCCGTGCTCAAGCGCAGTATCCGGCACGGCTACGATGTGATAGCGATGCCGGTGCTGGGTTAGTTCCGTCATTGATGGCGCGGAGGGCTTCCCGGAAATCGGGTGGCGTCCATCGCTCCGATTTGCGAAACTCGCGGACATGAAATCAGCCGCACAGAACATCCTCCGCCCCGCAGCGCCGTCCGATGCCGCCGCGCGCGTCGAGGCCGTCGACTGGGCGCGGGCGAGGAACGAACTCGACGCGCAGGGTTGCGCCGTCCTCAAGGGATTGCTGTTGCCGGACGCATGCCGCGCGCTGGCGGCGCTCTATCCGGACGACAGCCATTTCCGCAGCAAGGTGGTGATGGGCCGCCACGGTTTCGGGCGCGGCGAATACAAATATTTTGCCTATCCACTTCCGGACCTGATCGGCGAGTTGCGGCCGGCGCTCTATGCGCGGCTTCGCGACGTGGCCAATCGCTGGAACGAGGCCATGGGTATCGAGATCCGCTATCCCGAAAATCACGACGCGTTCCTGAAGCGCTGCCATGCCGCCGGCCAGAGCCGGCCGACGCCGCTGCTGCTGCAATATGAAGCCGGTGACTACAATTGCCTGCATCAGGATCTCTATGGCGAGCACGTATTTCCGCTGCAGGTCGCGATCCTGCTATCGGAGCCGGGCCGCGACTTCACCGGCGGGGAATTCGTGCTGACCGAGCAGCGGCCGCGCATGCAGTCCCGGCCCGAAGTGGTGCCGCTCAGCCAGGGCGATGCGGTGGCCTTTGCCGTGCACGTCAGGCCGGTGCAGGGGACGCGCGGGATCTACCGGGTTAATCTGCGCCATGGCGTGAGCCGGATCCGCTTCGGCCATCGCCACACCCTTGGCGTGATCTTCCACGATGCGAAGTGAGTGCGAACTTCCTTGACCGCCGATCTCTTTGACAGCGTCGCCGATGTCCTGCCGTCGCGCGAGTCGATGGCGGAGGGCGCTGTGCTGCTGCGCGGTTTCGCAAACCCGTTCGCAAGCGAGCTGGTCGCTGCATTGCGCGATATCGCGGGCCAGGCGCCATTTCGTCGGATGATGACGCCGGGCGGCCACGAAATGTCGGTGGCGATGACCAATTGCGGCACTCTCGGCTGGGTCACCGATCGCACCGGCTATCGCTACGATGGCAACGATCCCGAAACCGGAAAACCGTGGCCGACGATGCCGGCAGCGTTTTGCGGGCTAGCCGCTCAGGCGGCCGTAGAGGCGGGATTTCTCGAATTCTCGCCCGACGCCTGTCTGATCAATCGCTACCAGCCGGGCGCGCGCATGTCCCTGCATCAGGACAGGGATGAGGACGATTTCGGCGCGCCGATCGTCTCGGTCTCATTGGGCTTGCCGGCGATCTTCCTGTTCGGCGGCTTGAAGCGCAGCGACAAACCGCGCCGGTTCCGCCTGCAGCACGGCGACGTCGTGGTCTGGGGCGGACCGGCGCGGCTGGCTTTTCACGGCGTAGCCCCGCTCGCCGACGGCGACCACCCATTGATCGGCCGCCAGCGCATCAACCTGACCTTTCGCAAGGCGCGTTAGAGGGCGAACCTGTTTCGCTGGAGCGAGCGGCGCCTCGCGAGCCACCGTCTGGTCTGGCGAGGCCGGCAGTCTTTCCTATTTCACGGCGACAGGAATCGACTTCTCCTTCTTCTGCGCCTCCGGCGACTTCGGCAGTGTGACCGTCAGGACGCCGCTCTTGTAGCTCGCTTCGATCTTCTCGGAATCGACGCTGCCGGGTACCTGCAAGGTACGACGGAAGGAGCCGTAGCGGCGCTCGGAGACATAGCGGCCCTTGGTCTTCTCCTCCTTTTCCTCCTGTTTCTCGCCCTTGATCGTCAGCATGCCGTCGGCGAGCTGGACGTCGATGTCCTTGGCGTCGAGGCCGGGCAGTTCGGCCGTGACTTCGTACGCCCCATCCTTCTCGACGATGTCCATCGCCGGCGTGACGTTGAATCCGAGTTCACGGCGCCAGAACGACTCGATGTCGGGGAAGGGACGGAAGAACGGGGCTTGCAGGAAACCGGCCTGGAAATCGTGGAACAGCCGGTCGACCTGACCGCGCAGGATATCGAAGGGTTGCCAGTCCGCGGCCTTGGTGGGCAGCGTCCCCTGGTTGGCTTCGGTCTTGATGGGTAATTTTGTTGCAGCTTCCGCCATGACAAATACTCCTGTCAGAGGTTGTTCAACGGACGAAAGATATGGGAGACAGGCATGGAGTTTCTTTGACTTCCATCAAACCAGTCGACCATCGGCGTTCACTTTCAAGCGACTGCTCCTGTGACATCGAACTAGTGCCCGGTGCTATAGTCTCTCGAGGCGATCGAGAAACGGTCGCTGGCTGGCGAGAATTTTTTCCCGCGCTAGCCTTAGCGGGAACCACGCGGCACGGTCGATTTCGGGAATGTGGACCATGCGGCCGCTGCGCGGCGGCCATTCGATAGGGATTTGGTTGCTGCGCACGGCATCGGCATCGAGCGTGCCTTCCAGCGCATAGGCCAGAACGATTTTGCCGCCGCGCTGGCGTACCTGGCCGAGCGGCCGCAGCGGACCGCTCGCTGCGACACCCAGTTCTTCGGCGAATTCCCGGCGGGCCGCTGCCTCGGGGTCTTCGCTGCCGTCCAGTTCCCCCTTTGGGATGGACCACGCGCCGAGATCGCGGTTTCGCCAAAAAGGTCCGCCTGGATGGACGAGGAGGACAACGAGGCCCGCCTTGCCACGATGGTACATCAGGATGCCGGCGCTCATGGTTGGCATGCGGTGGGTCCGGATGCAGGAATGACGGGATAGATTGATCTGGCTCAACTCGGCCACGGCGAAGCGGGCATCCTTATAACAAATGGTTCAGCGTCCCGGAGGTCAATTCCCATACGCGGCGTTCTTCTGGCCGGCGTTTGCCGCTGCATCCGCGCTTGAAACGGCCTCATCGATTGCTGCCCATCTTCTGGGGGTCTCTGACGATACCGATGGCGACCTCGCCGCGCAGGAACCGGAAGGCGCTACGCCCGGCAAGATCGCGCTCGAGTTGAACGCCGTCCGGCTGCGCGACTTTACCGTGGCCGACAGCGGCGTTCTGACACTCCTGTGCACACCGCAGGCGCTGCATGGCGCGGTGGTGGCCGATCTTGCCGCAGGGCACAGCCTTGTTGCCGCGCTTCGGGACGCCGGCATCGAACGGCTGTTCATGGCCGACTGGCGATCGGCGAGCGCCGATATGCGATTTCTCGGCATTGATGACTATCTCGCCGCGCTCAACGTCCTTGTCGATCATCTCGGCGGGCTGGTCGATCTCATCGGGCTCTGCCAGGGAGGCTGGCTGTCGCTGGTCTATGCCGGAAGATTTCCGGCCAAGGTACGCAAGCTCGTGATGGCCGGTGCGCCGATCGATATTGCCGCCGGGCAATCCGGATTGTCCGCCATGGCCGCGGCAACGTCCCTGACCATGTTCCAGAGCCTGGTCGATTCAGGAAATGGCCGCGTGATCGGTCGCAACGTCGCGCCGCTTTGGGGAAACGAAATCGTCGAGCCGGAGAGTATTCGCGAAACCCTGCAGACGCCTGAGCCGATCGGTTCGCCGGAATTCGCGCGCCTCGAAGCCAGCTTCAGGCAATGGAATGCCTGGACCATCGATGTTCCCGGAATCTACTACCTCGAAGTCATCGAAAAATTATACAAGCGCAACGAATTGGCCGCCGGAAACTTCGTCGCTTTGGGACAGAAGATCGAACTCTCCCGCCTTCGGCTTCCGATGTATCTGCTGGCAGCGAGCGCCGATGAAGTGGTGGCTCCCGAACAATTGCTGGCGGTGGAGCGGCTGGTCGGAACGCCGCCGGAGCATCTCCGTCACGAGGTGGCGCCCTGCAATCATCTCGGCCTCTTCATGGGCAAACAGACGCTCGAAGAATACTGGCCGAGGATCGTGCGCTGGCTGAAACAGCCTACCGCCTGAGGCTTTGACCTGCATCAACGCCCAGGCTGACGAGGGCGCGCAATCTAATCAATAGTGAAGCGTCAGGAGGCAGATCATGAATGAATTGAAACTGCGTGACGATATCCTCGACGAACTGGCCTATGAACCCGTTGTCGATCCGGTCCATATCGGCGTGGCCGTCGATCAAAATGTTGTGACGCTGACCGGGCACGTCGGCAGCTATGCGCAGAAGCTGGCGGCACTGTCCGCAGTGCGCCGGGTCAAGGGCGTGCATGGAATAGCTGACGAGATCGAGGTTCGTCCGGCTTCGGAGGCAAAGACCTCGGACGATGAGATCGCCAGCCGCGCGATCAATGTGCTGTCGTGGGACAGTGTCGTTCCCGATGAGGGGATCCAGGTCACGGTGCGGAACGGGCTCGTGACGCTGACCGGAAAAGTCCATTGGTACTATCAGAAGAGCAGCGCCGAGCGCGATGTCCGGAATTTGTCGGGCGTGCGCAGCGTGGTCAACAACATTGAAGTCGAGCCGCACGCGAAGGCCGACAACGTCAAGAAGAAGATCGAAGCGGCCCTGAAGCGGCACGCCGAAATCGAAGCCAAGGACGTCCGCGTCACCGTCCGGGACGATGATGAGGTCTTGCTGGAAGGCAAGGTCCGCAATTGGGACGAGAAGTTCGCTGTCGAGAACGCGGCCTGGTCGGCCCCGGGCGTGAAGAACGTCAGGGATCGGCTGACGATCGGGACTTAGAGCGATCTGGCTGTGGCGCCGTCTCGTATCGCGCTTATCCCGTTCGCCTCTATTCGATGAGGAGAGAGCAATGCAAACGCCAGTTGAACTAGAATTCCAGGATATGGTTGCCAGTCCCGCGGTCGAGCAACAGGTCGTGGACCTGGTGAAGAAACTCGAGACGCGCTATGGCCGCATTACTGCAGGCAGGGTCGTCATCAAGGGTCCCGGCAACCGCCACCAGACCGGCGGCCTGTACGACGTCAACATTCGCCTGGCGCTGCCGGACGGCCGTGAAGTCAATATTGGGCGCACGCCGAAGGCGGACGAACGGCATTCCGACCTGGCGTTCGCCCTCAATGACGCGTTCAAGCGGGCGCGCAGGCGGCTGCAGGACAATGCGCGGCTGATGGAGGGAAAGGTTAAAAGCCACGAAGGACAACCGATCGGAACCGTCGTGCGACTGGATCCCGCCGGCGAGTTTGGATTCCTCCGATCAAGCGACGGCGCGGAGATCTATTTCCATCGCAACAGTCTTCTTGACGGAGAGTTTTCCGAATTAACGGTTGGCTCCCGGGTCACCTTCGCCGACGAGATCGGCGAGAAGGGTCCGCAGGCGACCACGGTAAAGCTTCTGGGAAAACACGGGTTGCGGGTCTGACCCGCTCGGACGCGCATCGTGTCGCCGGCGCCGGCGGCGGCGTTCGCCGTCGGCTTTCGATCCCACAGATAACCTGTCGCTTGCTCAGTGACCGGCTCACTCCCATGCGGCGACAGGCCGGATCACCAGATTGTCGTTGACCACTGACACTCCAAGGGTGGACTCGGCGGCGACCTTGATTGCCTTGCGCTGGGCGGTGGATTCGGCGACGCCCCAGAGGTCCACAACACCCCCATTGACGGTCACGTTCAGCATCGCGGTATGGGCCCAGGGCTGGCTGTTCAGGTGCGACAGTATGCCCTCGCGAACGGTAGTGTCGGAGAGCGGGATATCGAGCAGCTTGCGGGCCGTCGCAACCGCCTGAATGAGATTTGCGCGGCTGACGATGCCGACTAGCTGGCCGTTCTCCAGGATAGGCACTCTCTTGATCGCGTTCTTCTCGAGCAAAGCTGCGACCTCGTGAAGCGGTGTCTCGGGAGTGGCTGTAACGACCCTGCGGGTCATGACATCCGAAACCTTGAGGCCGTGGGATTTGACGTACTCCGCCGCCAGCGTGTCGTCGCCGATCAACCCCTTGAGCCACCACGAGCGGCGCCGCTCTGTGCCGGCCTCCACACGGTGGAGGAGGTCACCCTCGCTGACAATGCCGACCAGTCGTAGCTGGCTCTCGACCACCGGCGCCGCGCTGATCCGCTTTTCCAGGAATAGTTCTGCGACCTTTTTCACCGTGGTGGAAGGCGTCACCGTGATGACCGGCGCGACCATGACGTCACGAACAAGCATGGCATATCTCCCTCATCGGTTGAGTCAGGAGAACGCCTCGGCGCGTGGCCGTCGTTGATTCAAATCAACAACGAGCGCGAACCGTTCCTGAACTGACCCTGATCTGGGTCAATTCAGGCCGTTGCCCCATGCGGTAACAAGGCTGCGATTGCGAACTGCCGTTATTGTGGATCTTTCGACATGCCCGTGCAGAATGCGGAAATCGCAGCCATGTTCGACCAGGCCGCCGAACTGCTCGAGATCGGAGGAGAAAACCAGTTTCGCGTCCGCGCCTATCGCCGTGCCGCGCGCGTGATTGAGGGCCTGCCCAAGGCGGCTGGGAGCCTCCTGAAGTCCGGCAGTGATCTGTCGGAGCTGCCCGGGATTGGCAAGGATCTGGCCAGCAAGATCGCCGATATCGTCAGGACAGGACACTTCGGTCTGCTCGACACGCTGAAAAGAAAGCTGCCGGGCGAAATCGGAGATATGGCGGCGCTTCCCGGATTAGGGCCAAAGCGCGTCAAGCTGCTGTATGACAAGCTGAAAGTGCGCACCCCCGACGACCTTCGCAAGGCCATCAAGACCGGACGGCTGCGCGAACTTCGGGGGTTCGGTCCTGTGATCGAGAAGAAACTGCTCGGTGCGCTGGAAAAGCCGCAAGCCCAAAAGCGTTTCAAGCTCGCGGTGGCCGAAGCCGAGGCTGAAGCACTGGTCAATTTTCTGCGTGGCAGCGGCCGCGTTGTTCTCGCCGGCAGCTATCGGCGGCGACGCGACACGGTCGGCGATCTCGATGTGCTGGTGACCGCGAAGGACGGCACCGCGGTCGGCGACAGGCTGGTGAAATACGAGAATGTCGCAGAGGTCGCAGCCCACGGGCCGACGCGCACCACCGTGATGCTGCGTTCCGCCTTGCAGGTCGACGTGCGCGTGGTGCCGGAGGAAAGCTACGGCGCGGCGCTGCTGTATTTCACCGGTTCGAAAACCCACAACATCGCGCTGCGCGGGCTGGCTAACCAGCACGGCTGGAAGCTGAACGAGTACGGCCTGTTCTCCGGAAAACGGCGGATCGCCGGCGCCACGGAGGAGGAAGTCTACGAGAAGCTCGGGCTCGCCTACATCGCGCCGGAATTACGCGAGGACCGCGGCGAGATCGCAGCTTCCCTGGCGGGCAAGCTGCCAAAACTCGTAAAACTTTCCGATATCCGAGGCGACCTCCACGTGCACTCCGATTGGACCGACGGTACGGTCGCCATTGCCGGAATGGCGGGCGCGGCGCAGGCGCGCGGCTACGAATATATCGCGCTGACCGACCACAGCCGCCGCGTCGCCATGACGCACGGCCTCGATCCGGCGCATCTGGCGCGCCAGATCCACGAGATCGACCGGCTCAATGAAAAGCTCAAGAACTTCACCATCCTCAGGGGTATCGAAGTCGACATCCTGAAGGACGGTAGCCTCGACCTGCCGGATCCAAGCCTGGCGAAGCTGGATATCGTCGTAGCCGCCGTACATTCGCATTTCGATCTGCCGCGCAAGGCGCAGACCGATCGGGTTGTCCGTGCCCTGCAGAACCGCCATGTGTCCATTCTGGCGCATCCGACCGGGCGTTTGATTGGCGAACGCGAGCCTTACGACATCGATATGGATGTCGTGATCGCGGCGGCGCGCAAGGTCGGCTGCTACCTAGAGATCAATGCGGAGCCTGACCGGCTGGATCTCGACGATCTTCATGCCTATGCCGCGAAACTTGCCGGGGTAAAACTCGCGGTCTCGACGGACGCGCATTCGGTCGAAGCGTTCCAGTGCATGCGGTTCGGGATCGATCAGGCGCGCCGCGCCTGGCTGACGGCAAACGACGTGCTTAATACAAGGCCGCTGGTCGAGCTGCGCAAGCTGCTGAAACGGTAAGGAGCGGACGCAGCCCCGCATCATCTCCAGGTCGATATCCCTCGGAGCCGCCACGGGTTCGGATGTCAATCATCTGATGTTGACCCAAGTCAAAGGCGCAATCGATTCAAACGTCTAAACCTCAGCTTTCACGCGAAGCCGTTCAAATCGGAGAGGCGCGCCGTGACGGAAAATCAGATTTGGTCGCCTTCGGCTGCCGCACCGGTTGAAGGCCGCGATCTGCGGCTATTCGCCCTGAACGGAACCGACGAACTCGGGCGCGATATCAGCAAACTGCTGGCGCATCCGCTTAGCGCGCATGAAGAGCGCGATTTCGAAGACGGCGAGCACAAGGCAAGGCCTCTCGCTGCCGTTGCCGGCGCCGACGTCTATGTGATCCACAGCCTTCACGGCGGTCCCAGGCAAAGTGCCAACGACAAGCTCTGCCGGTTGCTGTTCTTTATCGGGGCGCTGAAGGATGCAGGAGCGAGGCGGGTGACCGCAGTCGCGCCCTATCTCTGTTATGCCCGAAAAGATCGCCGCACCAAGGCCAACGATCCCGTGACAACGCGTTACGTTGCGGCACTTTTCGAGGCGATCGGCTGCGATGCCGTGGTCACGCTCGAAGTTCACAACGAAGCGGCTTTCGAGAATGCGTTTCGCTGCCGCGCCGTGGCGCTGACGGCGGCGCCCTTGATGATCGATCGGATCAAGGCCATCGCCGGCGGCGAACCGCTGTGCGTCATCTCGCCGGATCTGGGAGGTGGCAAGCGCGCGGACCTCCTGCGCGAAGCCCTGGAGGCCGCGATGGGCCGTCCGATCGGCAAGGCGTTCGCCGAAAAGCACCGCAGCGCGGGCGTGGTTTCGGGCGACCTGTTCGTAGGCGACGTCACTGGGGCCACCTGCGTCATCGTCGACGATCTCATCAGCACGGGCGGCACGCTGGTGCGGGCGGCGCGGGCCGCACGCGCGCGTGGCGCCCGGCGGGTCTTCGCATGCGTTGCCCATGGGCTGTTCATGCCGGGGGCCGAAACCGCGCTTGCCGATCCGGCCATCGACCGCATCATTGCCACCGACGCCGTGCCGGCGTTTCGTCTGCCGGCCGGCCCGGTGCGCGACAAGCTCGACGTCGTGCCGGCGGCACCGCTGCTGGCGGAGGCCATCCGCCGGCTCCACGAGGACAAGCCGCTCAGCGATCTCCTGGTGTTCTGAGCGTCGAACTAGCGCTGGCGCACCTTTCGGCGGCTGCCGAGAATGCGCTCAAGGCCTGCGGCGTCGGCTGCGGCAAGCCCGAGATAGACCCGTGCGAGGCGGGGCCATTTCTCCGGCGTTCGCGGATTGGCGTCGAGCAGATGCGCTATCGACAGCCGCGCCCGCAGCATTGCCCGATGACTGCGATAGAACAGAAAAAGCCCGCTTGCGGCATCGTCATCGAGGGCATGGGCCAAATGCCGCCGGATCCGCTCGCCAACCGGCAGGCCGTCCAGGCGCTCGCATTCCAGATGCAGGAAGGCAATTTCATCGAGCGGATCCAGCGCCCGCAGTTTGGCGTCGAATTCCAGGCAGTCGATGATGGTCAAGGGCTCGCGTAGCCAGATGTGCTCGGGGCGCAGGTCGCCATGGGCGTCGACGAACCGCCGTTTGTGAATCCTTTCAAGCAGCAGGCCGGAGCATTTGAGGGCAAATTGGCGCTGCACCTGGGCGATCCTCTCTACAGCGCCTTGCGGAAGGCCGAAGCGGGCGTTGAACAGCACGCGGCAGTTGGCATTAAGCGCTTCCTGCCATGCGACCAGATAATGCGCAGGCTCAAGCGTGACTCGCGGGGCGTGCGCGTAAAACGCCTTTAGCGTCGCCGCGAGCCGGTCAATCTGCGACGGCTTCAGCCAGCCGCCGTGCAGAGCCGCTTCAAGCGTCTCATTCTCCTTGAGCCGGCGCATGATCACCAGCCAATCCACGACAGGCCCATCGCCGCCGATCGCCAGACCCGATGTCGAAATCGTCAGTGGGACTACGCCCAAATAGACATCAGGGGCGAGCCGCCGGTTGAGCCGATATTCCGCGCGGCAGGCTGCCTCGCGCCGGTCCAGGGTTGAAAAATCGAGATAGGCGAAGCGAACAGGCTTTTTGAGCTTGTAAACGCGATCGCCCGCCATGAAGACCCAGGACATATGCGTCTCGCGTATGGCCACCTGTTCAGGCGCGCATGAATAGGTCGCCGGGCAGCTCAGAAAGCGGACCTTATCGCCGAGAGTGGGCGCGTTTTGGCCAAAGCCGTATCGGCCGGGCTGCGGCAGCGTTTGCGAAGGCTTCATTTGAAGAAACTAGCCGGAGCTATTCACTTCGGTTTGACGCTGATCAAGATGGGTTCCTGACCCGGGGCGTAGCGTTTTCATGCGAAATGGAGGGATCAGCCCATGCCACAGGTTTCCCTGACCAACGGTGAAGGTAAGAAG
Source organism: Bradyrhizobium sp. (assembly GCA_041490045.1). GTDB lineage: Bacteria > Pseudomonadota > Alphaproteobacteria > Rhizobiales > Xanthobacteraceae > Bradyrhizobium. The sequence continues at coordinate 19,006 of JBGPSI010000050.1, forward strand.
AAAGGTCCACCGGCTATTGCTTCGCGGGAGGTGCTGATCCCGCCGCTTGGGCTGGCTGGTACTCTGAACCGTCCGGAAGGCGCCCGCGCCATGGTGATCTTCGCACATGGCAGTGGATCAAGCCGGTTCAGCCCAAGGAATAACCAGGTTGCGGAAGCGTTCAATCGCAGGCGCATTGCGACATTGTTGTTTGACCTCCTGCTGCCCGAGGAAGAGGACGACCGCAGGAATGTGTTCGACGTCAAGCTGCTGGCTCAACGGCTGACCCAAGCCGTGCGCTGGGTGATGGCCGAGCCGGACGTCGGCCATCTTCCAATCGGATTGTTTGGGGCAAGCACGGGCGCGGCGGCCGCTCTCGTCGCCGCAAGCGAACTCGGTGATCGCATTGGCGCCGTGGTTTCGCGCGGCGGGCGGCCCGATCTCGCCGGTGACGCGCTCGTCCATGTCAGGGTCCCGACGCTCTTGATCGTGGGCGGCGACGATTTCGGCGTGATCGAGCTTAACCAATGGGCTTTGGAACGTCTCCAAGGCGAAAAGAGCATTCAAATCGTTCCGGGAGCCACGCATCTTTTTGAAGAGGCCGGCACATTGGACTACGTCGTCGAACTGGCCTCGGACTGGTTCGGAAGCCACCTCGCCGGCGACCATCAACGGCTTACGAAAGCGGATGCACGTCGATGACGGTATTTCGGGACAGAGCGGATGCCGGCCATCGACTAGCCAAGGCGCTTGCAAAATATAAGGGCCGCCGCGCGGTTGTGCTCGCCCTGCCGCGCGGCGGCGTTCCCGTCGCCGCCGAGGTTGCCGCGACGCTCGACGCGCCTCTCGATCTGATCCTGGTTCGCAAGATCGGGGTGCCGTACCAGCCGGAGCTCGCGATGGGAGCCGTGGTGGATGGCCTTGCGCCGATCGTCGTCCGTAACGAGGAGGTGCTGCGGGTTTCGGGCACCACGGCGAGCGAGTTCGACGAGGTCTGCGAGAAAGAGCGCGGCGAGATCGAACGCCGTCGCAAACTCTATATCGGAGACCGCCCCCGGGCGGAGATCGCAGGAAGGGTGGTGATCGTCGTCGACGACGGCATCGCGACCGGGACGACGACAAGGGCTGCCCTGCAGGCCATCCGCACGCAGAAGCCGAAGGAATTGGTGCTCGCCGTTCCCGTCGCGCCGCGCGAAACGGCCGCGCAATTGCGTGGCGAAGTCGACGACCTGATTTGCCTGGAGACGCCCGACCCATTCCTGGCGATCGGGTGTTTTTATAGGGACTTCGAGCAGGTCGGCGATGAGGAGGTCGTGGCGATCCTCCGGCGGTTTCCGATCAAGGGAACGACTGCGATCGGCTGAGTTACGATTCGATCGGCACCCAATGATCGCCGTCCTTGACGTAGGATCGCTTGACGGCGGTCCAGGCAGTGCGGTGGGCGATTTCTTCCTGCCTGATGTCACCGGCGTGCGCCGCGAAGGCGTGGTTGAAGGCGGCGCGATAGATGTCCTGCGCATGGGGCGGAAGGTGGTCGCGGACCGATGCAGGAAGATCGGAATTGGTGCGGTACGGCATCTGTTCCTCACGAGACTTCAGTGGACCAAAACCTTATGGACATCCGCAAGCAGCCTGGGCTTGAGCGAGATCAACGGTTCGAAGGTCGGTGATGCAGTAGTTTTGTTCTTCGATACGGTAACTGAGACTGGTTAGTGGTCCCAATCCGAGATTGGCCTCATGTATCCCGCGACAAGCCCTCTGCTGACCGACTTGTATCAATTGAACATGCTCCAGGCCTATCTGGACCATGGCCAGACGGATACGGCCGTGTTCGAGTTCTTCGTGCGCCGGCTTCCGGCGCGCAGAGGCTTCCTGATAGCCGCGGGGCTCGAGCAGGCGCTCGACTTTCTCGAGGGCCTGCAATTCTCCAATGACGAGATCGACTGGCTGCGGCGAAGCAAGCGGTTCGGAGACGGCTTCATCGATTACGTCGCACGCCTGCGCTTCACCGGCGATGTCGATGCCATACCCGAAGGCACTGTCTTCTTCGAGAACGAACCGATCATCCGGGTGATCGCGCCGCTTCCGCAGGCGCAACTGGTCGAATCCCGCCTCATCAACATCCTTCACTTTCAATCGCTGATCGCCTCCAAGGCGGCGCGAATGGTTCTTGCGGCACCCGGCAGGCAGCTGGTCGATTTCGGGCTGCGACGGGCGCACGGCGCCGAGGCCGGGCTGATGGCCGCGCGCGCCAGTTATCTGGCGGGATTTGCCGGAACGGCGACGGTTCTTGCGCAGAAGGAATTCGGAATTCCGATTTTTGGAACGATGGCCCATTCCTTCATCCAGGCGCACGACGACGAAACGTCAGCCTTTTCGGCATTCGCCCACTCCCGGCCCGACAATCTGGTCTTGCTGATCGACACCTACGACACCGAAGCGGCGGCTCGAAAAGTCGTCAGATTGGCGCCTCGCCTCAAGCAGGCGGGAATTACCGTGCGCGCGGTCCGTCTCGACAGCGGCGATCTGATTGTGTTGTCGAAACATGTCCGTCGCATTTTGGACGATGGGGGCCTGCAGGATGTGACCATCTTCGCAAGTGGCGGGCTCGACGAAGACGAACTTGCGGGGATGGTGGAGGCGAATGCTCCGATCGACGGTTTCGGTGTCGGCACCAGCCTGACCACGTCCTCCGACGTGCCGGCGCTCGATTGTGCCTACAAGCTGCAGGAATATGCCGGAATAGCACGGCGCAAGCGATCCGCCGGAAAGGCTACCTGGCCGGGCCGCAAGCAGGTCTGGCGCCGCTTTGGAGACGACGGACGGATGGCCGGCGACGTGCTGGCGCTTCATGACGATCGGCATGCAGGCGAACCGCTGCTGATACCCGTCATGCGCAACGGCCGGCGCCTCGGCGTGCCGCCGACGCTCGCCGATATCCGGAACAAGGCAGCGCGCGGGCTCGCCCAACTGCCCGAGCCGCAGCGCCGGCTGGGTGAGGGAGCGGCGAGATTCCCGGTCACCTTGGCGCCGGGATTGATAGCGCTCGCGGAGGAGGTCGATCGCCGCACCGCAGCGCATGATGTTTTGGACTGATCGCCTTTTTTCGCCATTCGACGATATTGAGCGTTAATTATCGGACGATCTCGATCGTCGTGTTCTGCCGTCCGTGACTCTGCACCAGTTCGAACAGCGATCTGGCGTTGTCGGGGCTCAATCGGACGCAGCCATGGGAAACCGGGCGTCCGAGATTGCGGATTTCGGCGGTGCCGTGGATGGCATATCCGCCGCGAAAGAAGATCGAATACGGCATCGGCGTATCGTCGTAAAGCCTGGAGTAATGCATCCGCTGCAGCGAATAGGGTTTGTAGCTGCCGACCGGCGTCCGATAGCCGCGTCGGGCCGTCGACACCGGCCAGGTGGCGAGGTCGGCGCCATCGACCGCGACGCTCATGGTTTGCTGCGAAAGCTGGATTCGGACGGCGATGCTCGCTTGCGCGGCATCGATCGCCGAACCCGTGACCAGAACGCATAGCGCAAGCACCCGACAAAACCGGCTGCCCTGTTTACTCCAGATATACACAATCAGGCAGCCGCGTCCTTTCCAGCGAAAGTCTGTTGCCCTGGCGCAGCCTGCGAGGCGTCGCCGGTGGCAAGGCCGGGTGCGGAGGCGGAAGCAGGAGCCTCCTCGAGGGAAAGCTGCTGGCGGGCGATCATCTTTTGCCAGAGCCTCAGAATGTTCTGCTGGGTTTCCATCGCGATGAAGCAATGGCCTTCGCGGTCGAGCGCGCAGAATCTCGCGGTGACGTCGCCGCAGGCGTTGCTGTAGGCCTGGTTGATGATGTCGAGGCAGGCGACCACCTGGTTCGCATCCGGCAAGCGGGTATGGTGGGCGATGTCGAGCAGCCGGAATGCCTCGATGTTGGGCTGACCGAAGATCGCGCCCTGCCGGCCGAGTTCAAAGAACACGTTGACGACAGGCAACACGCCCTGGATTTGCGCCAGCACGGCTTCGGCCTGCGCCGGGCTGCAAACCGCCAAATGCTCGCCGCGGGGCTCTTCCGCCGGCTGCGGGGGCTGGCCGAATGAGGCCATCACCTCGCGCTCGATCCAGCGCCGGACGTCGGGTGGGGCGGTCCGGATCTGCTCTGAAGTCAACGTAATCCCAATCATGCTCGCGTCTCCCTGAATTCGATGAAAGGTGGCACCCTTCGGCGCCGCCGATGTTGATCGCGATCAATCTGCACGCGTCAGTCGGGATCGCGCGGTACCCATTGGTCGCCGGATTTGCGGTATTTGCGCTTCACCGCCGCCCACGCCACGCGATGGGCGGTGACTTCGCGCGTGGGCCCGCGCGCCGCGTATTCGATCCAGGCGTTGTTGAAGGCACCGAGGTAGATTTCCTGCGCGTGCCGCGGCAGATGTGCCTGGACCGGGGGAGGCAAGTCTTCGATGGATGCGTAGGGCAAGCGGCGACCTCCCGCGTTTTGCGCCAAACGCGATACATGCGTCAGATTTTGCCGCAAAGGCTAGCGCCCGCGCCAACGCCGGCCATTGATCCAGAGCAAGCCCGCGCGAACCCGCGCTGCTAAAAACTGCGGGACCGTCGCCTATATCTGTCCGGTCGTGCCGTCATTTGTGCTTCCGATTTGACCGGAGAATGCAATGGAATCGGATTCATCGTCGCGAAAACAGGCCGTGACCATCGGCTATATCTTTGCCGCCGCCATCGGCATGGTGCTGCTGCAATGGGCGCTTACGACCTACAACATCGTCGACACCATTCCCTATAGCGAGTTCGAGCAGCTCGTCACCAAGGGCAGCGTCACCGAGGTCGCCGTCGGGCAGGATACGATCCAGGGCAAGCTGAAGGACAAGCTGCCGAGCGGGAAGTCAGCCTTCGTCACCGCCCGCGTCGATCCGGCGCTGGCCGAAAAGCTGGAGGCGAAGGGTATAACCGTCACCGGCATTCCCTCGGGCGGGCTGTTCCAGACCCTCCTGTCGTGGATCGTGCCGGCGCTGATGTTTTACCTGATCTGGGTATTCCTCGGGCGCAAGCTGGCAGATCGCCAGGGTTTCGGCGGGTTGATGTCGATCGGCAAGTCGCGGGCCAAGGTCTATGTCGAGAAGGACACCAAGGTCACCTTCGCCGACGTGGCGGGCGTCGACGAGGCAAAATTCGAACTGCAGGAAGTGGTGTCCTTTCTCAAGGATCCCAAGAGCTACGGCCGGCTCGGCGCGCATGTGCCCAAGGGGATTTTGCTGGTCGGGCCGCCCGGCACCGGCAAGACCCTACTTGCCCGCGCGGTGGCCGGCGAGGCCGGAGTCGCGTTCTTTTCCATTTCCGGCTCCGAATTCGTCGAGATGTTCGTCGGCGTCGGCGCGGCGCGCGTTCGCGATCTCTTCGAGCAGGCGCGCAAAGCCGCGCCCTGCATTATCTTCATCGACGAGCTGGATGCGCTCGGGCGCAGCCGTTCCCCCGGCGCATTCGGCGGCTACGACGAGAAGGAGCAGACGCTGAACCAGTTGCTCGCCGAACTTGACGGCTTCGATCCCTCATCCGGCGTCATTCTGCTCGCCGCCACCAACCGGCCCGAAATCCTCGATCCCGCGCTGTTGCGCGCAGGGCGGTTCGACCGCCAGGTGCTGGTGGATCGCCCCGACAAGATCGGCCGTGTCGCCATCCTCAAGGTGCATGTGCGCAAGATCCGGATCGCCGCGGATGTGGATCTCGACAAGGTCGCGGGCCTCACCACCGGCTTCACCGGGGCCGATATCGCCAATCTGATCAACGAGGCGGCGATCGCCGCGACGCGGCGCAAGGCCGACGAGGTGTCGTTCGACGATTTCACCGTCGCGATCGAACGGATCGTGGCCGGCATCGAGAAGAAGAGCCGGGTGCTCAGCAAGGAAGAGCGTCGGCGTGTCGCTTACCACGAGATGGGCCATGCGCTCGTTGCAGCCAACCTGCCGGGCGTCGATCCCGTGCAGAAAGTATCGATCATTCCCCGGGGCGTCGGGGCGCTCGGCTACACCATGCAGCGTCCGACCGAGGACCGCTTTCTGCTCGCGGTCAGCGAACTGAAGAACCGGATTGCGGTCTTGATGGGAGGGCGCGCCTCCGAGCGGATGATCTTCGACGGCGACGTCTCGACCGGGGCCGCCGATGACCTGCAGCGGGCCACCGAGATCGCCATCGAGATGGTGACGAAATACGGCATGGATGCCAAAGTCGGCCAGCGAACATACGCGCCCCGGCCGCAAGCTTTCCTGCCGGCCGCGCAGGACACCGTGGTCAGTGCCGCAGAGGCGACGGCGCGCGAGATCGATCTGGCGGTGCGCGACCTGATCGAGGCCGGCGACGCCACCGCGCGCGCCATTCTCGAGCGACGGCGAGCCGATCTCGACGCGGGCGTGGCGCTTCTGATCGCAAGGGAGACGCTGACCGCCGAGGAATTTGCCCCCTTGCGTCCGGTGGCGGTGCAACAGAACGCCGCCGAGTAACCGGCCGGCTTTTCCGCCGCCTGCTCGATGGTTGATACCGATCAAACGGGCCAACCGGCGGGGGTGTAGGCTATTCGATGGGAATTGCCGAGATGTAGGAGCCATTGCCATGGGATCTCCAGCGTCCAAGGAAAACCAGTCCGGCGAACCGAAGCCGTATGCCGCTCTCCGCGCGGAAATGGTCGAACGCAATATCGCCGCGCGCGGTGTACGTGACGACCTCGTCCTAGACGCCATGCGCACGGTGCCGCGCGAGTTGTTCCTGCCGAAGAACCTTCGCGAATTCGCCTATGAGGATTCGCCGCTGCCGATTGCCGGCGAGCAGACCATTTCGCAGCCCTATATCGTCGCCTTCATGGCGGAAGCCTTGATGCTGAAGGGCGGCGAGAAAGCTCTCGAGATCGGCACGGGTTCCGGCTACGCCGCCGCGGTGCTGTCGGAGATCGCGGCCGACGTCTACACGGTAGAACGTCTCGGCCAACTCGCGGACAGGGCTGCTTCGCTGCTTGCCGAACTCGGCTACGACAATGTTCACGTCTTGCACGGCGATGGCACCAAGGGGTGGCCGGAGCATGCGCCCTACGATGCCATCGTCGTCGCCGCCGGCGGACCGCAGGTCCCGGAGTCGCTGAAGGAGCAATTGAAGATCGGCGGGGGGCTGGTGATCCCGGTTGGCGCCGATCAGCGCACCCAGGAACTGGTGAGGGTGATCAGGATTTCGAAAGATGAATATCTGAGCGAGGACATCGCCGACGTTCGCTTCGTCCCGCTGATCGGCGAGGAGGGCTGGCTGGGCGCGCAAGGCGAGGCCCGTGCGCCGGCGCGCCGGGCGCTGCGGCCGGTTCC
>JBGPSI010000051.1:0-25806 GCA_041490045.1 Bradyrhizobium sp.
ACAACGGCCTTTTGTTCCATCGTGCGAAGGATTTTTTGCCGAAAGACAAGCCGCCTTCACAATATAGTGCTCCGTCGGCGTCACGGTTCAAGTCTCGCCAAAAAGTGATCGCGGTTCCCGCCCAGCCGACGCCCGCCGGGCGCCGGCGATATGCTCCCTTTCAGCCTCGGGACCGACGGCGCGGCCCGGATGGTCGCGCTTGCAGACGGAGGCGCGCTGCCTCGGCATTTGTCCGTCCAGCCACGCCTCGGTTTTCGCCAGATCGCTCAGCGCGCGGGCGAACTGGTGCGTGGCGCGGCGCTCCGGACCCGGCGGCATCGCGCGCGCCTGGCGCATCGTCTCGACCGCGGCGTGACGGGTGGCAAGCGAACGGCGAAAGAACAACAGATTGCTCACGGCTTCAACTCCGGCAGGAAATGTTTGCCAGCATCGCCCGGCGTAGCTGAATGCCGCCTGAAAGCCGTCTTCGGCTGCGGTTCACCCACGCCGTGCGTGGTCCGGCCGCAAGGGAACCAGGCATTTGTTGAGGCGTTTCGGTAGCGGAAGCCCGGAGGTGCCGATGCAGACCAGGAAACGCCCGGGATCGGCGAGCCCGTCGGGTCCGGCGCGATTGGTCGGTCACGCGGCCATGGGCGTGGCGATGGGTCTGGCCTTCGCGCTTCTGCTGATGCTCCTCGATCCCGCTGATATTGCGACCCTGATCGCGCACGGCGGAAGGCTAGCGGTCGCCGTATGCGTCGGCACCATCGTGCTGACATTCGGGATCGGCGCGACCCTGACCGGCGCGGTCTTCATTCTGACGGAAGACCATTGATCGGGCGGACAGCGGCAACGGAGGTCCGCCGTTCCAGGACGGACCAGTTGTCGCCGCCGGAAGCCCGCGCTCGCTAGGTCATGCTGCCCGGCATGAAGCACCGGATCGAGATCTGATTGTCGAACCGTATCGGCCAAACCATCGTGCGCCCCGCGCGGTTCGGTTCGGTGATCACGGCGTCGTCGGGAACATCGACCCAGTTATTCTCCAGGCGGACCCGAAAGTGACCGTCCTTGGATTCCCAATCGGGATCCGCGACGCTCTCGCCATCTGCCATCGAGCAACACAATCCTTTACCGCTCGCGAGATGATCGAACCAAGGTTTGAGCGGTGAATTGGCGTAGCGACCATCAAGGTCGCGTGCTCTTACGCTGCCGACCAGGCAAGCAACCACCAGACTTAGGATCAGACCAAACACGATGCGCTTCATGTGCCACGCTCCTGAATGTCAAAGCCTACCCCGTGTCATCTCAAGCAATGTTCGTGCCGTAACCTCTCTGTCACGCTGTGCGAATCGCAGCGTTATGATAGCGTCATCAAAGCTAATGCGCGATTGCGGCGGCAAATCGATTAAGCGTGATCAGACGCGTTCGATTGCGAAAGGTCGCGTGATTACGAAACTGTGATGCCGCATCGGGCCGACGCTAGCGCGTCAGCTTTTCCAGTTCCGGAAACGGCGCGTAGACTGCGCCGGCGCAAACTTCGCTGGCGTTCTCGGCGACGCGGTCGAGCCGGCCGTTGACATAGAGAATGGCGCGTTCGCGCGGTGGACGATACGTGCCGTCGGCTTCGCGCGCAGAAAAACGCAGGCAACTGACATAACGCTGCCGGCCGCCGACGGTACGCTGCACCGGTTCGGCCATGACGGCATCGTGCACGCCGGCGGGATTGTTGAGATAGGTCTTCATGAAGGCCAGCAATTCGGTGCGGTAATTATTGGGAAAAGGCTGGTTGGCGTCGCTGCCGTTATCGATGTTGAAGGCGGCGTCCCTGTCCTCGCCCCCGGCACAAGCCGCAAGCACGATCGGCAGCAGCAGGATGGCTGCACACTTTGCTGATATTCCCAAGTTCAAACCCGTTCGAAGATCCGGCGCCCCAGCGGTTCCGCACCGAGGCCGGTTCTAGACCTTCCGTGCATCAAAGGGAATCCGCATTTCGATCAGCGTCCGCCTTCCGCTTTTAAGGGAGGGCGCGATCGGACGCAAAACCGGTTCCCACTTTTGCTGATCGCACCCCTTCACGACTCAATTCCGGCCCGACGCCATTGGGGACGCAATGGCGCGGGCCGGACCTGATATCCGCCGGGAGCGGCGGGGGCAATGTGGACGAACCACCCCCCGCGGATCAGTTGTTAGCCGCGCTTGGTGGCGGGCGTGATGTGCTTGGTCGAAACCTTCGAGAACTTGTGCGTCTTCAGCGCGCCGATGTGCTTGTGATGGGAACGGTGATGGCTCGCATGCCGGACGTGATGGCTGCCCATCCTGGCGTTGGCGTTCAGCGCGTTCGGCTTCGTCTGCTTCACCTGCTCGGCCTTGACGACCGGCGCCGTCTTGGTGGCGTGGCTGGCGGCCTGGCCGGCGGCGAACGCGGGCGCGGCGAGAACGGAAACTGCGAGCAGCGCTGCGGAAATGGTCTTCAACATGGTCGTCTCCTCCTTAAACGGGATCACAAGGTGGCCGGTCGGATGGCCGGGCTCGTCGATCATGGCCGTGACCTTAGAAGTCCCGCGCTGAACCGACCCTGAAGCGCAGCGATGGACTTCGTTCATCTGGATGACATAATTGTCATGTTCGTTCCGCCATGCCGCGCGCGCGATCCTTCGGACGCGGGCGACGCATGGCGGAGATGACCCGACCGGAAATGGCCCAAATAAAGCCTGATGGCTCGGGAATGTTCTGATCATCCGGGTGTTCAAGTCTCAAGGCTCGGGTGCAGCATGACTTCACTGAAAATCGGGAGCGACGAATGAACAAATATGCAATCAGGCTTTTGACGCTGGCAATGTTCACGATGGCGCTGATCGCCGTGCCCCTGCTCACCCCTGCCCACGCTTCGGGCGACGAAAGTCCCTCGCCTCCGGCGTCGTCGGGCACCAAGAAGGGAAAGAAGAGCTCCAGCCTCGAGGACGGCCGTTTCGTCGCCGCCTATCACGCAGCCTACACCACGGTCTACGACCGTAACGATTACGCTGCCGCGATCGAGCAGCTGAAGGCGCTCGGCCACGACGACAACGCCTCCGTCGCCACGCTGATCGGCTATTCCTATCGCAAGCTCGGCGACTACAAGGTCTCGCAGATCTGGTACGAGCGCGCGCTCAAGTCCGACCCCAATCACGTCAAGACCTGGCAGTATTACGGGCTGTGGCAGGTCGAACAGGGCAACCGCGACCAGGCGCAATATCATCTGAGCAAGATCGCCGCGCTGGCCGGCACCAACAGCGAGGAATACCGCTCTCTCGCCGCCGCGCTCGAAAAGGCGCCGGGCACCGGCCTCGTCTACTGAGTTCTATCACTCGAGCTTCGGTTCTGAATCAGAACCGAAGCTCTAGATTCTTATTCTGACGCGTTTTCTTCACGCGAACCGGCATCCACTTCGCGCGAAAACGCTCTAAGGGTTCAACCGGCGCGGCCGAAAGCGGCGGTGCCGGTTTTGTTTTGCGCCCTTCTCACTTCATCAGCGTCTCGACCTCGGTCCGGAACGCCCGCCGCGAAGCGTCGCGCGAATAGAACATGTGGCCGCCCGGATAGACCACGAGCTTCACCCGATCGGGCGAGGCAAAGGCCGGAAGCTGGTCGAGCTCGATCCGGGTGCCGAAATACGGCGTGGCCAGATCGAACAGCCCGTGCCCGATCAGGAGTTTCAGCTTCGGATCGAGCGCGAGAACCTGCCGCAATTCGGAAACCGATTGGGGCGGACTGATGCCGTGGCCGAAATCCCAGGCCTTTTCGACCTCCCCATTGAGCAGACGATAGGAGCCGTCCGGCCGCCAGTTGAGCTTGCGCGTGGTGAGGTCGACCGCGGCGCTGGTGAGCGGCGCCAGCAACGCCTCGCCGGAGGGATCGTTGAAGTGAAAGAAGCTCGAATCCGGAAAGGGATCGATGCCCTTGACCGATGCATCGTAGCGTCCCGTCACCTTGCCGTTCTTCCGGTCGAATTCCCGGCGGAATTCGACCACGTCGAAGCGCCCGGCCAGCCTGCGGCTTAGCGCCTGATCGATCCCGGTCAGTGCCGCCACCTTGTCGGCGAGCCGGTTGGTGGCCGCGGTGTCGGCCTGCCCCTTGAGCAGATCGAGCAGGAAATCGCCGCGCGCGTAACTTTCCACATCGGCCATGTCGGCGCGGGTGACCGCGCCCTTGGTCTCGCGCTCGACCGCCGCCATGCTGGGAAGACTAATCACATATTGCAAGAGGCTCGAGCCCGTGAACTCGCGGAAGTCGAGCACCGGCGAAACCAGGATCAGCCCTTTGACGCCGACGCCCTGCTCCACCTGCAGATTGCGAACGATCTTCGGGCCGCGGATGCCACCATAGCTTTCACCGGCGACGAATTTGGGCGACAGCAAGCGGCCGGATTTTTCCAGCCAGCGGCGGATCGTCAGCGCGATCGAGGCGACGTCGCCATCGATCGAGAAGAACCTCTTGCGCACGTCATCGCCGGTCGCAACGAAGCGGCTATAGCCGGTGCCGACGGGATCGATGAAGACGAGGTCGGTGAAATCGAGCCAGGTCTCGGCGTTGGGCTGAAGATCCGGCGACGCGGAGGGAATGGCGGCATCGCCGTCGATCGCCAGCCGCCACGGCCCGGCGGCGCCGAGCTGCAGATAGGCGGACGCAGCCCCCGGCCCGCCGTTGAACAGGAAGGTCACCGGCCGCGTGGCCGGATCGGCACCATCCAGCTGATAGGCGGTATAGGCGATATCGGCCTGCGGCTCGCCCTTGCCGTCGAACAGGCGGATCGAGCCCGCGGTCGCGGTGAAAGCGAGCGTGCGCCCGGGAAGCGCCAGCGTTTGCTTGGTCGTGGAATCCGGCGGCAATTTGTGTTGCTCGGCGGCGGCTGGCGAAGCCGGAGCGCCGGCCTGGCCTGCTCCGGATTTCTGGCCCGAGGGCGCCGCTGCGGGATGCTCCTTGGGCGGCGGCGCATCCTCGGCACGCGCGGTCGCCAGCATGGTGAAGGCAAGCAGCACTGCGGCCAAACCTGCCTGGTGCGACGCGGCAAGACGAATAGCCATGTTTGATCCTCTCTCCGCTTCCCGCGATCGGTCCGGCACATCCCATTATCGCACGAGACCGTCCCGGATAACCGCAGGTTCTAGTTCAAAACTGCGACAGCTTGGCGTTATCGGCAACAGACGGTGATCGAGAACGATCGCAATTTCGCTGACGTCGGTGATCGCATGGCCGACAAGGTCAGAACACAGTCGTCCGAATTGACGCCGAGATCCGTCCATGCCCCAACCGGTCTTCTACTTCCCCTCCAACGTGCTGACGGGATCCCAATCCGGACCGGGGGGATTGCTTCTAAATGCGTTCGCCCGGCCGAGAAACAGTGCAGATGGCTTGTCGATCTCGGCGGCACGCTGGAAACACGTTGCGGCGGCGTCAAATTCGCGCGCCCGCCAGTGCGCCAGACCCTCTGCATAGGTCGCAGCAGACGCAACCTGCTGCGGTGTCTCCTGCCCCGCTTCCGCGAGAAGTTCGTAGATCTTGACCGGCGCGGAGCGTCCCTGGACGCGGACGGCGTCAAGTTCGCGCCACACGAATTTCGATCCGGTCAGCGCAACCGTCATTTCCGAGGCGACGATCGTGGTGCCGTAGTATTTGTTTGTGCCCTCGAGCCGCGAGGCGACGTTCACCGCGTCGCTCATCACGGAATAATTGAAGCGGCGCCGCGAGCCGATGTTCCCGACAGAGCCTCGCCTGAATTGAGCCCCATCCGGTGGGATACCTTATAGCCCTTGAAGGCTGCGGAGCCCTGATTGAGGTCCTCCAGGCGCGCACGGCAACCGAGTGCAGCATGCGCCGCATTGCTCGCATGGTCGCGATCGTCGGCCGGCGCGCCGAACACCGCCACAATCGAGTCGCCGACATATTTTTCGATATAGCCGCCGCGGCTTTCGATGATGTCGGTCATGGCGGACAGATATTCGTTGATGAACGCCACAAGGTCCGCCGGCGTCATCTTTTCCGAGATGGAGGAAAAGCCCTCCAGATCCGAAAAGAACACGGTAACCTCACGCGTTTCGCCGCCCAGCACCGGCAGTTTCTTGGACGCCAGCATCCTTTCAATCACCTGCGGCGCGAGATAAAGGGCGAAACTCTTCCGGAGCAATCGTTCTCCCTTGTCAGTTACGCCGAGGCGGTAGCCGACAATCGCAACGATCGAGGAAAATCCGGCGAGAAACGGCTCGCTGAGCGGCAAAGCCAATGCCCCTGTAAATGCAAATGTCGCCAGGCATGTCCAGATCGCAAACACGCCGAGAAAGACAACCGCGGCGGCAGCCGGCGCAAGCGTGCGTGCCGCAAGCCCGGCCAGCATTGCAAAAGCGATTACGATCAACGTTGTCGCCAGGCGGCCAGGCTCGACAACCGCGTCCTGCATCATCAGATTGTGGACTGCCGTCGCATGAATATAGACGCCGGCGATCGAGCCCCGTTTGAATTGCCCGGGAGACGGCTGTGCCGGCGGTAGCGCGCAACGCGGCGCCCGCGCCCCATCGAGCCCGGTCGCAAAGCGCTTGGAGGTGAATTTTCTATCTTCCGAACCGAGCAGCGTGCCGAAGATGACAATCTTGCCGGCGAACTCACGCCGAAAAAACTCCGTATTGTTGCGCTCGACGCAGGCCCGCAGATCGGCGAGCGAAAACGTCCTGACATCATTGGCGCCACCCTCGAAATTCAACGTCAGCGTATTTGGCACCGCGCTCGGAATGAGATAGCCGGCGAGCGTCACGCTTTCATTTTCGGCAGCCAGCGGTTCGGTGTTGAGCGCGCGCGCCGCCAACTCCAGCGCCATCGAGGGTATCTGCTCCCCGTCAGCCCGGAACATCAGCGGTACTCTCCGTACCACTTCATCGGGGTCAGAAAAGACGTTAAGCGGGCGGATATTCTTCTGCTGACCCACCGCGATCCGTTGTCCGGGCGAAGGTCCCTCGCCGCTCAGGGTTTCACCCAGCACCACCTTGCCGGCGGAAGCGCCTTTCGCAAGCGATCGAAGGAAGGGCCGGTCGAAGCCGCGCATTCGCGCTCCCAATAAATCGTCGCCAAAGGGAAGCTCGGATTGTTCGATCGACGTGGGAAATACGATATCGAAGCCCACCACCTTGGCGCCGCCGTCAATCACCGCGCTCAGAACCCGACCGATTTCCGTGGTCCAGGTCAGCGTCGGCGAGCCCTTGAAGGGCGGTGTTTCGTAGGTCTCCTCGTCGATCGCGATAACCGCGACTGGCGAGGTGGCGGGATCGCGGCGCGCGCCGAACGCCTCCCAGCGCAAGGCGGTGAGAGCATCGATCGACCAGCCGTGGATCAGGTTGAACGGAGGAAGGGTTGGAACAACGCCGCACGTCACCGCGATCAGAAGGACAGCGACCGCATCTCGCTTGGTGAGGCCACGCATCGCGCTGTCCGGACTCGAATTCGCCCGGTTATTCCATACGCACCAGCCGGCCGACGATCGGGGTCAGGCCTGGTTCGGCCTCTTGAGCGACCGAGAAGACAGTCCTTCGCGAACCTAGACTTGCAGCATAAATCCCTCCGGGCTTCAGCGTCGTGCCGGTCCTGGCAAAGTCGTAGAACTTTTTCCGCGCTAGAGAAGCGGTGGTGAGATCCACGTCGTATCGCTCGCCCTTCAGATCGAGCCTTTCAACAACCAGCTTCCCGCGGCCAGTGGTCTCGACGATCGGCGAAAGGCCGTAGAGCGTAAACTGCGGCGACATCGCCCCCTTTGCGGCCAGGCTCCGGACTACGGTCGCGGCGCTTTCGCCGACTTCCCGATTGATCAGTTGCGAATGGCTGGAGTCGCACTTTACCTTGCCGGCCTTGACTTCGCTCAGATGGACCATGCTGTCCTCCGCGCCCACGATTACCGTACCCACTCCGGCAATCACTTCGCGCCAGCATGATTTCATGTAACTGAGCACGATCGAGCTGCCCTGCCCGAGCTTTATGACCTGTCCGGGAGCGACGTAGTCCATAAACTCGGCGCCGGTGACTTTTCCCTGCACGTCCTCGACGACGGCGACCGGAGCCTGGGCTGCGGCCAGTCCTGTAAAACCAACGAACGCGACAACCGCGGCACATACGGTCTTCATTCTGGAAACCTCGCGGTTTGGAAAGCGGCGATCAAGCAAGACTGCTATAACAAGTACCGATTGTTGCCAAATATTGATCGCCACCGCGGCGAACAAGATTTAACGTCTGTCCGAACGGCGTATCGCGCCGTCTGAAAATAGGGTTCTATCATCTCGACAAGCACAGCCAAGGTCGTATAGACGACCTTCCGCGGAAACCTCGCCCCCACCGGCGCCAGTATGAGCCCCACGATCCCATGAACAGCCCCAAGCGATATGACCGGATCGCCTTCGTCGCGAGTCCCGGTGCCGAAGCGCAAGCGGCGCTGGAGCAGCTGGTCGAGCTCTACGGCAGTTGCGATCCCGCCGAGGCCGACGTCGTGGTAGCGCTCGGCGGCGACGGCCTGATGCTGCAGACGCTGCATCAGCACATGCGCACGGGCAAGCCGATCTACGGCATGCATCGCGGCACCGTTGGCTTCCTTATGAACGAATTCTCGACCCGCGATTTGCACGCCCGGCTCGCGGCGGCAAAGGAATCGGTGATCCATCCGCTCCTGATGCGCGCCACCGACGTGCACGGCGTGGTGCATATTCATCATGCCATCAACGAAGTCGCGCTGTTCCGCCAGACCCATCAGGCGGCGCGCCTGCGGATCCTGATCGACGAGCGCGAACGGATGGCTGAACTCGCCGCCGACGGCGTGCTGGTGGCGACGCCGGCGGGGTCGACCGCCTATAATCTTTCGGTGCAGGGGCCGATCATCCCGATCAATGCGCCGCTGCTGGCGCTGACGCCGATCAGCCCGTTCCGCCCGCGCCGCTGGCGCGGGGCGCTGCTGCCCAACACCGCCTTCGTGGTGATCGAGGTGCTCGAGAGCGACAAGCGCCCGGTGGCGGCGGTGGCCGACCATGACGAGGCACGCGATGTCTGCCGCGTCGAGGTGCTGTCCGACAAGACCATTTCGATGCGGATGCTGTTCGACCCCGGCCACAGCCTGGAAGAGCGCATTTTGAGCGAACAATTCGGAGTTTAGTCCCGGATTTCCGCCCTGCCCCGGCCCTCGCCGAAACCATTCCTTAACCGGCGCCGCGATATGGTTAACGCCGGGTATACCGTTGTCACCGGTACGCTCCCCAGGGCCCGGTCATGTTTCGCATCGATTTCAACAAGCTGCGATTTCTAGTGTGCGACGACAATCCGCACATGCGCCGCATTCTGCGGACGCTGTTGCATTCGTTCGGCGCGCGCGAGGTCTATGAAGCCGAAGACGGCGCCACCGCGCTCGAAATGTACAGCCACTACGTCCCGGATATCGTGATCACCGACTGGTCGATGCCGATTTTCGACGGCCTCGAGCTCGCGCAGATGATCCGGCAACCGGAATCGAAGGGCAATCCCTTCGCCCCCATCATCATGCTGACCGGCCATTCCGAGAAGCGGCGCGTCACGGTGGCGCGCGACGCCGGCGTGACCGAATTCCTCGCCAAGCCGATTTCGGCCAAGGGGCTTTATCAGCGCATCCTGAACGTCGTCGCCAACCCGCGCCCGTTCATCAAGACCAAGACCTATTTCGGCCCGGACCGCCGGCGCAACACCTCGACTGCCTATATCGGTCCCGAACGTCGCGTCGGCGGCGAAGTGGAAGTGCTGCAGCAGCCGTCGCTGCTCGACAAGGCCCGCTCCACCGTCTAGCGCCGGCGACCGAAGGAAACCATCATGGCGAACGAAAAACGCGACATTGAGGTCAAGGCCTTCGCCGACCACCACGTGATCACGCAGCCCAATCCGCTGCGCAAGGTGTTGCGGCGCGTCAAGGAAAAGGATCTCGACGATCCCGTGGCGCGCGCGGAAAAGGCGCTTGCCGGCCTGTCGAGCGAGTTCAAGAACTGGATGACGGTCGAGGCCGACCGGCTCTCGGCCGCGCACGCCGCCGTTCTCAAGAACGGCTTTACCGACGAGAATTGCGAAGAGCTGTTTCGCGCCGCCCACGACATCAAGGGCGACGCCGCCACCTTCGGGTACCCTTCCGCCGGCGCCGCCGCCGAAAGCCTCTGCAGGATCATCGAGCACGCGCCCGAACTGGCCGAGGTGCCCTCCAACCTCATCGCCCATCACATCAACGCCATCCAGGCGATCGTGCGCGAACGCACCAAGCTCGACACCGTCGCCATGGCGACCATGTTGAGCCGGCAATTGCGCGGCGTCGCGGACGAGTTTCTCATGCAGGCCAATCGCGACCGCCCCGAACACCTCGAGGCGATCCTTGCGCCGAGCCTCGCGCCGGCGGATTAAAGGCACCGCATTTTCAACTTCGTCGTACGCCGCGGCCTTTCAGAGTTGTCGGGTGGGCAATGGCGCGCTTGCGCCGTGCCAACCACTCGATGTTGCAATTGAAATGGTGGGCACGCTTCACCGCCGTTTAATGGTTGCTACGAATGATCACGCCGCGATCAGCTCGTCCGGCATCAGCGCAACGGCGTCCTCGGCCAACAGCTCGTCGCAGAACAGGCGAGCTTCCTCCCGCGCCGATTCGGTCGCAAAGCGCCGCAACAGGATCAGGAGCGGCTCGGCGGCCATCGGATCGGTCTCGCAATGCGTCAGCACGCGCTCGACCATGCGGCGCCGCAACCTGGCAGCCCCGCCCAGCGTATCGACAAATCCGGTCTCATGGCAGACTTCGAGCGCCACGCGGAACGCGGCGAAGGTCGATGCCGGCAGTCCGGCGCGCCGCAGCAGCGCCTCCAGGCTGGCGCCGCCGCGATCGTGCAGCAGCGCGGAGACGCGGGCCTGCGGCAGGCCGGACAATTCCGACAGCGCATGGTCGAACAGTTCGAGATTGCCCGACAACAGTGCGCGCAGGATCAGGCCGGCGGTGAGCTGGCCGGTGGCGCGCAGATGCAGCACCAGGCCCCGTATGTCGTCGCCGCGCGAGCGCGCGGCGATATTGACGGTCGAGCGCTCGCGCGCCTCGCTGGCGATGCGGCCTGCGCGATCTTCGCTCAGCCAGTTGCGGGCGACCACGAATTGCGCCAGCGTGTCCGAGAGTTTTGCGACCAGCGCGAGCCGCGTGGCAGCCGGAAGGTCCTCCAGCACCAGCATCGATTCCCGGATCGCGGCGAGATGGCCGTGCCGCTCGACGATGCGGTCCCATGAAAACGGCGCGAGCTCGGCATAGGCGTTTTCGATCAGTTCGAGCGCCGCCGAGGCGCAGCCGACTTCGGCGATCGCAGCACAAACCGAGGCCGGCAGATTGATGCGGCGGGCGATGGCGCATTGCATTTCGTCATTGCCGGTCGCGACGATGTCGACGAGATCGGCGTCGATCAGCAGCGGGGAATATTCGAGCACCGGCAGCGCCACCGACGGCTGGTCGAGCGACAGCGCCTGCACGATGGCCGCGGGGGCTTCGGTGCTGCGGGCAAATACTTCGGCCATGGCCTGGCGCACCAGGGGGGACGCGTCGTCGAGCTGCATCAGCAGCGCGCCCTCGGCGGCGGCGCGATCCTCTTCAGTGAGATCGGAAATCAGCCAGGCCCGCGCTAAGGCCCGCGTTGCCTCTGCCCGCTCGCCTGCCGGAGCGGTCCGTATCCAACTTATGAACTGCCGAACGATCATGGTCCTGCCGGCTTACGCAACCTGAAACGACACCGTGACGCGGTGCCACTACAAGACAAAATAAACCACGACGCTTAACAAAGCGTTCACCATAAACGGCTGGTTTTATTGACGTTTTGTTAAGGGCGCGAAACCGGGCCAGGCGACCGCGGCGTGGCCTCTAGCTGAAGGTGCCGTTGCGGTCGCTGAAGAGATCGAGCGGCTGCGGGGCGCGGACGTCGGGCGTGCGCGTCGATGCCGGGCCCGCGGCCGGTACCGGATCTGCGCTCGCAACCGAAGTCAGCGACGAGGAATTGCCCCACAATTCCCGAACCGTCGGCGAGATCGGCTGCGCGCGTTCGCCGGGTGCCTGAAACAGCGAGCGGAAGACCCGATCGCTCGACGGCGCGCCGTTGCCCGCTGTCGATGCGGAAGCCATCGTGACCGGCGCCGCCGCGTGGACATCCGGAAACGTCGACAGATAGGCGGCGCTGTCGATCGCGGGCGCAGCCGGCGCGGCGCTTGCGACCGCGACGCTGGGCTGGATGATGTCGCCGCCGACCGACGCCATCGCGGTGCGGGTGGCCTGGGAATTGGCGGCGCCGGCGTAGCGGGCGGTCAATACCGAATAGACTTCGGACACGGTGCGCGCCTGCCCGGTGCGATCGTAGAAGATGGAGCGGTTGGCCGCGGCGGCGTTCGGAAATAGCCGCGCCGCCGATGCCTGCGGATTGTCCTCGGCGTTCGAGATCAGCTTGGCCGCGCCGCCCACTCCCATGAAATGAGCCATGTAGAGTTCGCCGTCGGTCGGACGGCGGCCGATCATGCCGGTGAGCTTGAAACTGTTGGACTGGGTCAGCACGGCCGCCATCGACGAGGCGGCGGCCGGATCGTCGCGCAGCTTCATGATCTCACTTCGCGCGGCGGGATCGCTGACCGAGTAACCGCCGGAGGAGGATTTGGTGATGGCGTCGGCATATTGGCCATAGCCGAGCTGTGCGCCGGCTTCCTTTACGGTGCCGAGCCAGGTCTGGTCGATGAACTGATAGAGCCCGTGCGCCGACGAGGTCGAGGCGCCCGCGGTCGGATTGAAGTTGGATTCCATCTTCGCGGTGGCGAGCAGGTATTCGAAGCTGGTGCCGGTGGTGCTGGCGGCCTGCTTGATCGCGCCGGCGATCCGCACGCGCGACGGGTTGACACCTGCCGTTGCCGTGGCGCTCGAAGTATCAACCGACATGTCTGGTCCTCGCTCCCCGCGAAACGACCCCTCCAGCCTGTTCGAGAGCTCCCACTAACGTCCAGGCCGACGTCACACTGCGGTGATTATGGTTAACGGCAGGTTAACGAGGTTTCGGTCGTCATTCCGGGATGCGCCATTGGGCGCAAACCGGCAATCTGGAGAGTGATGGCGCGGGATTCCGGGTTCGCCTTCAGCGCCCAGGCATGACGGCCTCACTTGCGGTAGACCACCTTGGGATCGAACAGCCTGTCGGCATCGACAAACGACAGTCGCGCGCCGCCCTCGCCTGCCTCGATCTTGCGGTAGAAGCACGAATGCCGGCCGGTGTGGCAGGCAGCCCCTCGCTGCTCGACACGAATCCAGACCGCATCCTGATCGCAATCGAGCCGCATCTCAACCACGCGCTGGGTCTGACCCGAAGTCTCACCTTTTCGCCACAACGCATTGCGGGAACGGCTGAAGTACCAGGCCTCCCCGCTTGCGATGGTCCTGCGCAGGGCTTCGTCATTCATGTGGGCGACCATCAGCACGTCGCCGCTCGCCGCATCCGTGGCCACGCAGGTGACGAGGCCGGACGCGTCGAATTTGGGCTGGAAGGTGAGCCCTTCCTCGATCTCGTTGTTATTTGCTGTTGTCGACACGGTCGGCTCTCGCGAAAACAAACTATAAAGCGAGGTTACCGCAGCGACCCTCGCACCATGGACAGGAAACGCGCCTGCTCCGCCGGATTGTCTCGGAACATGCCGGTGAAGCGGCTGGTGAACGTCGACGCGCCGTGCTTGGCAACGCCGCGCACTGACATGCAGGTATGCTCCGCTTCGATCATCACGGCAACGCCGCGAGGTTTCAGCACCTCGTCGATCGCGGCGGCGATCTGGGCGGTGAGATGCTCCTGGGTCTGCAGGCGGCGCGCGAAAATATCGGTCAGCCGCGCCAGCTTCGACAGTCCCACCACCCGTTCCACCGGCGTATAGGCGATATGCGCCTTGCCGTAGAACGGCATCATGTGATGCTCGCATTGCGAGGTGAATTCGATGTCGCGGATCAGCACGAAATCGTCATAGCCCGCGGTCTCGCCGAAAGTGCGGTTGAGCACTTCGGCCGGGCACTGATGATAGCCCTGATAGAGTTCGTCATAGGCTTCCACCACGCGGCGCGGCGTATCCAGCAGACCTTCCCGCTGCGGGTTTTCGCCGATGTAGCTGAGGATCGTCTCCACCGCCGCTTCCGCTTCGGCGCGCGAGGGGCGCGGCTGGTCGGCGCGAACGGCGGCCGCGAGAAACTCGGAAGGATCGAGTTCCGCCGGGCGGACCTCCGGTATCTTCGCCTCGGATGGCCTGGTTTCAGAAGGCTTGGTTTCAGAAGGCCTGGTCTCGGAAGATTTGCCTGGGCGGAGGGATTTTATCAATGCGTCCATGTCAACTCCGTTCGACCGATCCGAAATGGACCGGAGTGTCACCGGCAGACGGGGCGGTTTGCCGCCGGACGCCTGAGCCTTACAATCCTAACACCAACGGCCGGACTGTATTTCCGCCATTGCCCCCCATATATAGGACTGTCGCCTGCGCCCGCCAAGGGCGATCGTATCTGGCAGCCCGAGGCCTCAAGCTTATGCTGAACGACATCTACAACAAGCGGATCATCGAATTGGCCGGGAATATCCCCCGGCTGGGGCGGCTGCCCGCGCCGGACGCCAGCGCCACGGCCCATTCCAAGCTGTGCGGCTCGACCGTCAAGGTCGACCTCAAGATGGACGGCGCCGTGGTCACCGACTTTGCCCATGACGTGAAGGCCTGTGCGCTGGGCCAGGCCTCCTCCTCAATCATGGCACGCCACGTGGTCGGCTCGAGCGCGAGCGAACTGCGCGAATTACGCGAGACCGTGCGCAAGATGCTGAAGGAAAACGGCAAGCCTCCGGAAGGCAAATGGGCCGATATCGCCCTGCTGGAGCCGGTGCGCGACTACAAGGCCCGCCACGCCTCGACCATGCTGACCTTCGACGCCGTGGTCGACGCCATCGGCCAGATCGAGGCCAAGGCAAAACAGCCGGCATCGGCGTAGCTGCCCACCCGTCATTCCGGGGCGCGCGCCAGCGCGAACCTGGTATCTTGGAATTGGGATTTCGTCATCGCGGGATTCCGGGGCTCGGCCGTGCGGGCTGCCCGGAATGGCGGGTTCAAAGGCAGGGATTAATCGCCGCCGCTACTTCGCCGGGGTCGCCATGATGACGCCGGTCGGAACCACCGCTTCCGCCGTCTTGGTGGATTTTACGGCCGGCTGATTGCTCCCGGCGTCGCCTGCGCTCGTGACAAAGCGATCCTGCACCGGCTTGGGCGCTGCCTCAGCCACCGCCGCGTTGACGACGTCCACCTTCGGCAACACCGTGGCCACCGCATCGGTGGTCACGAGATTGGTCAGCCGCAATTCCTCGCGCGACAGTTCATGCAGGTCTTCCCACGGCGGCACGTTCAGCGACAGCGATAACAGATCGCCGGCGCCGCCCATGTCGAAGGTGTATTTGGCGAGACGCCCGATGTCGCGCTCCACGATCATCATGTCCTGCGCAGTATAGCTTGCCGCCTTGGCATCGTCGGCGCGGTCGCCCATCCAGATCTGGTGGACGCGGATGTGCGCCGCTTCGGGCACGTAGCGCATCTTGCCCGACAGAAGCAGGTACACGCACATCGACTCGCAATAGGCTTCCGGATCGATACTGGCCCGATCGCCCTTCGCGGTATGGGTCTGCACGCTGATGCCGACGGTTGAAAGCAGCCCGAGATCGCGCCAGCGCCGTCCGAGCGCGATCGAATCGTTCACCGAACCGCCGCTGGAATCCAGCACGATGGTCGCGCCGCCAAGCTCGCGTCCGCGCGCGAATTCGTCGAACTCCCTGGGGCTGTCTGACGTCACGATGCCGACCGCGCTGATCCAGCCGCCGCAATTCGGCTCGCAGGCGATCCAGCTGAACCGCATCGGCAATTTGCGCTCTTCGAGGGTGGCGCCGGCGTGCGCCGGGCCGCCGGGCGTAGCCATTCCGGGCAATGCGATGCCCACAGCAACGGCGCCGAGCAGCGCCCAGCCGCGAAATTTGAGCGACTTCACGAGCCTCAATTCGGTTCCTTCCCCGCTAGCCCCGGAACGGGCTGTGGCAATGGCCCCAACTCAACGCCAATTGATTCTGTCATGCGGGCGTTATCAAAAGCGTAACCGCGGCAAACTTCATCGTCCATAGAACCTTTGCTGCACTGCCACTCAAGCCATTGATATTTCTCAAAGTGTGGCACAATTACTTGCCATGACAGGTTCCATGCCATGGAACCGCGCATTCCGCGCCCACGATCGCAGCAAGCCGCCCATGAAGCACTCATCGTCACAGCACTGTGTGGACTGCGCCAACGCGGCCGCCCGGCTGCCGCGCAACGCAGGCCGCGCCCTGATCTGGATTTACCGGCACACGCTGTCACCGCTGGTCGGCTACAACTGCCGCCATCTGCCGACCTGCTCGGTCTATGGCGACGAAGCGATCGAGCGTTTCGGATTGTGGGGCGGCGGATGGATGACGCTGGCGCGGCTATTGCGCTGCCAACCCTGGGGCACGTCAGGGATCGACAATGTGCCGCTGACGGCGCCGCCGGGCGCGCGGTGGTATCTGCCATGGCGGTACGGACGCTGGCGCGGCGTCAACGCGCCCTGAAATTTTTGCTGCACCGCTTTCAAGCGCAGGACGCATTGCTGCCGTGACGGGAACCGTGGCGCCTGCGTCGCATTGGTGTGATGCCTTTCGATGGGAGGCCAATCAATGCGCTGGAAAATCGGCCAAAAAATCGGCCACGGGAGTCATGATCCTCGCCACCTCGATCTGATCGCGGCACTGGCGCTTGTCATCGTGATCGTCGCAGCCTGCACGTACCTCAGCAGCAGCTACAAGCCGCCGAATACGGCGGCCTTCATCGTGCCTAGCCAAAGCGTTCGCTGGTAAAGCCTTCCGCAAGGAGAGCGCTTCAGCGGGAAAACCAGAAGTAACGGTGCGTCTGCCCGATCGGAGCCGGCGGGCGCGGCCCACCCCGACGCGCCGGCTTGCGCGGCGGCGCGGCTTCGGCCGATGGGGCCGCCGTCGTATCGGTGCCGCCTGCATCATCGGAGGCCACCCGGACAGCCAGCAGCAGATTCGATTCATAGGAGCGCCAGCGGTAGCCAATGCCGAAATCCATGGGCTGGGCCCGCCGGAACAATTCGGCGTAGTTCTCCTGATACATTCCGGGGAATTTGTCGATCGGGCCGGCATAGCGGCCGAACGGAAAGAGGCGCCATTTCCTGGGACTGTAGGCGGCAAGCGGAATGCCGGAATCGTCCTGGATGATGGTGGCGCTGTGGGCAAGCAGAAATTCGCGCACCGTTGAGAAATTGCCGGAGTGCAGCAGATAGGACGCGCTCTTGATCAGGCTGTTGCCGGGCGCCAGCGTCTCGCAGAATTTCAGGAAGCCCGTTGCCCTGACGCTGGAATTGGAAAGATCGGTCGAGAAATAATACAGCGTCTTTTGCTGGCCATCGCGGCCTGAGAACACGATCCGCAGGCCCTGCGTCGCGTTCCTGCCCGGATTTTCGCCGGCAAAATGCACCGCGCCCTTGTCGTCGAGCGCGACCGGACTGACCTCGCGAATGGTCTTGCCCGAACGCGCCAGGAAGACATAAAGGATCGGCAGGGTGCCGCTGAGCTGTCCCTCGCGCAGATCGACCTTCATCTGCTTGGTAATGAAGAAGCTGAAGCTCAGGATCGAACCCATCGAGTGCTCGACATCGTAGAGCGCGGCGCCCACGCCACCCGGCGGCAATTTCGAAAGATCGGGGACCGATCCCGGCGGCTCCAGTGCGCTCAGCACATAGGTCGTGGCCTTCGAGTAGAAGGCGTCGGCGTAGAGGAAGTCAGGGCCCGAGAACATGTAGAACATAGTCGGCTTCGGCGCAGCCAGATTGGCGGCCGCCCAGCTCCGGATCCTCGAAAGCTGGCGCTCCTCGAGCTGGCCGAACGCGGCGTCGAAGAATTTCGCATGCCGCTGCCAGGAGGGATCCCGGGTCAACGGCATCAGCGGTGAATCGGCCGAGGGCATCATGCCCGCAAGGAACAGCGCGGTATCGTTCGCGGTGACGGTATCGGCGCTGCGCGCCGGCAGCTCGGCCGCCAGCAACATGGCTGCAGCGACGACGGCAATTTTCGTGAACTGAACCATTCCTATTCGCGGCCCGGATGTGACGTTGCGCGATCGTCGCGCCGGCGGAAAACCGCATAAATCAGGAGGCCGGAAATCATGATCAAGGTACCGAGCGCGGACTGCAACGGCCGTTCCGTCAAGAGATAGTACATCATGAAGGCGGTCACGAGCAGGAAAACCAAAGGGGTTATCGGGTATCCCCAGGCGCGGTAGGGGCGCGGCGCGTCGGGCTGGGTGATGCGCAGCTTGATGACGCCGAGCACGGTGAAGAATGAACAGAACAGCAGCGCGAACTGGATGAAATCCAGCACCGCCTCGAAACTGCGGGTGAAGAGCATCAGGCTCGCGACCGCGAGCTGGAACAGGATGGCATAGGCCGGCGCGCCCTGGTTCGATTTGCGGGCGAATATCCGCAACGCCGGGATGTCCTCCCCCATCGTCATCATCACGCGCGGGCCGATCCACATCATCGCGCTGATCGAGGAGACGAGCCCGGTGCAGATCATGGCACCGACGATGCGGCCGCCCATGTCGCCGAAAATATGGCTGCCGGCGATGCGGGCAACGTCGAGCTGCCCGGATAATTTGTCGATCGGCGTAGTGTGCAGGAACACCGCGTTCAGCGCCACATACAGCACCAGCACGATCAGCGTCCCCGCCAGCAGCGCGCGCGGCAAGTTCTGCTGCGGCGTGCGCATCTCGCCGATGATGTAGGTGGCGGCGTTCCATCCCGAGAACGAATACATCACGAACACGAGCCCGATCGCGAACGGCGCGCTGGCGATGCGGGCGAAGTCGGCCGTCTGCGGCGCGAACGAGAGCGGTTGCGGCGTGCCGACGACGAACCCGGCGATCAGGAACGCTGTGATCAGCACCACCTTCAAAATGGTCGCGATCAGCTGAAACGTGCTGGACTGCCGGACCCCGGCAAGCTGGACGATCGACACCAGCCAGACCACGCCGAGGGCGAGCGCCAGCGGCGGGGCGCCTGGCAGCACCGACTTGCCGTATTCCCCGAACGCCATCGCGGCCAGCGCCACGGGGGCTGCGAAACCGACCGTCGCCGAAACCCAGCCCGCCAGAAATCCGAACGCCGGATGAAAGGCGCGGCTGAGAAAATTGTATTCGCCGCTGGAGCGCGGAAACATCGCGCCGAGTTCGCTGTAGGAGAATACTCCGCACAGCGCGACGAGGCCGCCGACGATCCACAGCGCAAGGATCGCAAAGCCGGACGGGATGTCCTTGACCTGAAAACCGAGGCTGGTGAAGACGCCGACGCCGATCATGTCGGCGACGACGACGGCGGTCGCCACGATCACCGAAACGGTGCCGCCTCCGGGAAGCCGGCCGGGCCATGCCGCGGTTCCCGTCTCTGATGCCGCCATGCCAGTCCACGCCTTGGGGCGTCGCGCCCGCGCGTTCATCGTGCAGGGTGCCTCCTACCAATTCAAGCAAGCTTAGTGGGTGGTCCCAATTTGGTATTGAAATACCAAATGGCGCCTGCGGCGTTGTGGAGGGTAGGCTGCCGTCCCACAATCAGGACACGATTTCGTGTTCTTTTGGCGTGCCGGATGGGGAGTTTTCCGGGTGTTTTAACGTCACCTCAACGTTAACGAGCTGACATACGCCGGTAGGCGTATTGGGGCAGTGGTGGATGGTCGGGGCGGAATTGCAGAATTCTGATCGCGCGGGCCGGGTGCCGACACCGGGTGCGTCGCGCTGTGCGCGGTTGACCGCCCCTGCCCGCCGTGCCGGTTCGGATTGGCGGCGGATCGCGATTCTGGCGGCTTTCGTGCCGCTGTCGTTCGCGCTTGCTCAATGCGGCAAGGCGCCGGGCCCGGGTCAGCTCGCGGCCAATTCGCACGCAGCGATCGGCGACAGCTTCGACGAGCGCTTCCCAAGACCTCAGTTCAGGGATCGCTTCCCGACCACGAACGAGAGTTTTCGCGAGCTTCGTCCCGCCGAGGCCGCCGCCAAACGAACGGCGCAAGCGCAGTCCGCGCCTTATCGGGTGGCGTCCCTGGAGCCGACCGTTCCCTACCAGCGGCTGCGGCGAGAGGATCAGACTACCCTGGTCAGCCTGAAATCCTCGGCATTCCCCTATCTCGGCAACAATCCGCGCACCGATGCGCCGTTCCTCGACGTATCCAAGGACGGGCGGCGCGGCCACCGCAGCTATGGCGGCCGGGTCTACTGGCAGGACACGACCTACAACGACAACCGCGTCCTGATGCATGTGCCGGAGAGTTTCGATATCCGCAAGCCGGGTGTCATCGTCGTGTTCTTCCACGGCAACGGCGCGACGCTGGAGCGCGACGTGCGCGACCGGCAGCTGGTGCCGCAACAGATCACCGATTCCGGCGCCAACGCCGTGCTGCTCGCGCCCCAGCTTGCAGTCGATGCCGCCGATTCCAGCGCCGGCAAGTTCTGGCAACCCGGCGGGCTCAAGCGCTTCATCGACGAGTCGGCCAGTCATCTCGCAAGCCTCTATGGCGACCCGCGGGCGAGCAAGGATTTCGCCAACATGCCGGTCATCCTGGTCGGCTACAGCGGCGGTTTCGTGCCGACCGCCTACAGCCTGGAAGTCGGCGGGCTCGGCAATCGCATCCGCGGCGTGTTCCTGCTCGATGCCGTCTATGGCGAACTGGACAAGTTCGCGTCCTGGATCGAGAACAACCGGACCGGTTTTTTCGTCAGCGCCTATACGCATTACACCCAGCGGCACGACCAGGAATTGATGCAGATGCTGAGGCAAAAGGGCATCGCGATTTCGGATGAGCTGGATGGTCCGCTCAAGCCCGGCAGCGTGGTCTTCGTCAAGACGGGCGATGGCGTGACGCATCGCGATTACGTCACCCACGCCTGGACCGAAAACCCGGTCAAGGAAGTGCTGCTCAAAATGGCGGCAACGCCGGCGTTGACGAGGGTCGCGGCCGGCGCATCGTCGTCCACGAGCCGCTGACCGCGCTTTGCGCGCCTTCACATCGTCATAACGCTCTCATCCTGCGCTGATTGAAATGGCATGTTGACGGCCGCGCGATTACCCATGCCCGGGATTGTTCGGCGCGGACCCTGGGGTGCAATAAGAAATTTCCACGCTGACGAGGATGCCAATTGCAAGAAGGCCTGTACAAGGTTGAATTTCATACCGTGCATGGCACCGGCAACGGCGTGCTTTATGCCACCGCGGGCAAACTGCGCGGCGGCAATTCCGGCTTCGCCTTTACCGGCAACTACATCCGCAAAGGCGAAGAGATCCACGTCAAGGTTTCGACCCTGCGTCACAATCCCGACCCCGGCTTCAAGCCGCTGTTCGGGACCGACATGATCACGCTGACCTTGAAGGGTTTCGAGAACGGCGACATGGTCGACTTCGAAGGCAGTGCGCTGCAACTGCCCGGCGTCGCCTTCAAGGCGATCCTGACGCGCATCGGCGACTGATGCGACGGCGGCTTACAGATAGCGCGCCTGTCAGAATTTCGGAATCTTGTCGGCGAATCCGTTGAAGCACGTCAGCCGCTCATCCTCTTCCTTGACGAAGCGGCAGTCGGCTGCGCCTTTCGCGGCCGGCGCCTTCGGATTTGGCTTGGGCGGGAAGATCGCGTCGAAGCAATCGAGGCGGCCCTTGGTGCCATCGTCGATATCGAGACAATTCAACATCTTCTTGGCGACCGACAGGTGCTCCGTCTTCGGTGCCGAACCGTGCGACTTCACCTGGACCAGCGGCTTTCCTCCGACGGTCGGCGGCGGGCTGCCGGCGGCGGGCGCGGCGCCCTGGGCCAGGGCCGCGCCGGAATAGAGGACCACGACGAGCGCGAGTATCGTTCTCATATCACTTCTCACTTCAGCCACGTTTTCGCTTGCCGATGTAAGGCAAAGCAAACGTCGAGTCGAGCCGGCTGGCTGCGTCTGGACCGGAAATTCCGGGCCAAAAAACCACGTGCCGGAGGTCTTGTCGACGGTCTGCGACGCCTTGGAGGTCGGACTTACGCCGGAGACGCCGAGGCTTGCACTCGTCCGGTCTGGACCACCATCGTCAGCGCCAGCGCCACAAAACCCATCGAGACGTAGCCTGCGGCATGGAGCAGATCGCGCGCGAACAACACCCCGCCGATCGCTGAACCGACGGCCTGGCCGATATACAGCACCGAGGTATTGAGCGACACCGATGCCGGCGCGAGCGTCGGCGCCGCGATGACCAGCCGCACCTGCTGCATCGAGTTGGTCGAGGCGAAGCCAAGTCCCCAGACCGCAACGGAAGCGGCCATCAACGGATAGCTGCCGGCGCCGAGCGCCCATCCGGTGACGCCGGCCAGCAGCAGGCTCGTAAACAGCAGCGAGGTCTTGTAAGGGCCCCAGGAATCGACGATGCGGGTCGCGATCACGATGCCGATAAAGCCGCAGACGCCGTAGAACGCGAACACCAGGCCGACCGCGTCGGGGCCGGCATGCGTCAGTTTCGTCAGCAACGGCCCCATGAAGGTGAACACCACGAACTGGCCGGACATCTGCAACGTCGTGATCAACAGCAGGAGAATGACCATGCGGTTTCGCCCGAGTGCGGCCCATGTCTTGAGATCGACGGGCGAGCCGACCAATCCGCGCGGCAAGCGCCACGCGAGCAGCAGGAAACTGCAGCAGCCGACCAATCCGATGCCGCCATAGACCGCGCGCCAGCCGTAGCGGCTGGCGATGAAGGTGATCAGGGGCAGACCGACGGCGGCGGCGAGCGACCATCCGAGAAAAATATAGGCGATGGTACTGCCGCGCTTTTCCGGAGCCACGATGAGCGCGGCGGTGCCGGCGGCTTGCGGCGTATAGAGCGCGCCAACCGCCAGCATGATCAGGCGAATGACCAGCAGGCTGGCATAATCCGGCGCAAATGCCGAGGCCGCGTTGCTCAGCGCCATCACCGCCAAGGCCGCCGTCAGTAACGTACGGCGCTCGATTCGGCTGGTCAGCCACGCCGTCACGGGCGAGCCGATGCACAGCACGATCGCGCCGAAGGTGATCAAGAGGCCGGCATCGCGGATCGTCACGCCCAATCCGCTCGACAATTCGCCCAGCATGCCCGCCGGCGCCAGCACCGAACAGCCGGTGACGATATTTCCGAGCATCAGGGCGGTGGGAGCGAAGCGGCGATGAATATGGCCATCGGCAGGCGGATTTTTCATGCAAATGCATGTATCCCGGATCGGCCAGAAAGGAAAGGCCGGGACACCGATTATTTCTGCGACCGTTCTTATTTCCCGCAACCGTTCCTGGCCGCTATGTCACGGCCATTTGAAGCGGCCCGCCAGCGTTTCCGGCGTCACCTTCATGTCGATTGGCCTCTTGCGTGATGAGTTGCGGCCGTAGCGCGCGCGCCCGGCGTTTCATCCAGCTTGGCGGCGTGAGGCGGATGACGCGTTCAAGGCGGCGGAAGAAATTATTCGGCCGCGAAGCATCAGCGCCTGCAGCGGCCTGCTACGCGTTCATGGCGCCGGAACGGATGCAGGTGCGGGCGGAGCGGATGCAGGCGGCGCTATCGCCGCCCTCGTTGGAGCAGCGGGATTTGGCGCCGCCGGGCAAATCGCGACGAGCTGCGTCCACGCCGGCTCAAGGCCCATGGTGTCGATGTCGAACATCTCCTGACTGGCCTTGCCATCCGGCATCAACGTGCCCTCCCCCATCTGCAGATGAGAGGCTGTTAGCACCGTCTTCATGGCATCGGAGGCAATCGTCCCGCTCCAGGCCTCGTACGTTCCAATTCGTGCGGGAAATTTGCCGAACGCCACGGGCTTCTCCGAACCCGCCATCATAACCACCGAATTCGTGTCGGCGGCGCCCTTGTCGAATTCGCGCGCGAACATCAGCCGCGCGCGATCCTTGTTCTCGCAGTACAGGCGCCACTCCAAGGTTCGAAACGTTGCGCCATCGTCCTTCCTTGCCAGCGCAATCTTGCGGACATAGGGACGGGCCGCGGTCTCGAAGCTCCACGCGGTTTCGGCCATCGCCCGCGTATCGACGCCGAAGCGATAAAGCTCCGGCCGGGTGAGGATGTGCATATTCTCGAATTTCACCGTCCTGATGAGATCGTCGAGTTCATGGCTGACACCCATCGCGGCAATGAACGACGCGCGCTCGCGATCGGCCCTGGCCAGGCTTCGCTCCCTGAAGGCCGCGAGCGCCTGCGCCGGGGGATGTCCGCGAACGAGGATGGTCAGTTTGGAGTTATGGACGGCCACCGCGGCATCCGGAGCCACCTCGCGCGTCGTCGCGCCAAGAAACAGATAGGAGCAGGCCGAATTGCACATCGCATGATAGGTCGAGATTGCGGCTTCGACCTCGCCGCCTCCATTCTTGATCTTCAGGCAGGCCTCGTCGACCTGCGTTCCCACAGCGCAAGCCGCAACGATCGTCCGCCCGACCCGCGCCACCGCCTTCCGGCTGCGCAGCAGGCGGCCGATCGCGTAGGCCGGTTCGACGGAACCGCCCGGCGAATGGAAATAGATCGGGCGCCGGGTGTCCTTCACCTCGCGCAGGAATCGGCTGACCCGCGCGGCGGCGGCCGCGTCGACGGTTCCTTCCATGGCAATCCAGCGATCGCAGCCCGGTCCGCATGAATTGGCCGGGCCCCTTGCCAGATAGATGGTCAGCTTCGGCTCAAATCCGGCGGCTGCCGGAACCGACTCGGCGCACAATTCGCCGTGGACGAGCAACAAGGCTGCGACAAGGAGGGCGCGAAACATCATCGGAAAATGCCGGGATCAGCACGACGGAACACGGCAAGGCTAAACAAGGAATGGCAGCGCCGCAACCTCCGATGGCGGACGCGCCGGCCTCGCCCTTGAGGCCATTTTCAAGCCTTCGAAACCCGCGCTTTTGCCGGTTGCAGGACCCGAATCGCCTGCTATACCGCTGCATCCCGCTTACCTGCGCTCGTTCGCAGGAGTGAGCCACAGGAGACCTTTATGACCGACTTCAAATACAGCCTGACGAATCTCAAACCGGTCGAATCCACGAAGATCGCCCTCACCTTCCCCGACGGCGCCAGGCGCGAATTCCCGAAGAACACCACCGGCCTCGACATCGCCAAGGGCATTTCGCCGTCGCTGGCCAAGCGCACGGTGGCGATGGCGCTCGACGGCACGGTGGTCGATCTCGCCGACCCGATCGAGCATGACGCCAGAATCGAATTCATCGCCCGCGACGACGCCCGCGCGCTGGAGCTGATCCGGCACGACGCCGCGCATGTGCTGGCCGAAGCCGTGCAATCGCTGTGGCCGGGCACACAGGTCACCATCGGCCCCGTGATCGAGAACGGCTTTTATTACGACTTCTTCCGCAACGAGCCGTTCACGCCGGAGGATTTTGCCGCGATCGAAAAGAAGATGCGCGAGATCATCGCGCGCGACAAACCCTTCACCAAGGAAATCTGGGACCGCGAACATACCAAGCAGGTGTTCCGCGACAACGGCGAGATGTTCAAGGTCGAGCTGGTCGACGCTATCCCTGCCGACCAGACCATCAAGATCTACAAGCAGGGCGACTGGTTCGATCTGTGCCGCGGACCGCACATGACGTCGACCGGCAAGATCGGCAACGCGTTCAAGCTGATGAAGGTTGCGGGCGCCTATTGGCGCGGCGACAGCAACAATCCGATGCTGACGCGCATCT
>JBGPSI010000052.1:0-25567 GCA_041490045.1 Bradyrhizobium sp.
GGAAAACGCAAGTCTTTTCAACGGTCGCAGAGCCATCGACGTAAAGGGCCTCGAAAACCGAGGGTCATCTAAGTCCCTGTATTTGAGTCGGTTTTCAAGATGTGTGCATGCCCTAGGGCTTTCGCCGGGACGACGTATACCTGTTTTCGTCGATGGGAACAGGCCTTCTACAGCCCTTCGGGGATCGCCTGATCCTGTCCGATGAACGCCCCTTGCCGCTTCAATTGCAACTGCAATTTGTCGACCGCGACGTCGCGCGGCGGCGTGTTGCCGCCGAGCGCCAGCGCCGCCGCGGTTCCGGCGGCTTCCCCCATCGCAAAACACGCGCCGGAGACGCGCGCGGCCGACTGGCCGTCATGGGTCATCGAGGCGCAGCGGCCGGCCATCAGCAGATTGTCGATGCCTTGGGGAACCAGCATGCGATACGGCAATTCATTGAAGCCGCGCGATTGCGGGATCGGCGGGAACGTGAAGACGACGTCGCCCGCGACATGGGATTCCATCGGCCAGCCGTTGACGCCGATCGAATCGTCGAACGAGGCGCAGCCGAGCACGTCCTCGCCCGAGAGCATATAGCCGCCGACCACGCGGCGGGTTTCGCGGATGCCGAGCTGCGGCGGCAGGTCGACGATGTAGGATTTCTCGAAGCCCGGCACCGTGCGCAGGAACTCGAATGCCTGCATCGCCTGGCGGCGGCCATCGATCTCGCCGCGGGTGAGATCATCCGGCTCGAGCCCGTTGATCGCGCGGCCGTCGCTGCGCTTGAGCTGGGTGAAGTTCACCCGCCATTCGATCGGCGAACGCTGCGGCCGCACGATCGCGGCCTTGCGCGGAAAGCTATGCGTGCCGGCGGCTTCGGCCGCTTCCATCAGCGCCGGGATCGTCCGCCAGGCGTCGCCGGCCCTTTCCGGGTCGACGCCGTTGAGGCGGAACATCATCGAGGGATAGAGCATGCTGCCCGCATTATCCCCGACCTCGTAACGCGCCCCCGCCCAGGCGGCGAGATCGCCGTCCCCTGAACAATCGATGAAGATGTTGGCGCGGATTGCCTGCCGTCCGGCCTTGGTCTCGACGAACAGCGCGTTGATGCGCGTCTCGTCATGCATCGCCACGCCGGCGCCGAGCGCGTGAAACAGGATATCGACCTCGTGGCTTTCAAGCAGATCGTCGGCCGCGATCTTGTAGGCCGCGGTGTCATAGGCCTGCGCCAGGATCTTGCCGAGGATCAGATGCGGCGCGTTCAGGCCGCCGATCCCGTCGATCCGCGCCAAAATCTCCGACGCGATGCCCTGCACCACCCGATGCATCTCGCCATGCACATTGGCGTGCAGCCCGCAGAAATTCGTCACCCCCGCCGCCGTGCCCATGCCGCCGAGAAAGCCGTAGCGCTCGATCAGCAGCGTGCGCCGGCCCGCGCGTGCGGCGGCGACCGCCGCGCCGATGCCCGCCGGCCCGCCGCCGAGGACGGCGACTTCATACTCGCCATAAAGCGGGATTTGGCGGGAGGGTTCTTCGATCGAGTTGGGGGGCAAATTGCGATTCCCGGTGTGAGCACGCATCATGCCCCGCCCGAGAGACTTTTGCCATCGCCCCAGGGCCGTCGTGAGGACGGCCGCCCTGCGCGTTTGAGCCGGCGCAGGCAAAGATGCCCGAGCCGGCGACCGCCTAGCCGCCAGGCCTCACAGCGTCGGAACCGACTTCGGCGATTTCAGGATGACGGGCTTGGTGGGGTAACTGAACGTGTCGCCGTTCGAAACGTGGCCGGTGCGGTCGACCTCGGTCGTAACCCCGGAAATGATGTGGCTGTCGATCGTCAACGTCATGAAGCCCCATTTCTTGGCCTGGACGTATTTCAGCACCGCGCCGGTGTCGGGCGACTTGTCGCCGACCGCGGAATGAACCGCGTGCAGATTGTGATAGCCGCCATTGCCCGTGACGATGAACGGTGTCGGCCCGTCCGGCGCGATGGTCTGTTCGATGCGCTGGTAGTCATGCACGTGACCGGACAGCACCAGATTAGGAACGCGCCCCGTATCGCGAATGGCGTTTTCCAGCACGTCCGCCATCTTGGAGCTGCCGCTGTGGAAGACGTCGAAGGAATAGATCGGGTGATGCAGCGCGAAAATCAGCGCCCGATCGGTCGCGGCGGTCGCGAATTCATTGGTCACCCACTGCTGCTGAACGGAATCGATCGATCCGCCCTCGGGCACGTTGGTGTAGGCGCCGATGATGGTCGCGAACGGCGTCACCAGCGTCCAGTAGACATTCGGCAGATTGAGCTGGACCCGCGGCGCGTCTTTCGAGATCGGATCGACATCGGGGTGGGCCTGCATGAAATACTGCACCCAACCGTCGAGCGAGGTTTGCGCGGTGGGGTCGTCGACCTCGCCGTCATGGTTGCCGGGAATCGACAGGATCGGCACGTCGTAGTGCGCGTAAGGCTCGTAGAACTGGGCGTAATAGTCGTCCTTCATCCCGGTGAAATAGACGACATCGCCGACATGATAGCAAAACTGCGGCTTGGCGCCCTTGCCGCTGGTCAAATGATCGATCATTTGCTCGGCGACGTTGCTCTGGAATTCGCCGTCCTGCACGCCGCCGGAATCGCCGACGACATGAAAGACCAGCTTCTTGTCCTGGGTAATGGCGTCGCCGATGGCGGGAAAGTTCTCGACCAGATCATAATGATAGGGCGGCAATCCCAGCGGGCGCGGCAGCGGCTGAAAGCTGACATTGCGATGGCTGACGGGATGAAGCGGGCTTACCCCGGGATGCGCCTGCGAACTCTTTGCCAACGGGCGCGGCCGGGTTTCGCCGGGTCGAATGTAATTCCGTTGGACGGCGTTCATGGGCTTGGCGGCTTGTGCCATGGTGTTTCTCCAGTTCCCAAATTGCTTTCTGGCCAAACTGCCAGACCGCCTTTCACGGCGGCCTGGCTCAAAATCCTCGGCGAACGGGTGCCTGCCTCGGTCCGTTCAAATTTCATCTCAAGCGAGCAGTCGGTAAAAAAACTTCCAGGCTCGACATTAGCGCATGATTGAGCATTTTTCCATATGCAACCTGTCGGCGTGCCGGCTTTTCGCGCGTGTTGATGACGCTTGATGCGGCCGGGTTACGCGGATCGCTGGTTGCGCCGCGGGGCAAGCCCGTGGAAACTGGGACATTCCGCCGTCGAACCACAAACAGGAAACTCCCTCTCATGCGAATCTGCATTTTCGGCGCGGGCGCCGTCGGCAGCCATTTTGCGGTACGGCTCATGCTAGCGGGACATGATGTCTCCTGTGTGATGCGCGGGCCGCATCTGGAGGCGGTCAGGACAGGAGGCCTGACGCTACGGGTCGGCGAGGCCGAATTCACGGCGCGCGTGAAGGCATCCGACGACCCTGTGGCGCTCGGGCCGCAGGATCTTGTCATCTCCACGCTGAAGGCGACGTCGCTGGAAAGCCTTGTCGCGGGATTGCCGCCGCTGCTCAACGACGACACCGCCGTGGTGTTCGCCCAGAACGGCATTCCCTGGTGGTACGACATCGGCCTTTCGCCTGACCATCCCGATGTGCCCGATCTCGGCTTTCTCGACGCGGGCGGCCGGTTGCGGTCGCTTGTTTCGCCGGAGAGGATCATCGGCGGCGTGATTTTTTCGTCGAACGAGGTGGTCGCGCCCGGAATTGTCGCAAATCTTTCACCAGATCGAAACATGCTGCAGGTCGGGGAATGCGACGACCGCGCCAGCGCGCGGATCGAACGCCTGCGGGCCTTGCTCAATGAAGCCTCGATCCAGTCGCAACCGATCCACCGGATCAGGGAAACGATCTGGTCGAAGCTCCTGACCAACATGTCGATGTCGGTGCTGTGCCTGCTGACCGGGCAGACCGCCCGCGCGGTGCGGGACGACTCGGCTCTGCGCGACGTGGTGCCGCGTCTGCTCGATGAGGCCAACAGCGTCGCGCAACGCTATATTCCCGACGTCAGGCGCCTCACCCGCTCGGGCCCGGCGCCCGATCACAAGCCATCGATCCTGCAGGACTACGAACTCGGCCGCGCGATGGAGATCGACGTGCTGGTGAAAGCGCCGGCCGCGTTCGCGCGCGCTGCGGGGCTGTCGACGCCGATGCTCGATCTGATGTCCGCACTGGCCGTCCAGAAGGCGCACGACAAGGGGCTTTATGCGGGTTGAACGGACAGAGCATCGCTGACAGAGTGATCGGCGAAAAGTCTTCAGACCATCATTGCGAGCGAAGCGAAGCAATCCATCTTTCTCCGCACCAGGGAATCTGGATTGCTTCGTCGCTTCGCTCCTCGCAATGACGAAAATACGGGAGCCTCGCATCATGCTCGTCAAGAACAAGGTCTGCGTCGTCACGGGAGCCGCCAGCGGTATCGGCGCGGCGGTGGCGCGCGCTTATGCGGAAAGAGGCGCGCGCGGCGTGGTGGTCGCCGATCTCAAGTCCTCGCGCGACCGGCTGGCGAAGGTCGCCGGCGACATCGACGGCCTCGCGGTGACCGCCGATGTCGGCCAGGAAGAAGACATCAAGGCGTTGATCGCGGCGGCCGAGGACAAGTATGGCCCCGTCGACGTGTTCTTTTCCAATGCCGGCCTGTCGCGCAAGGGACAGGAGACCGCCGACGATGCCGACTGGGACGTGAGTTGGCGGGTGCATGTGATGAGCCACGTGTTCGCGGCGCGCGCGCTGGTGCCCGGAATGCTCGCGCGCGGATCCGGCTATCTGCTCAACACGGCGTCCGCGGCGGGCCTGTTGGCTTCGCTGAACTCGATGCCCTATGGCGTGACGAAACATGCGGCGGTCGCGCTCGCCGAGCATCTGGCCATTCAATATGGCGACCGGGGCATCCGGATTTCCGTGCTGTGTCCGCAATCGGTGCAGACCGGCATGACGACGGCGGGCCCGAGCGCAGCGCGGGTCGACGGCGTGATGCAGCCCGAGGAGGTGGCGCGGATCGTGATGGAAGCGATGGAAGCCGAGCGGTTTCTGATCTTGTCGCACCCGACCGTGTATGAGTACATGCAGCGCAAGGCCTCCAACCCGGAGCGATGGCTGAACGGGATGCGGCGGCTGCGCGACAAGATCTACGGCTCCCGATCCGCGGGCTGAGGCCAGATGTTCATCGAAGGACCAAGGTTGTTGAGATTCATTTTAGCCGTGCTGGCCATCTTGTTCGGCGCCGCACCCGCCTTCGCGGCGGTGGAACAATGCCGCTTCATCCAGGCCAAGCCCGAGCGCGAGGCGTGCTATCAGCGGCAGGAGGCTGAACTCCCCGCTAAACGCAAACCCGAAAAGCCCGTCGACACCACGACGATGGATTCGCTGAAGCAGATGCGGCAGGACGGCGAGGCGGTCTACCAGAGCCTGCACAGCATCTGCCGGGGCTGCTGAGCCGATTTTTGCGATTTGCGACGCCGGATCGATCGCTTCTCCCTCTCCCCGCTCTTCGCGGGGAAAGGGTCGGGGAGAGGGGCTGTCTCCGCAAGCCGGACTCGCGGAGAGTCCCCCTCACCCGGATCGCGCCGGACGATGCTTCACATCGCCGAGGCGATCCGACCTCTTCCCGCAGGCGGGGCGAGGTAAGGCTGCCTCACGCCTTGCCCACCTGCCAATTGCCCGCGCGTTTTTCGGCGAACGAGGCGAGCCCCTCCGAGGCCTCCGCGGTCTGGCGCCGCGCCGCATGCATTCGCACCAGCCGCGCATAGGCTTCGTCGTCGACTCCCATGCCGCCGAACGAGCTTTCCATCGCCAGCGCCTTGGTTTCCGCGAGCGCCTCGGGGCCATTGGCCAGCAATTGTTCGACCACCCTGGCGCCGGCGCTTTCCAGGTCAGCCAGCGGCACCACCTCGTGCACCAGCCCGATGCGGTGGGCGTCCTCCGCGCCAAAACGTTCACCTGTCAGCGCGTAGCGGCGGACCTGCCGTACGCCGATGGCGTCGCATAGTTGCGGGATGATGATCGCGGCCGTCAGCCCCCAGCGCACTTCGGTGATCGAGAACATCGCATTGTCGGCCGCGATCACCACGTCGCAGGCGGAGATCACGCCGGTGCCGCCGCCGAAGCAGCCGCCCTGCACCAGCGCCACGGTCGGTATCGGCAGCAGGTTCAGCCGCTGCACCGCTTCGAAAGTGGCGCGCGACACCGCCTCGTTCTCGGCCACGGATTTCGGTCGCACGCCGTTGATCCATTTCAGGTCGGCTCCGGCCTGAAAATGCCTGCCGTTGCCCTTCAGCACCACGACGCGCAGCGAAGGCTTTTTGCCGAGGTCATCCATCGCCGCGAGCACGCCGCCGATGAGCCCGGCGTCATAGGCATTGTTGACCTCCGGGCGATTCAGCGTGACCGTGGCGACGCCGCGCTGGTCAAGATCCCACAGCACTGGATTGGCGGACATGGGCGATTCCTCTTTTGGACAATAACCGTACGTCATGCCCAGGCCTGTCCCGGGCATCCACGTGCTGGCTATGTTTACGGTAAGCAAGGCTGTCATGGCCGGGTCAAGCCCGGCCATGCGCCTTCTACTCCGCCGCGTCGAGGATGGTCTTGCCCAGCGTGTTGTCGACCACGACCGGCGTCTCGAAGAAGCTGATCTCGGGCGGCGCGCCGTAGCGATCGGCGATCATCTGGCGCCATTCGGCGTTATAGACGCGATCGGCGGCCTCGCGGCTGTCCCAGAGATAACAGCCGCCGCCGGTTCGGCTTTCCGCATCGAACAAATAATATTTGCGGATCAGGCCGGGAAGCCCCTGGTACTTCGGCGCCGAGCCCTGGAACAGTTCGGCCGCCCTGGCGTCATCGATGCCGGCGGGAAGCTTGAAACGGACAATGGCGGTAATCATCGGCAGAGCCTCCACCCTGTTGTATTGTTGATTGTTCCGGCATTTTTCGGGACGGAAAAATCCCCCACCTCGCCGCACGGGTCCGCCGGTCGAACGACCCGGTGCTTGGAGCTAACGAAAACTGGCGATCCCGGCATGACTCGAACATGCGACCTACGGTTTAGGAAACCGTCGCTCTATCCGGCTGAGCTACGGGACCGGAGGACCCGCTTTGGATGCGCGGGTGCCCGGGCGTTAAATAGCAGAGCGCGCGCGTGATCGCCAGCCTCCGATCCGTCCTTTTGACCAACGCGAAAGCCGTAGCTCGGACGGCAAATTTTGGTCAGAATGGTAATCGGGCAATTTCAGTGGGGCCCGCCGCTTGTACCAGACCTGATTTTCCCGAGCGGAGACTGATCCTCCTTACATTCCAAGGCTTACGTTCCAAGGCGCGGGAGCTAGGGTATGGTTGCAGATCAGAGCGTATCCCGACTTCATGCCGAGCCTTTTCTCGGCCGAGCGAACGGCAGGACATTCGAGGCCATCCAGCGTCTTCTCCATGGGTCCGGGAAGAGCGTACCGATATCGTCCAGCTTGCTGAGCAACAGCGAAGCCGGCGCGCTCGGCCTTCCGCCATCCGTCATTCCCTCCGTGCAGGATCTGGCCAGGCCGCTGGTCGACGTGTTGAGCCGGGGCGGCAAGGGCTGGCGCGGATACGCGCTGGCGATCTGCTGCGAGATGGTGGGCGGCGACTTCGACCCCTTGCAGGATTGGCTGGCGTTTTCGGAAATCCTGCACGCGGGATCGCTGATCGTGGATGATGTGGAAGGCGGCGCCAGGCTGCGGCGCGGCGGGCCGGCCTGTCACCTGATCTACGGCACGCCGGGCGCGATCAACAGCGGCACTCCAGGCGGCAACCACGGACCCCGCCACGCATATGAGGCTGCTCCATTCGCTGGCCGGCAGCGGGGTCCTTGAGCTCTGCCGGACCCGGGCCAGAGATGCCGTTCGATCCGAGTTGCGGGCGCTGGAGCGCACCTTCCCGCAGGCCAAATTGCCGACGCTCGAGCAGTTCGCCACGCTCGTGATCGAGGACTATTATTAGCTGGAAATCACGCCCGTCGCGGAGCTCTAACCCGTCAACCTCACTGCCCGATCTACTCGGCGGCTATTTCAGCAAACCAAGCGCGAGCCCCGACACTGCAATGACTCCCAACGCAACGACACTTGCGCGCCAGAGAGACTCCTGACGCGCGGTGCGCCGGTCGTAGAAGGCCAGCCAGTCGCGAACAAATCCCGAAGGGATATCGAAGACAACCAAACGCTCGTCGCCATGATGCGTTTGGTGCTCGCAGTACATCGTCCTCACGTTTGGCACGCCCAGCCGCTCAAGCTCGCAATGCCATTGCCAAGCGTGCTCGCCGTCCGTCCAGCGATTTTCGAAAGGAATAGCGTGTGATTTCATGACGATCCTCCTCGGACGCACCTCGAACCTCACGCGTGTATTATAGCGTTCTTTTCAAACCGGCGCGTCATTGCCCCGCTGGGGCGTCGGGCACCGCTCGGCTCAAAGTCCGTTCATCCTCTGCGCAGCAAACTTTGCAGCTGCTTGGCATGGGAGTTCGCGGTTCAGCAGGTTACGCCGCAGGTAATCCCATGCACCGTGCGATCAGATGCTTTTGAATTTCCACCGTACCCCCGGCGTAGAGAGCCAGCGGCG
Organism: Bradyrhizobium sp.; assembly: GCA_041490045.1. Lineage (GTDB taxonomy): Bacteria > Pseudomonadota > Alphaproteobacteria > Rhizobiales > Xanthobacteraceae > Bradyrhizobium. The sequence continues at coordinate 8,541 of JBGPSI010000052.1, forward strand.
CCTCACGGTAGTAACGCTCCATATCCTCAGGCTCGAAATAGGCTCGTCCCCCTAACACTCGCATGCCGCAAGCCACAACATGCTGCAGTTGCTCGGCACAATAATACTTCGCCATGCAGACCTGTTCCGTCGCATCCGCCCCGCTCTCCAGCAAGTCCGCGGCATGAGTAACCATCAGGCTCATGGAGCGCACCAGGGTGCGCATTTCCACGAGCTTATGCTGGATGCTTTGAAAGGCGGCGATTGGCTTGCCAAATTGGTGCCGTGCTTTGGCAAATTCAATAGCCCGATCTGTCACAGCTCGCGCGAGACCGACATTGGATGCCGCGACGACGAATCGCTCCAGCGTGCCGAGAACACGCAATCCGGACCCGGCGCCATCCATTCCTTCCAATCCGCCCAGCACCATGTCTTCCGGGAGATAGACATCCCGTATCACGACCCGACACGTGGCATGCAGGTTTTCGGACATCTTCTGCAGTCGTTCTACGGTCAATCCCTCCGCGTTTCGCTTGACCATAAAAACGCTGATCTGCCGCCCTTTGGTCTCGATGGCCTCGTTACGCGCGACGACGAAGATGTAGTCAGCCACCGCGGCACCAGTTGTGAAGATTTTCTCGCCGCTGAGCCTGAACCCGCCCGGAGCTCTTGTCGCAGCGGTCTTTATGGCAGCCGCGTCCGAACCCGCTTCGGGCTCGGTATGCGCGAATGCGACCTGACATTTGCCGGCCTTGATATCGGGCAAGAACCGCGCCTTCTGTGCGGCATTTCCAAGCAGAGCCAGGCAGGTACCGCCGAAGACAGCATTGACAGCGTAGATCGAGGCGACGGTGCCGGAATAACTGGCCAAAGTCTCCGTAATCGCCGCCAGTCGGCCGAAATCGCCACCACTATTGCGACCAGAATCGAGAAACCCAATCTCCATCAATCCATGCGCCGCAATCTCCGTCATGACACGATCAATCGCATCACGTTCGGAACCGGGGCACTCCAACACTTTACACTCGGCCAGTCGGCGGTTAACCGCTGCCGCATTTGCGCCGGCCCGCGTCGATGCGGCCAGCCCCTCATCTGCCTGCATCTTCCTATTTCCTTTGCTAGAGCAACCGTCAGAGTGCGCGTGGCACTACCACACATTATCGAAATCGATCCGAGTCACACGCAGTTCATCGACGCCGGATCAACTTCGCAGAGACATCACGGTGTTGATGGGCCCAGGATACGAATACCCGCCTGCGCTGCGATGCATCTTCAACCGAGATCAGCAAGAAGATCTTTCCTGCGGAACGACAAAAGTGCGAAATGGATGAAAGCCCAAGCCAAAAAGAGCCAATAGAAGATCGAGTAGCTGATCCAGCGGCCAAAGATGAATTCGTAGTTTGACTTGTGCGTCCAGATTTTCTTGATGCGGCCGTCGCGGATCAGGTAGCAGGCTTCACCGTCGGACGTCGCAATTTCGGATATCCGCCGCGTTCGGATCGTTCCCGTCCACCGGGCCGACAGGTAAACGAGCGACGGGTCGCGGGAATCGCACCGTGCCCGACACCGCGTCATCCGCAAATCGGCTACGCGGCCGCAGTTGCGGATCAGATGGATCCACTTGTACCAAACGTCGATGCCGCAATAGCCCGTCGAATCCATGCGGATCTCGACCATGGGATCGAGAATCTCGCTCGCTGCCAGCCGTGGTGCCTCGCCGTTTATGACCCGGACAAGCGCGAGAACCAAATCGATGGGCGAGTTGCTCTCGATCATGCGGAGCGCTCCGCCATCCTGCTGCCGCCGGTGGCTGCTACGACACCTTGCTGCGGATTTTCCTTCCGCCACACCATGCGCTCGTTGATGAACAGTCGGACGCGGCTGATCAATCCGACAAAGGGCAGGATCGGCGCCAGCGCCAGCAAGATATAGACCTCGCTGGCCTGATTGAAGCGATAGCGCGCGAAGGTAGCAAAAATCCGTTCATGATGAGATTCGTCGTTCAGCCAGAATTGGCAACCATTCCACGGCGACGACACCGCCCACCACCATTTGCGCGGCGCGGTGAAGAAAAGCTTCCAAAAGCGGGGACGGCAGCCAATCAGTCGGGCAATCTGATCGTTGTAATAGGGCATATCAACCAGTCCCCGCAGCCGCCGAGACGTGAAGCGGAAACGGCGATTCCAGTAGGCCGCGTCTACCCGGGCGATTCGCTCGCGCTCTGCGAGCGGAGGCAGGACGCGCCGCCCGGCAAATACCATCGCAGCGTAACGTGACTGCAGCTCGGCGATCCCCGGAATGGAGCCGATGACCGGGCGAACAAATCCCACAAAGGCAACCGAGGGATCCGCCCCAAACAAGTATTTGTAACACTCCTGCGGATCCGTCGTCGTTCCTGGCTCGAAGAACGGGATGACCAACCGATACCCGGAACACGTGATTATGGCGTCGGCCTGCACTACACTGCCATCGGTGAAATAAACCTGATTGCCCTCGCAGCGCTCGATTTGACGCTTGGCAACGATCTTCCCGCTCTTCACCTGCGGCATCGCCTCGTAGCTCTTGTTGAAAAAAGACTGGTGATAGGGGGCATGGGTTCTCCACGCCTCCTGGCCGTGGCCATTGAAGCCAAGAGAAAACTGCAGATATTGGTTGATGAAGGGCGAGAAGCCGCGCGTCGGCGACAGCAACAGCCGAACGCGTGACGATGCCTGGTCGCCAACCTTGGGCCGCTTGCTGGGAAACGGCCACCATCTGTCGACCACCTTTGGGACAAACCACTGGCCGTTCGGAATGCACCAGTAGACGCGCGCGGCCGTCTTGCTGGTCTGAAACGCAATATCGCTGGCACTTTCCCCGCCACCCCAGATTACAATCGTCTTGCCGGCGAGATCCGGAGGCGCCTCCTTGACGGCCGCACTATGCAGGATTGGCCCGCCAAAGCTGCTGAAGGGAGCGTCGCCCGACACGTCGTTGGGATGCTGATGTACACCGGACGACACGATCAGGTTTTTGGCGCGAAATTCCGAGCCGTTGGTGCACGTGACATGCCACACGCCGTCAACCTTGCGGGCGCGATCAACTCGATGATCGAGACGTATGCAACGTTCGAGATCGAATCGGTCGGAGTAAGCATTGAGATAGGCGAGGATTTGAACATGGGACGGAAACCCGGGATAGCTCTCCGGCATCGGAAAATCCGATATCTCGGTGATGCAACGCGACGAGGTCGTCTCCGTCGTCGTCATCACGCCGCCGTAGCGGCAGTCCCGAGTGAATGACCAGACACCGCCGATTGAATCGCGGCCCTCCAGCACCAGCGTCTTCAGGTCCTCGCCCAAACAGTACTTGCACGCCATCAGGCCCGACCAGCCTGCACCGAGGACAATTACGTCGAAAAAAGAAATGCCTTCATTATGATTGCTGTCCATACGCATCTCCTCACGCAACAAAGCGGGGCGAAACGGCAAGACTACTGCGGCAAAGCGTCAGGCACCTTCAAAAAAATTGTCTTCCAACCCTAAGTGGTACTGATTATAAGCACGGCACTCGCTCGAAGCAATCGCGGATTCCGGACGCGGGCTTGGTCGACGGGGCGATCGGCACTTTGAGCTCAGGGCGCGGCTGGCATACCAGCCATCTCGCGCAGTGGATCTTGCAACCAATTTTCGCCATCGAGCCGGCCCCGCGTCAGAGAGACTAGAAGTCAACAATCTCCTTTTTCGGATGCACTCGGGGTCGTTGGCAGTCGCTTCAGTGCCGCCGAGGCAGCACTCCGGCAATGCCGTCTACCTGGCGTCGAGGTGTAAAGCTGCTTGTGGTGGCATACCTATGCTTGAGCAGAATACTTTGCTGCCACCGAGTCTGCGAAAGCGCGATCATTCCGGGCTTCAGAAGAAAGTACCTTTCTGACGCAGTGGTACAAGCCATGCTGCTGTCGTAATGTGCTTCGGGTTTCGCCGTAGGTGTGCCAATGGAGTGCCCGTTCTGCAAGGCGGAGATGCCTGAAGGCAGTAAGTTCTGCGCCAATTGTGGTGCGCATCTCTCACGCATATGCGCTACGTGCGGGCATTCTAACCAAGCGAATTCGAATTTCTGTTCTGACTGTGGTGCATCGTTAAGCCAAAACGCACCGGCGCCCTCGACAAAAATTCAACAACGACATTCATCTCCGGAAGGCCCCGCTGAGCATCGGCAGCTTAGCGTGATGTTTTGCGACCTGGTGGACTCGGTAGGTCTCGGCGAGCGCGTTGATCCCGAGAGCCTTCGTGACATCCTCAGGGACTATCAACAACGAGCAACAAAAATCGTCGAGGCAGCCGGCGGCCTGGTCGCCCGATACCATGGCGACGGCATTCTCGCATATTTCGGATATCCGGCGGTCAGCGAAGACGATGCGGAGCGTGCAATCAGGGCGGGACTGGAGCTCATTAAAGACATCGAAAGCCTGCCCCCTTCGCCCGAAAAACTTTTCATCCGTGTGGGGATTGCGACGGGCATAGTTGTTGTAGGCGAACTCGTTGCTTCCACGGCGGCGGACCAGCCTTCAATCGTTGGCGGAACACCGAATTTGGCAGCTCGGCTGCAGTCGATCGCGGAGCCAAATACGATCATCATCGCCCCCACCACAAGGTTGCTCGCGGGCGGTCTGTTCGAGTATGCGGACTTGGGCCTTCGAAATTTGAAGGGATTTTTACAGCCAATACGGGCCTGGCAGGTGCTCGCGGAGAGCGTCGCCGCGAGCCGCTTCGAGTCTCTGCGTTCGGCACAAGTGCCGCTCATCGGCCGTGAAGAGGAGGTTGAGCTGTTGATGCGCCGTTGGGCGCGCGCCAAGCACGGCGAAGGACAGGTCGTACTGGTGACAGGCGAGGCCGGCATCGGCAAGTCACGCTTGACGCTTGCGCTTCAGGAGCGGCTGGCCGCGGACGCTCATACTCGACTGATCTACCAGGGTTCGCCCTTTCACCAGGACAGCGCACTCTATCCCGTGATTAGCCAACTGTCTCGCGCCGCCGATCTGCGGCGTGAGGATAGCCCCGATCAGAAACTTGCAAAGCTCGAGACCCTGCTTGCGCCCACAGCAGAGAATCTGAGGGAAGCCGTCTTGATGCTTGCCCCATTTCTGTCGATCCCGCTTGACGCGCTGCATGCTCCGCTTGACCTCACGCCACAACGCCGCAAAGACGGCGCGTTCAAGGTCTTGCTGGGTCAGCTCGAGGTGCTTGCCACCCGGCGGCCAGTGCTCATGGTTTTGGAGGACGCCCATTGGTATGACCCGACCTCGCTGGAGCTCTTCTCGCTCGCGGTCGACCGCATCGTTGGCCTGCCGGTCTTGCTGGTTCTCACCGCGCGTCCGGAGTTTGCTGCTCCCTGGCCGAGCCATACGCACGTCTCAACAGTGACGCTCAACCGCCTCGGAAAGCGCGAAGCCGAGGCGCTCGCCCGCAGTGTCGCTGAAGGTAAGGAGATGCCGGAGGAGGTATTGAGCCATCTGCTCGCGCACACCGATGGCGTGCCTTTATTCGTGGAAGAGCTGACTAAGACGGTGCTGGAAAGCGGGCTGCTCAATGATGTAGGCGGCCGATATGTGCTTCGGGGCCCGCTGCCGTCGCTTGCGATTCCCTCAACTCTGCACGCCTCGTTGCTGGCACGCCTCGATCGGCTCGCCGCAGTAAAAGACACGGCGCAGACGGCCGCTGCCATCGGCCGGGAGTTCTCCTATTCGGTGATCGCTGCTGTAACCGGCCTCGCAGAGCACGATTTGCGAGCCGTTCTCGATCAGCTCGCCGCAGCCGAGCTCATCTTTCAACGGGGCGAGCCGCCGAACGCCAAGTATCTGTTCAAGCACGCACTGGTGCAAGACGCGGTCTACGCAAGCCTGATGCGAAGCCGTCGCTGTCAAATCCATGCTGAAATCGCTCGAGTGCTTGAAGAGCAGTTTCCCGATGTGGTGGCGAGCGAGCCGGAGACCATTGCGCATCATTTAACCGCAGCGGGCCTCAACGAGCGAGGCGTGCTCTACTGGAAGCTGGCAGGACAGCACGCCAGCGACCGTTCGGCCTTTGTGGAAGCCGCAAGGCATTTCAGCAATGGCATCGAATTGCTCAAGAACCTCCCGGACACGCCTGCGAACACTCAGCACAAATTGGCGCTGCACATCGGCTTGGGCGCTGCCTTGATAGCGACCAAGGGTCATTCCTCGATCGAGGTAGAGCAGGCCTACCTGCAGGCACATGCGCTGTGTCGGCAGATGGATGAAACGCCGGAATTCGCACCGGTCCTGCTTGGTCTTTGGCGTTGCTACATAGCCCGCTCGCAATTGCACAGGGCACGGGAACTCGGAGAAGCGCTGCTTCGCCTTTCGCAGCTTAACGACGACCCTGCGCTGGTCGTTGTCGCACATTATGCGCTTGGCAACTCCTCGCTTCTGCTGGCGAAATTACCCGAGGCTCGGCGACACTTCGAGGACGGCATCTTGCACTACGCGCCGGAGCAGCGCTCTGGTCCCGTGTTCGGGAGTGCGCAAGACCCGGGTGTCGCCTGCCGAAGCTACTCGGCACTATGTCTTTGGCTCATGGGATTCCCCGACCAGGCCCACACACGGGGTAAAGACGCGCTGGCATTGGCGCAGGAGCTGAAGCATCCCTTCAGTGTCGCCTTTGCGGAGTGTTGCTTCGCGTTCGTTTCTCAATTTCGCCGGGACGTGCGAATTGTGCACGATCAGGCCGAGGCCGCTGTGACGCTGGCGACTGAGCATGGGTTTACGGCGTGGGCTGCCCTGGCGACGAGCTTCCGTGGTTGGGCGATCGCGATGGAGGGCAGGAGTGAGGAGGGGCTGGCGGAGCTGCAGCGGGGGATCGCCGACATGCGGGCTTTCGGGGCCGGAATCTGGCTTCCATTCCGCTGCACCATGCTGGCCGAGGTTTTTGAAATCCTTGGTGACACGAGGGCAAGTCTTCAAAGCCTCGCCGAGGCGCAGATGCTGGTGGACCAGACCGAGGAACGATGGTGGGAAGCTGAAATCTACCGCCTGCAGGGCACTTTGATGTTTCGGCATTCAATAGCCCCTCTGGTAGAGGTCGAAACTTGCCTTCGACGTGCCTTGGACGTTGCACGCCGACAAGCGGCCAGATCGCTCGAGTTACGCGCGGCAACCAGCCTTGCCCGTCTTTGGCACGACCAGGGCAAGCATGCTGAAGCGCGCGATCTGCTTGAGCCGGTCTTTAACTGGTTCACGGAAGGTTTCGACACGCCTGACCTCAGGGATGCCAGGGCCGCGCTTGAGGAGTTGGGCGGGAAGACAATGTGACGCGTTCTCCCGGGAACGCCGCGCCCGCTGGTACCGATCGTCTGCCGTTCCGGAGCCACGAGGGCCCGAGTCACCCTCGGCCCGGCGCCGATTTCAGCGCTGCCGACATGGTGCCTTACGAATCATGGCGCCTTACGAATAGAGCTTGCGGGTGGTCGCGCTCTTTTCGCCGGCATCCGGGCCGCGGAAGGTGCCGAACACGCCGTCGAGTGTTGGGTTACTGACGCCGAACCAGTGCTTCTCGCTGACGAAGTGATGACGCAGATGATACTGCTTGATCCAGCGGCCGAGCCGCGTCCGCGGCTGGTAGGGAATGTGGGCGATGTAATGGACCCATTCGTAGTGCAGGATCGCCAGCATCATGCCGAGCAGCGCGGACCAGGCCGCGTCCCACCCGAACAGAAGCGCGAACAGCCCCCAGGCTACGGCAAGATTCGGCACCAGGAACCAGATCGGCAGGAACAGAAGATCGAGCCGGTTCGGCTCGACGTGATGGTCGTAATGCAGGCGGTGCTGCAGCTTGCGCGCCACGGACCATGACAGCGGGGCTGCGTGAAAGGCGAAACGGTGCATGCCGTATTCGCTGAGATAGAACATCAGCGCGCCGAGCAGGATCATGACGGGCTGCAGCGCGAGGACGCCGAACAGCCAGAGCATGATTTCAGCGGCCGCGCCCACGAGCAGCGCCGCGACGCTGCCATGACGAAGAAATACCAGAAGCATTCGCTGCCCTTCCAAGACCCGTCCCGTCCGCGCGACCGGCCCGCTCGCGGCTTCCATCGGGCGAAAGCGGCAGGAAACACCATCCGCCCCGGTCGGGAAACCCCACCGTCGCAGATTGTGCTCGATGAGGGTTTCGCGGCGACGCTCGACGGACGCCAGAACCGAAATCCGCCTCAATCCGAACCGATATCCCTGCCCCCGGTCAGTCCTGGCATGCACCATCTTAGCGTGCACTGCGGCCAAATTCACGCCAAAAATGTCGGGCAAATCTCCCATTCCGGGGGTGACAGCCACGGGGATAATGGCGACAATCAGCGGTGGCGGAAATTGCGTCGCGTAGAGGCGGTGTTGCGAGTTGTGTTGTGGGGAAGTGCTGCGTGATGGTGCCGCCTAGATCCGTTTTGCTGATTGCCGCTTGCGCGGCGCTGATGCCGTTGCGCGCACAGGCGCAGTGGTGGTCGCGCGCGCCGGTCGATTTCGAGGAATGCGCCGACAAGGCCGAGAAAGCCGCGACGAAAGAAGAAAAATCGTCGCAACTCGTCGAGTGCAACGCCAAATTCGCCGGCCGGCGAAAGCCCGGCGGCGGCTACACCTATTTCGATTTCATGCAGAACCGGAGCTTCGATATCGCGGGGCCGAATCCCACGCCGGAAGAGCAGAAGAAGATCGACGAGCAATATACCCGCTTCCTCGACCAGGAGCGGCAAAGCCGCGTCGCAGCCGAAGCCAGAGCGAAGCCGCAATTGCTGCAGCCCGCCTCCTTGCGAAGCGAAAAGGTGCCCCTGCCGGCGGTGGCGCCCAACAAGCAGCCGGCGGCGGCGAGCGAGATCAGGCCGCGTCCGAAGCTCGTCAATTGCGCGCGGCATTCGTTCTCCTGCGACTGGCCGCTTCTATCGGAACGCCTGAAGGATTTGAAGAAGCTGTTCAGCGCCTCGCCGAGCAAGGCGAAGCGCGGCTGATTTTATTGCCGGTCATTCCGGGGCGAGGCGAAGCCTCGAACCCGGAATCCCAGGGTGATCATCGCGAGATTCCGGGTTCGCGCTGGCGCGCGCCCCGGAATGATGGTGTCCAATCAGTACGCGATTTCGGATCATTCACCGATGCCGCCGGGAGACGCCGCCGCATCGGGAATTGCTCAGGCATGAATCCCGTCAGTCATGGGCGCTGTTGTGAACCCGCTTTGCGTGGTGCCGGGGCGGTCGCGGTGTGGGCACGACCGGTTGATAAACCGGCGGCGCATCATAGGTCCGCGCCGCACGCTGCTCCTGCAGCCTGGCGTCATAGCCCGGCGACGGCGTCACGGTCGGCGGCGCGGCCCTTGCCGGCGCGGCGAGGATCCAGCCCCCGACAACCGCCGCGGCGGCAATGACGGTGGCTGCATGGATTGGTTTCATCTCTTTTCTCCCGGCACGTCGTTCCTCCCGGCGTGGTCGGGACCGCTGCGTTGCCACGCGATTTCAAATTCGCCCTTGAAGATCGCCTTTTCAAGGCAACAGCGCGTGAGCGACGACTTTACGACCAAATCTGCTCCGGCGTCAGCCGGGGTGAGCCTTTGCCCGCGGCTTCGGCCGCCTTGACCAGTTCCAGCACGCGCCGGGACAGCGGCACCTGCAAGCCCCGCCGTTCGGCGATGGCGATGATCACGCCTTGCAGATAATCGATTTCGGTGCGGCGGCCGCGCTGCAGATCCTCCCACATCGACGAGCGCGCCTCGGGATCGACGTTCATCGCCCCGCGTAGCAGCGTCGCGAAGACGGCATCGGGCAGCCGCAACAGATGCGGCGTCAGGCCGGCCGGCACCGGCGTCGACGATACCGGCCTGATGGCCTCGGCCTTCATGACCCTGAGCCCCTCCGCCATCTGGTCGGCGAACAGCCGGCGCCAGCCGCGCTGCGCGAGCTGCTGGCGCAGCGGCAGATCGGACAGCGCATTGAGCGCGTTGTTGAGATTGACCAGGAGCTTGCCCCATTGCACGCCGGCAATGTCGGGCGTCGGACGCAGCTTCAGCCGCGGCACCGAGAGCTGTCTTGCCGTGCCGGCCTCGTCCTGCTCGAGGACGATATCGCCGGAGGTGGCGCGGTGAAAGCGTCCCTCACCTCGCGACACCACATTGAACGCCACAATTGCCGCCAGCACGCGCCGCCCCGGCAAACGCTGGCGCAGCACCGGCACATTGCCGACGCCGTTCTGCAGGCTGATGACGATGGCGTCAGTCGGCGCATGCTCGGCAATCAGATCGGCGACGGCAGCCGTATCCGCGCTCTTGACCGACACCAGCACCGCGCCGGCATCGTGAAAAATCGAGGGATGTTCCGACAGCGTCAGCCGGTCCGCGGCGATCCGCCGCTCGAGGCCGTCGAAGCCTGTCAGCCGCAGGCCGTGGCCGTGGATTTCCCCGATCACGCGCGGACGCGCCAGCAGCGAGACGCGACGGCCGGCGGCCGCATGCATGCCGCCGACAAAGCAGCCGATGCTGCCGGCGCCTGCGACACAAATCGGTCGGTCGGAGATCATGGCGCCCTTCCACCCGTTGGCCGGCGGGTTCGATAGCAGACTTTGGCGCCGCACGCCTGCCGAAGAACGCGCCGCCGCCGGTGTCCCCTTGCCTTGTAACGGTCATGGCACGCCGTTATGTCTTGTGCTGCGGGGCTGGCATTCGGCAGGAGACGACAATGGGCTTACTCGATGTACTCAACGGCATGCAGAACGGCCCGCGCGGTTCGAGCAATCCGAGCGCGCAGAGCAGCGGAGGAATGTCGCCCATGACCATGGCGATCCTCGGACTGCTCGCCTGGAAGGCAGTCAAGCATTTCAGTGGCAATCAGGCGGGCGCAAGCCCGGCACCGGCGCCATCGCCGGGCAATACCGCCGGCGGCAGCATGGGCGGTAGTCTTGGCGGTGGTCTTGGCGACGTGCTGAAGGGCGGGTTGGGCGGCCTGCTCGCGGGTGGCGCCGCCGGCAGCGTGATCAGCGGCGGGCTCGGCGACCTGCTCAAGCAGCTGCAGCAGGGCGGCCAGGGCGAGACCGCCAATTCATGGGTCAGCAACGGCCCCAACAAGCAGATTGCGCCGGGCGATCTCGCCAGCGCGCTCGGCGCCGATCAGATCAACAGCCTGATGTCGCAAAGCGGCCTGTCGCGCGACGAACTACTCTCCGGCCTCAGCCAGCATCTGCCCGACGTGATCAACCATCTGACGCCGGACGGACGGCTTCCGACCGAAAGCGAATTGTCGGGGCGGATCTGAGACGGTCGGCAACGGTATTTGAACCTCGGCGTTTCGAAAAGGACGACTGCCATGATCCACGTCATCATCGTCGGCTTTGTTGCGGGGATTATCGCCCGGCTGCTCTCGCCGGGCCCGAACAATCCCTCAGGATTCATCCTGACTACCGTGCTCGGCATCGCCGGCGCGTTCCTGGCGACCTTCATCGGCCAGTCCATCGGACACTACGCGCCGGATCAGGGCGCCGGCTACATCACCTCGACCATCGGCGCGCTGCTGGTGCTGTTCATCTGGAACAGGCTGGTGGCGCGCGGCGTGGTGTCCGATCCCGGCGCGAGGTGAAAACAGTTAGCCGTCATTGCGCGCGGAGCGAAGCAATCCATCGGGCCATTGAGCAAGGCGTTAGATGGATTGCTTCGTCGCTTCGCTCCTCGCAATGACGGTATAAGCTCACGAAATCAGATGCAGTCCGGCGTCCATCCGCACCAGTTCGCCGGTCATGTTGCTCGACGCTGGCGTGGCGAGAAAGCACACGAGTTGCGCGATATCCTCGGCGCTCGAGGCGACCTTGAGCGGCACGCGCGCGATCACGCTGTCGCGCACCTGTTTGGCGGCCTCCTCGCCGCGGCCCTTGGTGAACCAGGGCGTGTCGATATAGCCGGGACAGACGGTGTTGACGCGGATCAGCGGCGCCAGCGCGCGCGCCAGCGAAAAGGTGATGGTGTTGAGCGCGCCCTTGCTGGCGGCATAGGCGATCGAGGAACCGATGCCGCTGATGCCCGCGACCGAGGAGACGTTGACCACGGCGGACGCGCGCCCCGATGCGTTCGCGCCGGCTTCCAAGAGGCCCCGCGCCGCGCGCACCATCTGGAACGGGCCGATGGTGTTGACGCCGAACAGCCGCTGAAAATCCTCCGCCGACAATCCGTCGAGATTGCCGTGCGCCATGTGCTTGGTGGTGCCGGCATTGTTGATGAGCGCGTCGAGACGCCCCCAGGGCGCGGCCGCCGCGACGATCTTTTTGCAATCCTCGTCGCGCGAGACGTCGCCCTGGACCACGACCACCTCGCCGCCGGCGCTGCGGCAGAGATCGGCGGTCTGTTCGGCTTCCTTCTTGCTGGACGAATAATTGACGACGATGCGCGCGCCGCTCCTGGCCAGGATGGCCGCCGTCGCCGCCCCCAGGCCGGACGCCGAACCCGTTACAATCGCGCACAAACCATCCCCGGACATCCGCATCTTCCTTTTTTCGTTTTTGGCTGACCCCGCTCGCGGGCGATCTACCATATCGCGCACGAAAATACCTGCAAACCGGCAAAACTCCGTCTGCCGGAATTAGTCATTCCACCAGGCGGCGCTTCATGCCGTTCCCGCAGGGGCGCCCGCGGACATCGGCGCTTGTCATGGCAGTGGCTTTTCCTCATCATGCGGCGCAAGAAACGACCGCATCGAGGCTTTGGCGCGCGCCGGGCTGAGATGTGCCCAATGAAAGACGAGGAACGCAGTGGCGGAGAGTGAGAACATTGTCGCGGAGACCGCGGAGAAGATATTTTCCGATCTTGCCGACGCCCAAACCATCAACAGCGACAAGAAGGGCGCCTGGAAGGCGCCGTTGTGGCAGGCGCTGACCGAAGCCGGCCTGCCACTGGCGTGGGTGCCGGAAGATTGCGGCGGCTCCGGCGCAAGCCTCGCTGAAGGGTTTGCCGTTTTGAGCTCAGCCGGGCGGTTTGCCATCGCCGTGCCGCTGGCCGAGACCATGCTCGCCGGCTGGTTATTGGCGCAGGCGAAGATCGCCTCTCCCGAGGGCACGATGACGGTCGCCCCCGCAAGCCCGAAGGACCGCATCGCGCTCAATGCCGACGGAACCCTGTCGGGCCGCGCCCGCGGCGTTCCCTTTGCAAAGGACGCTGGGCATATCGCGGTGCTGGCGCACGGCGCCGGCGGCCTTTCCATCGCGCTGGTGGAAACATCAAAATGCCAGATCGAGGCCGGCCTCAATCTGGCGAACGACGGCAACGACACCGTGACGTTCGCCAATGTTGCGCCGAAAACCGTAAAACCGGCGCCGAAGGGTTTCGACCAGACGCAACTGATGCTGATGGGCGGCGTGGCGCGCAGCCTGCAGATCGCCGGCAGCCTGGAATCGATGCTCGAGGTCAGCGTGCGCTACTCCAACGAGCGCGTCGCCTTCGAGAAGAAGATCTCGAAATTCCAGGCGGTGCAGCACAACCTTGCAAGACTCGCCGGCGAGTCCGCGGCGGCGCTGGCCGCGGCGACCTCGGCCGCCGACGCCATGGCGAACGCCACCTCCTTCAACGACGAAGTGTTCCTCGAAGCCGTGTCCGCAAAAATCCGCTGTTCGGAAGCCGCCGAAAAGGGCGCGGCGATCGCCCATCAGGTGCACGGCGCGATCGGCTTCACGATCGAGCACATCCTGCATCGCTACACCCTGCGCGCACTCGCCTGGCGCGACGATTTCGGCTCCGAGAGCTACTGGGCGGTGGAACTGGGCAAGCTCGTCACCGCGCGCGGCGCCGATGAATTGTGGCCGCTGGTCGCCTCGCGCTGATCCGGCCGCGAAATTACGAAAGTCGAGATTTGACATGACCGCAGCCCTCCGTTTCGATCCGATCCGCCTGCCCCCCGAATGCGAAAAACTGCGCAAGGAAGTGCGCGCGTTTCTCGCCGACGAGATCGCGGCCGGCACCTTCAACCCGTTCAAGCCCAACCGCGAAGACGCCGACGCCAAGGAGTTTTCCCGAAGGGTCGGCGAGCGCGGCTGGATCGGCATGACCTGGCCGAAGCAATATGGCGGCCATGAGCGCTCGTTCCTCGAGCGTTACGTGGTCACCGAGGAAATGCGCGTCGCGAATGCGCCGACGCGGCGCTTTTTCGTCGCCGACCGGCAGAGCGGCCCGGTGCTGTTGAAATACGCCCCCGAGCGCATCAAGTCGGACATCCTGCCGCGCATCTGCCGGGGCGAAGTCTGCTTTGCCATCGGCATGAGCGAGCCGAATTCCGGCTCGGATTTGTTCGCGGCGAAGACCAAGGCCACCAAGACCGACGGCGGCTGGCTGATCAACGGCACCAAGATCTGGACCTCGTCGGCGCATATCGCCGACTACATGATCGCGATCTTCCGCACCTCGCCGTCCACCAAGGAGAATCGCCGTCACGGGCTGACGCAATTCCTGGTCGATATGAAGACGCCGGGCATCAAGGTCAACCCGATCGGCCAGATCACCGGGCAGTTCGAATTCAACGAGGTGGTGTTCACCGACGCCTTCATGCCCGACGATCATGTGCTGGGCGAAATCGACGGCGCCTGGAAACAGGCCACTTCGGAGCTCGCCTATGAGCGCTCGGGGCCGGAGCGTTTTCTCGAAACCTATTACGTACTCACCGAGCTCGTGCGCGCGGTCGGAAAAAATCCGGATACCCGCAGCGCCGAGGGCATCGGCCGCCTGGTGGCGCAGTTGCACACCATGCGGCGGATGTCGGTGTCGGTCGCCGGCATGCTGCAGGCCGGCAAGGAGCCGGTGGTGGAAGCCTCCATCGTCAAGGACATCGGCACGGTGTGGGAGCAGCAATTGCCGCACCGGGTGCGCGACCTCGCCGCCTTCGTCGACGAGAACGCGACCAACCACGAAACGCTGGAAAAGCAGTTGTCGTTCGCGATCAAGACCGCGCCGAAGCTGACGATCCAGGGCGGCACCACCGAGGTGCTGCGCGGCATCATCGCGCGCGGGCTTGGCTTGCGCTAGGCGCGCGGGCCGGCCAGCGCTGGATCAGACTCAATTTCAATCGAGGATAACCCCATGAGCAAGTTCACGGACATCGGCGTCGCAAAAGTCGGTCATGTCGGCACCATCGAAATCCAGCGGCCGCCGCTGAACTTTTTCGACATCTCCCTGATCAACCAGATTGCGGACGCGCTCGAGGAATTCGACAAGGATATCGAAATCCGCTCGTCGGTGCTGATGGCGCAGGGCAAGGCGTTCTGCGCCGGCGCCAATTTCAACGACCCGGCGCGGCAGGCGCAGGAGGCGCGCGAGGCTAAAGGCGATCCCGCCGACAGCCTCGGCTCGATCAACAGCCTGTATCTGCATGCGGTGCGCATCTTCCGCGCCAGGAAGCCGATCGTGGCGGCCGTGCATGGCGCGGCCATCGGCGGCGGACTGGGGCTTGCTGTGTCGGCGGATTTCCGCGTCACCTGCCCCGAGGCGCGCTTCTCCGCCAATTTCACAAAGCTCGGCTTTCATCCGGGGTTTGGCCTGACGACGACGCTGCCCGAGCTGGTCGGCAAGAACAACGCCGAGCTGATTTTCTATACCAGCCGCCGCGTCACCGGCGAGGAAGCGACCCGCATGGGGCTCGCCAATGTCTGCGTACCGCAGGACCAGGTCCGCGCCGAGGCCATGAAGCTTGCCGCAGAAATAGCCGAATGCTCGCCGCTCGGCCTGCTCTCGACCCGCGCCACGATGCGCGCCGGCCTCGCCGACCGCGTGCTCGCCGCCACCAACCACGAGCTCGCCGAACAGTCGCGCCTGCGCGCCACCGAGGACTTCAAGGAAGGCGTCAAGGCCACCGCCGAACGCCGCGTGGCGAATTTCAAGGGGCGGTAACTTTCTCCGTCGTCCCGGCGAACGCCCTACTGCATGCACACATCTCGAAAACCGACTCAAATACAGGCACTTAGATAACAGCCGATTTGGACCGACTTTGGCGTCGCTCGTTCAACGATCGTTGAAAAGGCTCGCGATTTTGATTGACGCCGCCATGCGACCAAAAGATGTGTGCATGCAGTAGGGCGAACGCCGGGACGACGTTGAATATTTGTTACGCTTGCGGCTCATGCCACCAGGCGAAACGTCACCCCGCCAAGCCAAAACGAATCACCCGACACCGAACGGCCTTTCGCCCTGGCCGCATCGAGCACCTTGGCAACATCCCCGACCTTGAAGGTCAGCCCGCTCATGATCTCGCTGTCGCCTTTGACGAAGGTAAAGACGCCGTTCGGCAACTTCAGCTCCGGCGCGACGCTCGCATTCTTGCTGACGGCAATCCCGAGGATGCGTCCCCAGTGCTCCGCCAACCACATGGGGTCCGGGCTTTGCATCTCCACGCCAGTCAAGGCCTGCGTCACATCTTTGCAGATCGACTTCTGCCAGTCGGGCCCCGCCGGCGGATAAGGCCCCAAAATATCGTCGCTGCCCGCGGTGTGATTGAATTCGATGAACGCCGCGCGGCAGTCCCGCGGATGCAGTTGCACGCCGTGATAGGGCGCGTGGTCGATGACATTGGCAGTGCGCACGCCGATCTTCTCGGCGTGCCTGCCGCGCGCGTCGGGGTCGTCGCAGCAGAAGATCGCCATGTAGCCGCCGCGGCCGCCGGTCTTGTCGAGAAAACGTCCGGCCGCGGTGCCCGGCTGGAACGGCGCCACCACTTCCAAAAGGATGGTGTCGACCGGCAGCAGCGCGTTCTCCAGGCCGTATTTGGCGACGTTGCCGTCGCGGTAACAGACCTTCAGCCCCATGATATCGGCGATATCGGAAACCACGGGCTCGAGCTTGGGCGCCACCAGGCAGATCTGCCGCAGCCGCAAGTAACTCGCCATCTCAATGGCCCTGAAACACGGGTTTGCGCTTTTCGACGAACGCCTTGGCGGCTTCCTTGTGATCGGCGGTCTCGCCGGAGCGCGAGTGATGCATCGCCTCGGCGTCGAAGCAGGCTTCCAGCGACAGATGCTCGGCGTTGTTGATGTTGCGCTTGATATAGCCCAGCGTCACCGA
>JBGPSI010000053.1:0-25564 GCA_041490045.1 Bradyrhizobium sp.
CACCCCGACCACCTGGCCGTCTGGGAGATCGTGCACGCCGCCTTTGCCGTCGCGGCCGATCCGGAGGAGTATCCCGCGGCCGGCGCGCCGTGGTGGCCGGCGATCTCATGCATCACGCGATCCAGTGCCGCGAGCCCGACTGGTCGGCCAAGCCGGATTGTGACCCGAAGCAATCGGCGGTGTCGCGCCGGAAGTTTTTCGCTTCGGTAGCCGAGACCGACACGCTGATCCTGCCGATCCACTTCCCGACGCCGACGGTCGGCCTCATCATTTCGGATGGAGACCGGTTCAATTACCGGTTCAAGCGCGATTAAATTGCCGGCTAGTTTCGCGCGCAACGCATTGCAATGCACGCGTCTGTCCCCTAAATAGCGGGGAAGCCGGCTCCGCGCGGCTTCAGCCCAGCCATAAATTCCCAGCGTTGAAGCGTCATAATTTGATGGCCGCTATCGAGCGGCCGCAACTTTCTTTAAGGCTCCCGCAGAAATGATTCGTCTCGACAACGTCAGCAAGCAGATCGGTCACCAGATTCTCTTCATCGAAGCCTCCGCGGCGCTCCAGAAGGGCGAAAAGGTCGGCCTCGTCGGTCCTAACGGGGCCGGCAAGACCACGCTGTTCAGGATGATCACCGGCCAGGAACTGCCCGACGAGGGCCAGGTGGCGGTCGATCGCGGCGTGACCATCGGCTATTTCAGCCAGGACGTCGGCGAGATGTCGGGCCGCAGCGCCGTGTCCGAGGTGATGGATGGCGCCGGTCCCGTCAGCGCGGTGGCGGGTGAGCTGAAGGAGCTGGAAGCCGCCATGGCGGATCCGGCGCGCGCGGACGACATGGACGACATCATCGCGCGCTATGGCGAGGTGCAGGCGCGCTTCGAGGAGCTCGACGGCTACGCGCTCGAGGGCCGGGCGCGCGAGGTGCTCGCCGGCCTCTCCTTCAGCCAGGAGATGATGGACGGCGACGTCGGCGCGCTGTCGGGCGGCTGGAAGATGCGCGTGGCGCTGGCGCGGATTCTCCTGATGCGTCCCGACGCCATGCTGCTGGACGAGCCGAGCAACCATCTCGACCTCGAGAGCCTGATCTGGCTGGAGCAGTTTCTGAAGGGATACGACGGCGCGCTGTTGATGACCTCGCATGATCGCGAGTTCATGAACCGCATCATCGACAAGGTGGTCGAGATCGACGGCGGTCAGCTCACGACCTATTCGGGCAATTACGAGTTCTACGAGGCGCAGCGCGCGCTGAACGAGAAACAGCAGCAGGCCCAGTTCGAGCGTCAGCAGGCGATGCTCGCCAAGGAGATCAAATTCATCGAACGCTTCAAGGCGCGCGCCTCGCACGCCGCCCAGGTGCAGAGCCGGGTGAAGAAACTGGAGAAGATCGAACGCGTCGAGCCGCCCAAGCGCCGCCAAACCGTGTCGTTCGACTTCCCCCCGGCGCCGCGCTCGGGCGAAGACGTGGTGAGCCTGAAGAAGGTGCAGAAGGCCTATGGCAATCGCGCCATCTATGACGGGCTCGACTTCATGGTACGCCGCAGGGAGCGCTGGTGTGTGATGGGCGTCAACGGCGCGGGAAAATCCACGCTGTTGAAACTGGTGGCGGGCTCGACGTCGCCGGACGACGGCACGGTGGCGGTCGGCGGCAGCGTCAAGATGGGCTACTTCGCGCAGCACGCCATGGATCTGCTCGACGGCGAGCGCACCGTGTTCCAGTCACTGGAAGATTCCTTCCCGCAGGCCGGACAGGGCTCGCTGCGCGTCCTGGCCGGCTGCTTCGGCTTCTCCGGTGACGACGTGGAGAAAAAATGCCGGGTGCTGTCTGGCGGCGAGAAGGCGCGGCTGGTGATGGCGAAGATGCTGTTCGACCCGCCGAATTTCCTGGTGCTGGACGAGCCGACCAACCATCTGGACATGGCGACCAAGGAGATGCTCATCAACGCGCTGGCGCAGTACGAGGGCACCATGCTGTTCGTCTCGCATGACCGGCACTTCCTGGCCGCATTGTCCAACCGGGTGCTGGAGCTGACGCCCGAAGGCATCCACCAGTTCGGCGGCGGCTATACCGAATATGTCGCGCGCACCGGCCATGAGGCGCCGGGCCTGCGCAGTTGAGCCCGTATGATTGGCGAAAGATCACGTTAACCGATCATTCCAGATGCCAGGCGCGACATCGGGCTGCGTGCAGCCCGGGGCAAAGCGAATGACTGGGGATGCGGTCCACGATAGGCTGCGCGGATGCACATCGTACCAATCCTGCAACTGATGGCGCTGTTAACGCTGGCGAACGGCGCACCGGTGGTCGCCAAGAAGATCTTTGGCGGTCGTTTTGCGCTGCCGCTGGACTTCGGCGTGGCGTTTTTTGACGGGCGGCCCGTGTTCGGGGCGTCGAAGACGCTCCGCGGCATCCTGGTTGCGGTGCTCTCTGCCACGGCGGGGGCGCCGCTATTGGGCCTTGATCCGGTGATCGGGCTGACCGTGGCGGGCGCGGCGATGGCGGGCGATCTGTTCTCCAGTTTCGTCAAACGCCGTCTCAACCTGAAGCCGAGCAGCCAGGCGCTCGGGCTGGATCAGATTCCCGAATCTCTGCTGCCGATGCTGGCATGCCGCGATGCGCTGTCGTTGACGGCCGTCGACATCGCGCTTGGGGTAGGGGTCTTTTTCGTCGGCGAACTTGTGCTGTCCCGCCTGCTGTTCCGCGCCCACTTGCGCGACGAACCGTACTAAATTTCGATCAGCCGCAGCGCAGGCAATGCAGGGTGATTTCAGGTGGACAGTTGAGGCGCACGGGAACGACGCTTGTCCCCGCCCCCACCGACGTGTAGCCGGTCATCCCGTGATACTGCCAGGCGCCGGCCCCCATGCGTCTTGGCAGCACCGCCTCCAGCATAATCGGAATCGACCCGGGCAGGCAGAGCTGGCCGCCATGGGTATGTCCGCTCAGCATCAGCCTGAAATGCGCGTGCGCCGCCTGGCGGTAGATTTCGGGCGTGTGCGACAGCAGGATCGAGAACCCGCCCTCCGGTACCTTCGCCACGGCCTTTTCGATGTTGTCCATCCGGTAGAAGTGCGCATCGTCGACACCGGCGAGGAAGATGCGCTGGTCGTCGCGCGCGATCGGCTCGCACTCGTTGAGCAGCATGCGTATTCCCATGGCTTCCAGCCCGGGCACCATCCGGATGGTATCGTGGTTGCCCAGCACGCCGTAGATTGGTCCCTTGAGGCGGCTTCGCACCCGCCCGACGCCGTCCAGCGCCACCTCGAACGGCCCGAACGTCTCGCCGCGATAGTCGCCGGTCAGGACGCAGATGTCGTAACGCAGCTCGCCGACCAGCTCATACACCCGCTGCATCGCCGCCTCGCTGATGTCCACGTGGAGGTCACTGAGGTGCAGGATGGTGAAGCCATCGAAGCGCGGCGGCAGATTCTTGAAGACGATGTCGTTGCGCCTGACGGTCACGCGTTCGGCATTGCGGCGCGCCCGCCAGTAGAGACCGCTCAGCTTTAGCCCGTTCCGAATGATCGATCGGGCGGAATACCAGTTTTCCAGATGAAAGAAGGTCAGTCCCTGGCCGAAGATCTGGGCTTCGTGATCGGTCTCGATGCCCAGCCGCTGCCTCGCGTGCAAACGTCCGAGGCGCTGCTCCAGCTTGGCCAGAATATCCTCATCCATTGAACCAATTCCCCGGAAATTCGTTTGTTGTTGTACGCGGCATCTGGCGCGGCGGGAACCGTGTCCGGCGCCTGTTGGACGAGACTATCGGAGAGCTCGGGAGTTGCCCGGTCGAGTTCGAAGCGAATGCGCCAAATTGGCGCGTCGGTTGACATAAATCAATGACATCCACGGGGTAACAGCCTCGGCTACGATCAGTCAGCAAGCCATAGCTGTCAGATGCAAGAAACCAACGCGGAGTGGAGACGAACACAGCAACAGGAGGGCTTGTCATGTCGGCGCCCAAAATTGCGACCCTGCTGGCGATAGCAGGAACGTTCGGCCTGATCGTATCGGTCATGCTGGGCACTCTCACCGGGGCGGATTATCTGCTTGACGCATCCTTTGTCTGCCTTGTGCTTGCCGGTGTCATCATGATGCTGCACGTGATACTCGGGCTCTGGACCGATTTCATCCGTTCGGCATAGCGCGATCGAAACGTCTGATCGGCGATATCGCCGAAGCGGATGTGCTCGCGCGGCGGTTTAATGCCGTAGCGCTGGATGGTCGTTGAGCACGTCTTCCCGGATCGATACGGAGCTGATCGCGCGCAACAATATCCGCGCCGTCTTCAAATCGTCGGCCGTCACGCACAGGCTGACGATCTGCCGGACCGAGGAATCGCGCAGGAGATCGTCGGAGATTTTCATGGCGATTTCCATCGCGGTCCTGGCGGCGCGTTCATAGCGCTCGGTCTCGGGATTTTTCTTCTCGGCCGCGCTGGCTGCCCTCTCGGCGCTGTCGGCCGCGGACCGGCAGATTTCGCGGATCCTGTGCGCGGCCTCGATATCGCCGACCGGCCACTGGATTTCCTCGTCCCAGATGTCCTTGCGTTCGCCTCTCCTGAACTTCCACATCGCCCATGCCCTGAATACGCAAGAAGCACAGATTAGCCGTGGTGGGCGGCCCGCAGGTTGCGTCGTTACGGGCCCTGCACCGCCGGCAGGATCTTTCCGGGATTGAAAATGTTCTGCGGATCGAGCGCCTGCTTGACCGCCCGCATCGCGTCGATGGCCTCGGGGCCGAGTTCGGCCTTGAGGTATTTCTGCTTGCCCTGCCCGATGCCGTGCTCGCCGGTGCAGGTGCCGCCCATTGCCTGGGCGCGCTCGACCAGGCGATGCATGAATTCCTCGCCGCGCGCCATCTCGTCGCGATCGTCGACGTCGCATAACAGCGAACAGTGGAAATTGCCGTCGCCGACATGGCCGACAATCGGCGACTGCAGCTTCAGACGCTTCAGATCGGCCTCGGTCTCGGTGACACAATCGGCCAGCCGGGAGATCGGTACGCAGACGTCGGTCGCCACCACGCCGGCGCCGGGGCGGAGCGCCTTCACCGACCAATAGGCGTCATGCCGCGCCTGCCACAGCTTGGTGCGGTCCTCGGGCCGCGTGGTCCAGGTGAATTCGCCGCCGCCGCATTCCCTGGCGATCTCGCTGAAATTCCTGGATTGCTCGGCGACCTCGTTCTCGCTGCCGTGAAACTCGAGCAGCAACAGCGGCGTCTCCGGCAGCGACAGTTTCGAATAGGAATTACAGGCCTTGACCTGCTCGGCGTTGAGCAGTTCGATCCGCGCCACGGGAATGCCGGTCTGGATCGCCAGAATGGTCGCCTGGCAGGCGCCGCGCACGGTTTCGAACGAGCAGGCGGCCGCCGCGATGGTTTCGGGGATGCCGCGCAGTTTTATCGTCAGCTCGCAGATGATCCCGAGCGTGCCTTCGGCGCCGACGAACAGGTGCGTCAGGTCGTAACCGGCCGAGGATTTCTTCGCCCGTGTGCCCGTGGTGATAATCTCGCCGTCGCCGCGCACCACCTTCAGCGCCAGCACATTGTCGCGCATGGTGCCGTAGCGCACCGCGTTGGTGCCCGACGCCCGGGTCGAAGCCATGCCGCCCAGCGAGGCGTCGGCACCCGGATCGATCGGGAAGAACACGCCCTGGTCGCGCAGGTGCTCGTTGAGCGCCTTGCGGGTGACGCCGGGCTGGATCACGCAGTCTAGGTCGTCCGCATGGACCTCCAGCACCTTGTTCATGTCGCGCAGGTCGATGCAGACGCCGCCGGCGGGCGCGTTGACCTGCCCCTCCAGCGAGGTGCCGGTGCCGAAGGCGATCACGGGGACGCCGTGTTTGGCGCAGATCCGCACCACGTCCTGGATATCGGCGGTTTCCTGCGCCATGACCACGGCGTCGGGGGGCTGCGGCGCCAGCCAGGTCGTGGTATGGGCGTGCTGCTCGCGCACCGCCTGCGAGGTAACCAGCCGGTTGCCGAACCGGGCGGCCAGCGCTTCCAGCGCCCCGGCCAGCGCCTGCGGTTCCGGACGTTTCAGTTGATTGGTAACGGTTATGCCCAAGTGAGGTCCTCCCGGCGTGCGGCCGACCCTTGCAAAGGATATAGTGGGCGGTCAAGAGATCATGGGCCACAAACGGGGATGGACGATGACGGGTGCTGCCGCCGGCGACGATGTACTGCTCCGGCCTGCGCCGTTTTTGTCGTCGGTGATGCAGATCGAGCCGCAATGGATCGACTATAACGGCCATCTCAACATGGCCTATTACAATGTGATGTTCGACCGGGCCATCGACGAATTATGGCTGAAGCTCGGGATTGGGCCCGGCTATATGCGGGAGCGCCAGGGCTCGACCTTCACCGCCGAATGCCATGTGAGATATCTGCGGGAGATTCACCTCGGCGATCCCGTGCAGATCTCGATCCTGCTGGTGGGCGCCGACGAGAAGCGGCTGCACACGTTCGAGGAACTGCGCCACGCCGGCGAGGGCTGGCTGTCGGCCACGTCCGAAAACATGACGATCCATATGGACATGACCGCGCGCAAGACCGCGCCGTTTCCCCCCGACATCCGTGCCCGGATCGAGACCCTGGCGAACGCCCACGCGGCCGTCCCGCGGCCGGAGGGCATCGGCCGCAAGATCGCGATGCCCTCGAAATAGCGGCCGGAGCCGAGCCCACGAAAAAAAGGCTGCCGCCGCGTGATGCGGCGGCAGCAACGCACCCGGGGGAGGCCGGGGCTCGGGTAAACTCGGCTCGGGTTAACCTGACTCACGCAAACATGAAATCGTGCGCGTGCAGCGAGGCGAGCGATATGTTCTGCAGGGTCGCGACGATATTCGTGCCGTCGGAAATGACCACATCGCTTCCCGATTGCGCGATGTGACCGTCCACGAGCGCCTGATCGAAGCTGTGATCCGAAAAGCCGGCAAGGCGGATCACGTCGCCCTGAGTACTGTTGCCATGGACCTGAAAATCCTGGATCACGTCATGCCCATGTCCGCTGGGGCTGAAGTTGAACGCGAACGTGTCATTGCCGGTGCCGCCCACCAGGACCTCACTGCCGGCGCCGCCGACGATAGTGTCGTTGCCGTCGCCGCCATTGAGCATCAAGGCCATCGTCCCGGTCGGGATCTTGGACGCGTCGATGGTGTCGTTGCCCGCGCCGCCGTTGATCGTCAGGAGATCGGCGGCCTCGCCGTGATCGACGATGACCTGCGCAGGCAACCCGGTGACCGCGACCACCGTGCCGGAAGCCGTCACGTCGATGTGGTCGTTGCCCGCCGTGCCGTTGACGGTCACGGTATCGGGCTGTCCGTCGCCGGCGCCCTGGGATCCCAGATCGATGGCCACCTGCTTGACGCCGCTGCCGGTAAGGTCGTTGACGGCGACATTGTCGGCGCCCCCTAGGGTCGAGAGCTTGATGGTCTCGATACCGGTGAGATGCATGGTGATGTTGGCGACGTCACGGAACAGCGTCGCCTGGTTACCATTTGCCGAAATGCTGATGTTTTCGCTGATATTGGCGCCGTTGAACACGAGCGTATCGGAACCACCCTGGCCGTCGACCGTGTCACTGCCGTCGCCCGGATTCCAGGTGAAAGTGTCGTTGCCGTCGCCGAGCGCCGCGACGTCGTTGCCCCGACCGCCAATGACGCTGTCATCGCCATGACTTCCCAGGATAACGTCATTGCCGTCGCCACCATTGAGCACGAGCCCGATGTGGTTGGCTGAGAGGCTGCTGGCGTCGATCACGTCGTCGCCCTGGCCGCCCGATACCGTCAGCTGGTCGAGCGCGCCGTCGGCGTGCGCGACCGTTACCGTCTCGGCAAGCCCGTTCACCGTCACGACGCCGCCGCCGTTGCCGATGGTGATGAAATCATTGCCAAGGGTGCCGTTGACGGTGACCTGATCGGGCTGGCCGTCGCCGTGCCCCGTGCCCGCGGCCGCCAGATCGATCGCCACCTGCGTGACGCCGGTGCCGGTGAGGTCATTGACCACGACATTGTCGGCGCCGCCCGCGGCCGCAAGCTCGATGCGCTCGATGCCGTTGAGATCCATGATGACATTGCCGACGTCACGGAACAGCGTCGCCCGGCTTCCATTCGCCGAGATGCTGATGGTCTCGCCGACATCCGAGCCGTTGAAGGCGAGCGTGTCGAAGCCGGTCTGGCCCTCGACCGTATCGCTGCCGTCGCCGGGATTCCAGATAAGGCGATCGTCGCCGGCGCCGAGCAACGCGACGTCGTTGCCCCTGCCGCCGGTGACGACATCGTTGCCGTCGCCGCCGATCAGCACGTCGCTGCCGCCGCTGCCGATGATCGTGTCATTGCCGGCGCCGCCGTCGATGGTGAGCTTGATCGGGCCGGGGGTGAGCGCGGAGGCGTCGATGGTGTCATTGCCATCAAGGGCGTTGATGACGAGCGCGTCGTTGGCTGCCTCCACGTTGTCGATGGTCACCTGGGCCGAGAGCCCGTTGACGGTCACCTCGGTGCCGGAAGGGGTCAGAGTGATGTGGTTGTTGCCCGCGGTGCCGTTGACGATCACGGTATCCGCCGCACCATCGCCGGTTCCGGTGCTGGCCCCCAGATCGATGGCGACCTGCTTCACGCCGGTGCCGGACAGATCATTGACCGTGAGCGTGTCGGCGCCGCCCAGCGCCTTGATCTGGATCTTCTCGATGCTGTTGAGGTCCATGGTGACATTGCCGACGTCGCGGAACAGCCTGACCCGCCCGCCATTGGCCGAGACGTCCATATGCTCACCGACGTTGGAGCCGTTGAATAGCAGCGTGTCGCTGCCGGCGCCGCCCTCCACCACGTCGCTGCCATCGCCCGGATTCCACACGAAGGTGTCATCGCCATTGCCGAGCAGCGCGGTGTCGTTGCCGCGGCCGCCGGTGATGAGGTCGTTGCCGTCGCCGCCGATCAGCGTGTCGTTGCCGTCGCCGCCGGTGATGGTGTCGTTGCCCGCGCCGCCATCCACCGTCAGGCTGATGAGCGCTGACAGGCCGTTGCCGGCGACGATGACATCATCGCCGCCGCTGGCGTTGATCATCACATTCTCGATCGTGCCGACGTCCATCGTGGCAGCGCCGACGCCAACCAGCACGCGGGTGCCGTTCGCCGTGACGGTGATCGTCTCGTTGGCGTTGGAGCCGTTGACGACAAGCGTGTCGTTGCCGGCCTGCCCGTCGATCACGTCACTGCCGTCGCCGACATTCCAGATGTAATGGTCATCGCCGGCGCCGAGCAACGCGGTGTCGTTACCCTTGCCGCCGGTGACGACGTCGTTGCCGTCGCCACCGATCACCACATCGTTGCCGGCGCTGCCGATAATGCTGTCGTTGCCGGCACCGCCGTCGATCGTCAGATTGATCCGGCCGGGGTCGAGAACCGAAGCGTTGATGGTATCATTGCCGGCGAGACCATTGATGACGAGCGTATCGTTGGCGACCTCGGCGCCGTCGACGGCGACTTGTGCCGACAGGCCCTTGACGACGACGGAAGAACCGGCGCTGACGATGCTGATGTGATTGTCGCCCGCCGTGCCGTTGACGATCACGGCGTCCGGCTGGCCATCGCCGGCGCCCTGCGCCGAGAGGTCGACGGCGACCTGCTTGATGCCGGTACCGGTGAGATCGTTGACCGTGACATGGTCGGCACCGCCCAGCGCCGCGACCCGGATATTCTCGACGCTGTTGAGGTCCATGGTGACGTTGCCGACGTCGCGAAACAGCGTCGCACGGCCGCCATTGGCGGACAGGCTGATGTTCTCGCCGACGTTCGAGCCGTTGAACTGCAGCGTATCGGTGCCCGATCCGCCTTCGACCACGTCGCTGCCGTCGCCCGGGTTCCAGACGACGATATCGTTGCCGGATCCGCCGAGTATCGTGTCGTTGCCGCGGCCACCCGTGAGGGCGTCGTTGCCGGCGCCGCCGATCAGCAAATCATTGCCATCGCCACCGAGCAGCACGTCGTTGCCGCCACCGCCATCGATGGTGTCGTTGCCGGCGCCGCCGTCGATGGTGTCGGCGGCGTTCGACGGCCTTGCGCCACCGCTTGCCGTCACGGTCGAGGAGACAAAAGACGGAATGATGATTTCGTCGGCGCCGGTTCCGGTGAAATTGGCCATGGTGCTGATCCTCACAAATGTGTTGCGCGCAAGGGCGTGAACATGCGGATGTCAGCAATGGCCGCAAACGCACGGCCCGAACATCGTGCGATCGGATGACCCGGGATCATCAAGTCGTGAGCCGCGAGAAGACGGAATATACGGTGTTGTGACTCCGCCCGTCCGAAACGCGCCGGCGCTACCAGAATGCCACGTGGAATCGTGAAGCCATCGTCGGCGTGAGGCCGTGCGAGCGAAGGCCTGTATCGATCCTGTACAAGACGACCCCATGCGCCAGCGCGATGCCCACCAGAGCACCCGTCAAAACCATACGTTTCAGCATTATCAGCGACTCCAAAATCCAAGAGGTCGCGCTCACCCGTCGCGCATCGCCAATGGCGAATTCGGGAATCGCACGGCCTCGCCGCGCTCATCGAGCGCGACGCCAATGGCGCGGAGATAGATTTCGGGTCGCTTGCCGTCATCCCTCGTTCGAACGACATCGGATGACAATCTGTTGAATCCTCAACCACCACGGCATTGCTGCCCCACGGCTGGCGCGGTCCGCTGTACGCTTCGACGCGTGATTGCCGTCAACTGGCCAGTGGCGTGGAAAACCCGGCGACCAGCTTGACCAGATCGGCCTGTCGGCAAACCCCGGTTTTTTCAAACAGGCGGTTGAGGTGGGTCTTGATGGTGGTGGAAGCCACGCCGAGCGCCGCCGCCACCTCCGGGACTCCGCCGACATCGACGATGGCAAGCAGTACGCGCAGTTCGGCGGGCGTCAGTTTGTACATCCGGCCAATCACATCGTTAGCTGCGGAGGTTTCCAGCGCCGCCTTGCGGATGAACAGTGCAGCAACCGCGTTGAACGCAAGTCCCGCCTGGCGGCGTACGCCGGACGTCAGCGGCAGCACGTGAGCGACGTAACGTTCGCCATCATGCGCCGTCAACGGCAGGGCGACGCCCCTGACGCCGACAGCGGCGTCTCCCGCGTCCGCCGCGGCGAGTATTTCGCGAAAGGCTGCGTTGGTCGGGGCATCGCCGGCAACGAGCCGTCCATGCACCGTGCGCAGGAAGTCGGCGGCGCCGAGAATGGCATTGCCCGCCGCGTTGGCATGCACGACGCGGCCGATGCCGTCGACAAGGATCATGCCGGCGCTCAGGCCATCGAGGATGTCGGAGAAGCACGCAGCTTCAGCCTGCCCGAGATTGATGGTCTTGCCGATGAGGTAGGCGCGCCGGACATGAGGTATCACGAGCGCCATCCGCCGGCGCATTTCGTCGTCGACCACACCAGTCGCCTCGTGCCGTACCACGCTGAGAAAGGTGCAGCTCGTCGCGGATTTCTCGACCACCGCGCTCGCCACATCGACCCAGCCATGCGGCCGCGCCCACTCGCGGTAAAAGCGGCCGCGGCGAAATTCGTCGTAAGGCACGACGTCCGTGGCGCTCACGACCTGCGCGACGCCGAAGGAATGCGCAGCCGCCGTGGGATCGAGCTTCGGATAGCTCTCCGAGTAGGCCTGCAGGCTCTCGGGATCCGCTCCGATATAACAATAGAGATTCTCGGAGCAGCCCAGCGAATGCTTCGATAGCAACCCGCCCGAGTGACCGCCGCTAAAGCTCGCGATTTTCTCGATCACGTCGGTTCGCTGCGCGGGATCGAGGACGGCATCATAGATATCGCCAATCAGCGTCGACAATTGTTCTCTATCGTTCATGGCTATGGGTCTCGGATAAAATGATGCGGAAGAAAAATGGACGGAACGGGAAATGGCAGCTTGGTCTCGACGCGCAGACATCTCCACTCGATGGCATTTCCAAGGCACCCGTCACCGTGCCGAGTGCTCGAGCAATCATCGCGGCGTGAAATGGATAGGACGCGACGATTAAGCCGCCCCGAAACGAACCCGTCTCAGGTGCTACACCGCAACGCCGGGAATATTCCCTACGCCGGGAGGCCGACATCGTTCAGCGCATCGACGACGAGATTACAGTAGGATTCCGGCAGCGGCGGCATGCCCCGTTGCACCTCCGAGAGCGTGAGCTGCGGATATTGCGCGCGCAGTGCTGCCAGGCTCCGGCGGGCTTCAGGCCTGGCTCCGGCGAGCACATAGGCCGGACAGAGGGTTCGATGCACCCAGATCGCCGATGGGTGCTCGATCAGCGCCCGCTCCTGCCACCTCGCGGCCTCGGCATAATTGCCGGCCTTGAAATGCGCGCAGCCGATTCCGACCAGACTGTTGAAGGCGAGCGAATCGTGCGGCGCGAGGTCGAGCGCGATCTTCAATCGTTCGATCGCCGATTCGGGATCGCCCCGGTAGACATCGAGCCAGCCGCTGCGGCTCCACGCCCATGCCGATCCGCCGTCGACTGCGAGCGCCTTGCCGATCACCAGCTCCGCGGTATCGAGCTCGTTGAGCAACGTCAGGGCGTTGCCGAGCACGGCGAGCACGCTTGCGTCGCCGGAAAGCGCCAGCGCCCTGTGCGCCAGTTCGATGCCGCGCACCCGGTCTGCTTGCGGCTCGGTCGTGAAGTGGTACACGACGCGCTGGGCATGCGCCCAGGCCGCCAGCGCCGTCGCCAGCGCGTGGCCCGGATCCTGATCCATCGCGCGCTCGAGCAAGTCGAGCGCGCGCGCATTGCCCTCGGCATCGAGCGAGAGCACGCCGGGCATGGCCCGCAAGGCAAGGTCGTGCGCACCGAGGTCGGTGCCGGGCTTGCGCAGCGCGCGCTCGATCTCGGCAGAGCGCAAACACGGCTGCAGCGCCGCAGCGATCCGCGTGGCGAGATGTTCCTCGGCGGTGTTGTCGTCATGCAGCGCGCCGTCGGAGCGATGCGCCCAGAGCTGACGGCCGGTCTCGCTGTCGACCAGTCGGAAGGTCAGGCGCGTCTGCGCGCCCTCGCCCCGGATCGCGCCGACCAGCTGGTAGCGCGCCGATCTTGGCTGGCTCGCGACGGCAATGCCCGCGCGCGTCAGCGCGGTGGCGAGATCCTCGCCGAGGGCGCCGGCGATTTCGAGATGTTCCGTAGCCGCCTCGATCGGGCCAAAGGCGACCGTCGGCCGGCTGCCGGCCGGCACGAAAGACGAAGGCATCGAGCCGAGCGCGGCCGTGAATACCGCCTGCCGCCTCAGCGTTTGCGACGGTGTTTCGCCGTAGCGGCGGCGATACTCGACGGAGAACCGCCCGCCATGGAGAAAGCCGCAGCGCTGCGCGACATCCGCCACCTTGGCACCGGCGGAACCTCGCAGCAGTTCACGCCGCGCCCGGTCGAAATTGATATCGCGAAGCACGGCATGAGGCGCCTTGCCGAGAAAGGCCAGAAACTGCCGCTGCAGCGTCCGGCCCGAAACGCCGGCGACCGCGGCGAGCCCCGTCACGTTCCAGCCGTGCCCGACATTGGCATGCATCGCATCGAGTGCGCGCCGAACGCTGCGCGGCAATGGCGTTGATGAAATGTTCTGTCTCGCAATCATATCGGGAACTCCAACCCCCCGATCTTGAGTCTCGATTGGGGCTAAAAAGTTCACTATTCGGATAATCCTGGCGCAAACTGGATAAGCGCCTGGTGCGTCAGGGATTAAGCCCGCCCCTCGTTCAACGCATACGCGGAGTTCCCGATGGCAGTCTTTTTTACATTCCTACACGGCGTTGGCGCCTGCGGCGGACTGCTTGAACGCGGCCTCGCCGGGTTCGGCAGGCTCGGCAGACAGAGCCTTCGCTATCGGCAGGTGCTGCCGCGCCTGCAATTTCCGAACGCGTCCGGCTGCGACACGGGCCGTCACCGGGAGTAACGGCCCGTCCGTCGCCACGCGGCTATTTCAACCCCAACTCATACCAGGGAGCATCGTCATGACCCCATCATCCGCCACCGCAAGCCTGACACAAGTCCAGCCCGATCTCGCGGCACTGAAGACCCGCCAGCAGGGCGCATGGTCCTCCGGCGACTACGCCGTTGTCGGCACCACCCTGCAGATCGTCGGCGAAGAGCTTTGCGAAGCCCTCGACCTTCGCTCGGGACAAAAGGTTCTCGACGTCGCCGCCGGTAACGGCAACGTCACCCTCGCCGCCGCCCGGCGCTGGTGCGAGGTGGTTTCCACGGACTATGTGCCGAGCCTGCTCGAGCGCGGCCGCTCGCGCGCCGCGGCTGACGGTTTGTCGATCCAGTTCCGGGAGGCGGACGCCGAAGCTCTGCCGTTTGCCGATGCCAGTTTCGACGCGGTGGTCTCGACCTTCGGCGTCATGTTCACGCCTGACCAGGACAAGGCCGCGGCGGAGCTTGCGAGAGTAAGCAAGCGTGGCGGCAAGATCGGCCTGGCCAACTGGACACCGGAAGGCTTCATCGGGCAGCTCTTCAAGACCCTCGGCAAGTATCTGCCGCCGCCGGCCGGCGCGAAATCGCCGGCGCTGTGGGGGACTGAGGCCCGCATCAAGGAAATGTTCGGCGCTTCCGCTGCCTCCATCAGGGCGGAGCGGCGCAATTTCAACTTCCGCTACCGTTCGCCGGAGCATTTCCTCGACATCTTCAAGAGCTATTACGGCCCGATGCTCAAGGCCTTCGCGGCGCTCGATGCGGCCAATCAGCAAGGCCTGCGGGACGATCTGTTTGCGCTGATCGCGCGGACGAACCGTGCCGAAGACGGTACCATGGTTGTTCCCGGCGAGTATCTCGAGGTCGTGATCACCAAACGCTGATCTCCCGGCGCGGCGTAGCCACGGCGTCGAGCGATTGTCCCCCGTTCGGAGGGCGCGGGCTCGACGCCGCTTTGGCTAGCTTGGCCCGTCCAGAGGGAGGTGGCGAAATCATGATCGAGGATTTGCGCGGGCGCGTGGATTTCGACGAAGCCGGAGCCGGATCTACGGTCGTGCTGGTGCCGGGATCGTGCAGCACCGGCGCGGCGTGGCGGCCGATGCTTGCGCACTGGCAGCGCGGTTTCCGCTGCGTGACGACGAGCCTGCTCGGCTATGGCGGCACGGCCGAGCGGCGCACCGCCGGAGATACCGATATTTCCCACGAGGCCGAAGCCATCGAAGCGGTGATCAGGCGCGCGGCCTGCCCCGTGCACCTGGTCGGCCATTCCTTCGGCGGCCTGACCGCGCTTGCGGTCGCGTTGCGAAGGCGCGTGCCGCTGCTGAGCCTGACGATCGCCGAGGCGCCCGCTGCCGAAATATTGCGGCCGATGGGCGAATACCGGCACTATCTCGCCTTTCGCAATATGACCGACAACTATTACCTTGCCTATTATTCCGGCGACAAGGCCGCGATCGAGCAGATGATCGACTTCTATGGCGGCGCGGGCACATTCTCGGGCTGGCCGCAACGCCTGCGCGACTACGCCATGGAAACGACGCCGGTCAACCTTCTGGACTGGGCCAGCGCCTATGGCTTCGAACTGACCCCGGCATTGCTTGCGACGATCAGGATCCCCGCGCTGGTCCTGTGGGGCGAGGCCAGTCACCCGGCCGCCAAACGTACCAACCAACTGCTGGCCCAGTGCATGCCGAATGCCAGCACCGCCGAAATCGCGGGAGCAGCCCATTTCATGATTTCGACCCATGCCGGGGAAGTCGCCGGCATGATCGCGCAACACGTGGCCTGGGCCGAACAAAAATCGGCGGCGACGCTTTGCCAGTGAAGGCAGAATCGGATTCAGGCGACAAAGAACCGGACTTGAGCGACAAACGGCCAGAGCAATGATTTCGGGGCGGGCCGTTTGCTTGGCCCGATCCCGTCAGGCATGCCACAAGCATCCTCCGACGCGGCGCGTTTGCACGCGGCGTGACGCACGCCCTGCTGTCGCGCATTCGGAAAATATTCGAGGGAGTTTTTTGGTGAATCATCTGGCGGCCATTTCCTCTCGCAGGCTGGCGCGGTTATGCCGCCTGCTCGTCGCCTCGGTCATGCTGAGCGGGCTCGCGGCGATGCCGGTGAAAGCCACCGAGACCGTCGCCGCGGGAACTCCAGCGAGCCGGGCGACGACCTACAAGACCGTCACCGTCAAAGGCGTGAGCATCTTCTATCGGGAGGCCGGTCCCAGCAAGGCTCCGGCCATTCTGCTGCTACATGGATTTCCGTCATCGTCTCGGATGTTCGACACGCTGATATCCTTGCTCGCCGATCGCTATCACCTGATCGCTCCCGATTATCCCGGCTTCGGAAATTCGGAGGCGCCGCCGCCGGACAAATTCTCCTACACGTTCGATTCCCTCGCCGACATCGTCGGCGCCTTCACCGAGGCCGTCCACCTCGATCGCTACGCGCTCTATCTGCAGAATTACGGCGGGCCTGTCGGCTACCGGGTGGCCCTCGCCCATCCGGAGCGGGTGACCGCGCTGATCGTCCAGAACGCGATCGCGCATGAAGAGGGGCTCGGCCGGCTGCAGGCCGTGCGCAAGGGCTTCTGGGCCGATCGGGCCGCCAACGAAACCAAATATCGGGCGGGGCTGGCCTCGGTCGACGTGGCCCGTCTCCGCCATGTCAACGGCTCGCCGCACCCCGAGCGCTACGACCCCGACCTCTGGAGAGACGAAGCCGCGTTCCTGGCGCGGCCGGGCGAGGCCGATATCCAGTCGGACCTGTTCTACGATTTCCGCAACAATCTCGCCGCCTTTCCGGCGTGGCAGAACTGGCTGCGCGAGCGCCAGCCGCGGACCCTGATCGTCTGGGGCCGCTACGATCCGGTGTTCGACATCGCAGAGGTGGCGGCGCTCAAGCGAGACCTGCCGAAAGCGGAAGTGCACGTGCTGGATGCCGGCCATTTCGCGCTCGACGAATCGGCGGGCGATGTCGCCAGGTTGATGCGAAATTTCCTGGCGCGGGTGCCGCATCGGGCGTCGAAAGCGGCCGCCTCTCACACTTGATCGGATCGGAGCCCGGCGCGATCGGCGCCAGGTTCTGTTTTGCCCTGGACCGCCAAGATTGCCGGCTAGACCCGGGTGCGGCCGCGCGCCAGGCCGACCACGGCCGAGACCAGAAACAGCACGATCGCGATGAAGAAGATGATCTTGGCGATTTCGATCGAGGCTCCGGCGACGCCGCCGAAGCCCAGAACGCCTGCGATCAACGCGATAATCAGGAATGTAACGACCCAGCTCAGCATGGTCAGGACCCTCGTCTTCGGTTGCAAACTCGGCGCGACGGAAGGCGCCGCGCATCGGCTGCAGAAATAATCGGGCGCCGGAACAAATGTTCCTCGCGGTTCCCGGCCTCGAAGCCGGGAAAATTTCGACCCGTCGAAGGAACAAAATCCGCGGTCCGGGCCCGGAATGCGACCTCAGCCGGCACGGGATAAAGCCTGTCAAAAGCCCCGCCAAAGCCCTATATGCCCATCAATCCTGCTATGAAGGCTCCCCTTCACGGCCCCGTGGTGCCATCGTGGGCGGAAGACGATTCGCATATGACCGAGCCGAACAGACTGAGCCATCACGGCGTCCCCGACCACCAGCCCGCCGCTGGCGGCATTGCCGCGCGCGCCCGGGCCGCAACGACCCCGCAATATCTCTCGGGCCTCAATCCCGAGCAGCGCGAGGCGGTGGAAACGCTGGATGGCCCGGTTCTGGTGCTGGCCGGCGCCGGCACCGGCAAGACCCGGGTGCTGACCAGCCGGATCGCCCATATCCTCAGCACGGGCCGGGCGCGGCCCGGCGAAATCCTCTCGGTCACCTTCACCAACAAGGCGGCGCGCGAGATGAAGCTGCGGCTCGGCCAGATGCTGGGCCAGGCGGTCGAGGGCATGCCGTGGCTCGGCACCTTCCATTCCATCGGCGGCCGCATCCTGCGCAGCCATGCCGAGCTGGTGCAGCTGAAATCCAATTTCACCGTGCTCGATGTCGACGACCAGATCCGGCTATTGAAGCAGCTCCTGCAGGCGGAAAACATCGACGACAAGCGCTGGCCGGCGCGGATGCTGGCCGGGCTGATCGACGGCTGGAAGAACCGCGGGCTGACGCCGTCGCAGGTGCCGCCAGGCGAAGCCGCCGTGTTCGGCAACGGCAAGGGCGGCAAGCTCTACACGGCCTATCAGGAACGGCTCAAAATTCTCAACGCCGCCGATTTCGGCGATCTCCTTTTGGAAAACATCCGGTTGTTCCGCGAGCATCCCGACGTGCTCAGAAATTACCAGAACCGTTTCAAGTTCATCCTGGTCGACGAATATCAGGATACCAACGTGGCGCAGTATCTCTGGCTGCGGCTGCTGTCGCAGGCGTCGTCGAAGCCGGGCGTGCCGCTATCCGCCGTCATCCCGGGAGCCACCGCCTCTCCCGTCATTCCGGGGCGCATCGAAGATGCGAACCCGGAATCTGAAGAGGACTCACTGCGAGATTCCGGGTTCGTTCCTGCCGGTGCGCCCCGGAATGACGAGCAAAATCGCGCCGCTCCGCCAGCGCCCGCGTCGCCCCCCAAGAACATCTGCTGCGTCGGCGACGACGACCAGTCGATCTATGGCTGGCGCGGTGCCGAAGTCGACAACATCCTGCGCTTCGAGCACGATTTTCCCGGCGCCAAGGTCATTCGCCTCGAGCGCAACTACCGCTCCACCGGCCACATCCTCGCCGCCGCCTCGCATCTGATCGCCCATAACGAAGGCCGGCTCGGCAAGACGCTGCGCACCGAGGACGTCGACGGCGAGAAGGTCACCGTCACCGGCTCCTGGGATTCCGAAGAGGAAGCGCGCGCCATCGGCGAGGAGATCGAGGAGCTGCAGCGCGCCGGCCACAAGCTCAACGATATCGCCATTCTGGTGCGGGCCTCGTTCCAGATGCGCGAGTTCGAAGATCGTTTCGTCACGCTCGGCCTGCCGTATCGCGTGATCGGCGGCCCGCGGTTCTACGAGCGGGCCGAAATCCGCGACGCGCTGGCCTACTTGCGCGTGATCAACTCGCCGGCCGACGACCTCGCCTTCGAGCGCATCGTCAACGTGCCGAAGCGCGGGCTCGGCGACGCCACCGTGCAAATGCTGCACGATCATGCCCGCAAGCGCCGCATTCCGCTGTTCGAGGCCGCCCGCGCCGTGGTCGAGACCGACGAGCTGAAGCCGAAGGCGCGCGGCTCCCTGCGCGACCTCATCGCCAGCTTCGATCGCTGGCGCGCGCAGCGCGAGGTGACGTCACATACCGAAATGGCCGAGATCGTGCTCGACGAGAGCGGCTACACCGAGATGTGGCAGAAGGACCGTTCCGCCGACGCCGCCGGCCGGCTCGATAACCTCAAGGAGCTGGTACGCTCGATGGAGGAATTCGAGAACCTGCAAGGGTTTCTCGAGCACATCTCGCTGGTGATGGACCGCGACGGCGGCGCCGATGACGATGCGGTGTCGCTCATGACGCTGCATTCGGCCAAGGGGCTCGAATTCGACAATGTCTTTTTGCCGGGCTGGGAGGAAGGCCTGTTTCCGAGCCAGCGCACGCTCGACGAACAGGGCCGCGCCGGGCTGGAGGAAGAACGCCGCCTCGCCCATGTCGGGCTCACGCGCGCCCGTCGCCGGGCAAAACTCTATTTCGCCACCAACCGGCGGATTCACGGCACCTGGTCGACCACGATTCCGTCGCGCTTTCTCGACGAACTGCCGGCGCATAATGTCGAGATCACGGAATCCAAGGGCGGCTCCGGCTGGGGCGGCAGCGGCGGCTATGGCCCCTCGCGCTTCGACAATGTGGAATCGTTCGGCTCGAGCTACACCACGCCGGGCTGGCAGCGCGCGCAGGCCAACCGCGCCCGCGGCCAGGGCGGCCGCAACGGCCAGGCCGGCGGCGGATTCAATGAAAGCCAGTCGCCATTCTCGGGCTCGCGCGGCGATGCTTCCTCACGCGGCGGCGACTTCGCACGCAACAAGCGCGGCCCGATGACCATCGAGGGCGAGCTGATCGCAAAATCGACCGGCACGACCTCGGAATTCAACCTCGACGACCGCGTCTTTCACCAGAAATTCGGCTACGGCCACGTGGTGAAGATCGACGGCAACAAGCTCACCATCGCCTTCGAGAAGGCCGGCGAGAAGAAGGTGGTCGATAGTTTCGTCGAGCGGGTGTAAAATCGACATGAACCCGTCATTGGGGCAGCCGACTTGTTTGATTGGTTACATTCAAGGAAGCCGCTATCTGAGAGACCCGCGGCGAGAGAGCCGCTGCGGGGTTTCGCGGCACCTGAGCTGCTGCTGGAAAACCTAGCCAGGCGCGTGCCGCAATATCTCGACGACGTCGATCAGGGCAGGCTGATCTATCCGGCCTGCAAGCGCACGCTGTCGGACGCCGCCGGCGACGTGGCTTCGGTCTGGGATCACTCCCGGCTGGAAGCGATACGCTATATGATGGCCGTGCCCGGCGGCGAGTTTGCGTTGGTGAGCCAAGCTGCCCGCCAGCTCGAACTGATCGACGCCTACCTTTTCCAGCGTCCCCATGCGGACACCGTGATCGATTTCGAAGGCAATGCCACCGCCGATTTTTCCATCGCCATCGTGGCCGGCCTCAACTGGCTGACCCATTGCGCGCAACTGGCGGGGGTCGATCCGGCCCGGCAATCCGGCACCATCCGTCATTTCAGGAGGCTCGTCACGCTGGCCCAGCGATGGTGGCTGACGGAAGGCGCCGCTAAACGCTGTGCGAAACTGCTGTCGGCCGGCGAGCAGCCACCCCTGATGCTCTATCTGATCTGGTCCGAGTATACCCGGCTTGCAAAGCCGATCGCGGAGGCCGCGATTTTTGGAGCATCCGTTAACCGTTCGACCAAATTGGTGGTCCTGCCTTCCGAACTGATCCCTCGCTTCCAATCCGCCAGGGATCCGGCCGATCTGTCGGGCGTTTGAACGGATTTTCCGCGGCCTGAAAGGTACGACTTAACCAATTCCCCAGCATTTGAGCGAATTTCCAGAAGCAATACTTAGCCCGCGTCTTTACCGAATACTCGCGGATCCGTGGGTACTATGGAACCCGGATAGCGCCTGTGCGCGTTTTGCTGCGATTTAAGGTCGGCCGAAATGAGTGAAGACAGTTCGTTTCTCAGGGATCTCGACGAGGCGGTCTCGCGAGGTACACCCGAGAGCCGCAAGCGGGCGCTGTGGCATACCACCGACCTGATGATTGCCGGCAGCTACAGCGACGACGAGATCTGGACCTTCGGCGAGGTGATCGGACGGCTTGCGGATGAGATCGAAGTCGCGGCGCGCTCGCATCTGGCCAAGCGGCTGGCCAGCTTCGACCGTGCCCCGGTCAACATCATCCACAAGCTCGCCTTTGACGACGAGATCGAGGTCGCCGGTCCCGTGCTGCGGGAGTCCGAGCGGCTCGAGCCGTACGCGCTGGTCGCCAACGTCTGCCTCAAGGGCCAGACCCACATGCTCGCGATCTCGGAACGAAAATCGATCGAGGAGTCGGTCACCGACGTGCTGGTGACGCGCGGCAATCAGGAAGTCGTTAACTCTGTCGCGCGGAACAATGGCGCGCGCCTGTCGGATTTCGGCTTCCTGCACATGATCCAACGGGCCGAGGGCGATTCGATCCTCGCCGAGCAGCTTGGCCTGCGCAAGGACATCCCCCGGCACGTCTTCCAGC
This sequence comes from Bradyrhizobium sp., assembly GCA_041490045.1. GTDB lineage: Bacteria > Pseudomonadota > Alphaproteobacteria > Rhizobiales > Xanthobacteraceae > Bradyrhizobium. The sequence goes on from JBGPSI010000053.1 coordinate 21,658, forward strand.
AGCTGATCGCCAAGGCTTCGGACGACGTGAGGAAGCGGCTCGAACGCGAGCGTCCCAAATTGGTTGAGGACATTCAATCCACGGTGACCGATGTCGCAGGCGAATTGCAGTCCAAGTTCGGCCCGGTGTCGCGAGGCTACTATGTCGCAAAACGGGTCGTGACGACGCAGCACCGGCAGGGCAATCTGAACGAAAACAGCATATCCATCTACGCCCGGTCCCATAAGATCGAAGAGGTCACGATCGGACTGTCGCTGCTGTGCTCGCTGCCGGTCGACGTGATCGAACGCGCTTTGCTGGACAGGAACCGGGAAACGCTGCTGATCCTGGCCAAGACGCTCGAATTTTCGTGGCCGACCACGATGGCATTGCTGTTCCTCGGCGCCAAGGATCACCGCATCACCGCGCAGGAGTTGAAGGACCTCGAACGCGATTTTGGCCGCCTCAACATCGAGACATCCCGCAGCGTCCTGAAAGTCTATCAGTCGCGCAAACATGCCGGTGATACGGCTCCCGACGCCAAGCGCCAGCCGGCGCTTGCCATGCAGTGATACGACCGATCTGGAACGGATGGGGAAATATCGGCCATGAACGCACCCTCCTTCGGCATACACAAGCGTCCCGGCATCGGTTCCGATGAACAGAAGACGGAAAATCCGTTGAATGCGGCCTGGATCGTTCTCGAAGCCGCCAACGATCTCGGCGACCATGCCACCGTTGAAATCTGCCGGCGGGTCATCGATGCAGGCCTGAACGGGGCGCCCCCTTCCCCCTTCGATATGCACGTCGTCACCGAATATTTCAGGTGAATTCCGTCAGCTTCCATTGAAGGCCCCTGCCCGGTTATACGGCCGGGCTCGCCGGCGCTTGCGCGCCGCCGCGGGCGTTCCTATCTGTCGTTGCTCGCCCCTCGAGCGGGCCGAAACGCCGCGTCATCCTTTCCCCCACAGTTTGAATTCAGATCTTCAAGCCCTGCATGACTCCCATCATATCCGTTGCAAACCTCTCCAAGACCTACGGCTCCGGTTTCAAGGCGCTGAACAATATCAATCTCGAAATCCGGCGCGGCGAGATCTTCGCGCTGCTGGGGCCAAACGGTGCCGGCAAGACCACCCTGATCAGCATCATCTGCGGCATCGCCAATCTGAGCGAAGGCAAGGTCACCGTCGACGGCAATGACATCAACGCCGATTATCGCGCCGCGCGCTCGCTGATCGGGCTGGTGCCGCAGGAACTGCACACCGACGCCTTCGAATCGGTGTGGGCGACGGTGAGCTTCAGCCGCGGCCTGTTCGGCAAGCCGAAAAACGCCGCGCATATCGAAAAGGTGCTGAAGGACCTTTCGCTGTGGGACAAGAAGGACGCCAAGATCGTCACGCTATCCGGCGGCATGAAGCGCCGGGTGATGATCGCCAAGGCGCTGTCGCACGAACCGCAGGTGCTGTTTCTCGACGAGCCGACCGCGGGCGTCGACGTCGAACTGCGCAAGGGGATGTGGGAGGTGGTGCGGGCACTGCAGGCCAAGGGCGTCACCATCATCCTCACCACTCATTACATCGAAGAGGCCGAGGAGATGGCCGACCGCATCGGCGTCATCAACAAGGGCGAGATCATCCTGGTCGAGGACAAGGCCGGATTGATGCAGAAGCTCGGCAAGAAGCGGCTGAAGCTGCATCTGCAGCACAAGATCGAGTCGATCCCGTCTGCGCTCGCACCATATTTTCTCGAACTGTCCGACGGCGGCTGCGAACTCACCTACAATTACGACGCCAAGGGCGAACGCACCGGCATAACCAGCCTGCTCAGCGACCTCAGAAGCGCCGGCATCCGCATCTCGGACCTGGATACTTCGCAGAGTTCGCTGGAAGACATTTTCGTCAGCCTGGTGAGGGCGCCATGAATTTCAGGGCGGTCCGCGCGATCTATCTGTTCGAGATGGCGCGCACCTGGCGGACGCTGCTGCAGAGCATCGTTTCGCCTGTGGTGTCGACGTCTTTGTATTTCGTGGTGTTCGGAGCTGCGATCGGCTCGCGCATCACCTCCGTCGAGGGCGTCAGCTACGGCACGTTCATCGTGCCGGGGCTGGTGATGCTGTCGGTCTTGACGCAGAGCATCGCCAACGCCTCGTTCGGCATCTACTTCCCGAAATTCGTCGGCACGATCTACGAAATATTGTCGGCGCCGATTTCCTATTTCGAGATCGTGCTCGGCTATGTCGGGGCGGCTGCGACCAAGTCGATCATCCTCGGCCTGATCATTCTCGCAACCGCCGGCCTGTTCGTGCCGCTGCACATCCACCATCCCGTGTGGATGCTGACATTCCTGGTGCTGACCGCGGTGACCTTCAGCCTGTTCGGCTTCATCATCGGCATCTGGGCCGACGGTTTCGAAAAGCTGCAGATGATCCCGATGCTGGTGGTCACGCCGCTGACCTTCCTCGGCGGCAGCTTTTATTCGGTCAGCATGCTGCCGTCGGGCTGGCGCACCATCACCCTGCTCAACCCCGTGGTCTATCTGATCTCGGGATTCCGCTGGAGCTTTTACGAGATTGCCGACGTCAGCGTCGGTGTCAGCGTCGGCATGACGCTGACGTTCCTCATGCTGTGCATGGTCACGGTATGGTGGATCTTCAAGACCGGGTACCGGCTGAAGAACTGACGCGCAGGTTGATCTACCGATAGCAGCGGAAATGGCCGTAGCGGTTGTAATAGCCGCGGCAGCCGTAGTGACGGCGGTAATAGCGGTGATTGGGAATGCCGAGCACGCCGTTGACCGCGCCGACCGCACCGCCGACGCCGGCACCGACCGCGCCGCCAACCACGGCACCCACCGGACCCGCCGCACGGCCGCCCTCGCGCGCGCCTTCCTGCGCACCGCCGACGATGCCCTGAGCATGCCCGAGATGGGGCATCGCGAGCAATGCGAGCGCAACCGCCGCAACGGCAAGATATAGCCTCATCGGCAAACCGGCCGGCAACGCCGCCGTCCTGACCCTGGTCTTCCTCTTCATCTGGATTCCTCAATCTTCGGCCGCGATCGCCGTCGGGGCGGGATTCTCTAACGCCGATGTGACGAAAAGGTTGCTCCGCCGTGGAGAATCCGCGACCCGGACGCTGGGCCCATCACGAAAAAATCAGCGCCGGCCTGCCCGCCGAAACCGCACCGGGCCTTGTTTGCGCCCAACCGCGCATTAACGATGGTCATGACCCGCTGGAACAAAAGTCGAATTCGTGGCATATAGAAGCGGGGACGGTGAGAGCGGCGATCCAATCAAAGGCCCGGAGGCCAGAGTAAACATGCGTTCCTTCCTCGTTGCCCTCGCAGGCCTGATGCTTTTCACCACCGGCGCCGCGCAGGCCAAGATCGCCATCACCGTCGACAAGGACAATCAGATGATGACCGTCGCCGTCGACGGCGTCGCGCGCTATCGCTGGCCGGTCTCGACCGGCAATCCGTCGCACGAGACGCCGAACGGCAGCTTCCGTACCTTCCGGATGGAGGCGGACCACTTCTCGAAGGAATTCGACGACGCGCCGATGCCGCATTCGATCTTCTTCACCCGGGAAGGTCACGCGATTCACGGCACGGGGTCCGAGGGCCAGCTTGGCTCCCCCGTTTCCCATGGCTGCGTGCGGCTGTCGCGCGCCAACGCCTCGACGCTATATGCGCTGGTGGAAGAGCAAGGCGTGCTCAACACCACCGTGACGCTGACCGGTTCGTCGCAGGTCGCGCTGGCGCGCAATCCCCGCGGCCGCGCCAATACCGCCGTCGCGCGCCGCGAGCCGGCCGATGCCGACACCCAGCAATATTACAACGCCGCTGGCGATCCCGTCGTGCTGACGCCGCGGCAGCCGGCACAGGCCCAGTATCCGCAGGAGCGACCGGACGACGGCTACATCTATCCGGC
>JBGPSI010000054.1:0-25062 GCA_041490045.1 Bradyrhizobium sp.
GGGACATTGCCGAAAGCAGGGCAATCGGCTAGATGAACCGGTAACGCACCCGTAGCTCAGCTGGATAGAGCGTTGCCCTCCGAAGGCAAAGGTCACACGTTCGAATCGTGTCGGGTGCGCCATCCCGGTCCCAAACCACGAACGTTTTGGAGGGGGCCGGGTTTGCCGAGAATAGCCGCTCTGACGGCTTCCTTGCTGCCGACGATTTTCACCGATTTGTCACCGACAATGATAGCGCCGATCAGCGTGCGCAGAGATGCCTTGCGCGCGGGCGTTTCGCCATTATCGAGCAGGCCTCTCATGAGTTTGCCGAACGCAGCGATCCTTTCCGGGTCGATGCTGGCCGATGGCAGCACTTGCGACGCTGCGTGGTCATAGGCTGCCTGAGCCTTCTCGCGGTCGGCTTTGGGCTCAACGATTCGCTCGCGAAGAAGATCGTCAAGTTCGACGATGCCTTCCTCGATCCCGCGATAGAGCCGCTTGAGGCGATCTTCGGCGTCGACGACCTGGGATTTCAGCGAAGCGAGGCGGCGATCAACGGCAGCGGTACGCTCCTGGCGCCGGGCGGCAATCGTGGAAAGCAGTTCGGTCAGACGCTCGGGCGTGAACATGTCGCCTTGAGCGCTGTCAGAACCAGATCATCCAGGAAGGCCATCCAGATCGTGTTCCCCCGACAGGCCGTTGGTCCCTTCTGCGCACGGCTTGGTCCGTTGCGGCAAGACCTGTTCCTGATTGCAAGTTCCGGGTCATTGACGAATCTCAATGGTCCCGCGCGATCTTGTGTGATTGCGCTGTTTCAATCTTACTGTTGATACGGGCGGCGACATCACGCCGCCATCATGTCGAACTCGACATGCACGCGGTCATAGGGAAATTCCACGCCCCCACGTTCCGTCCGCTCCAAAATCCCCGCGCCCAGCAGCAGCGTCACGTCGGAGTGGCCCCCCCTGAAGTCGCGATCGACGCGACGCGCGACTTCCCGGATCGTCAGCGGTCCGGCTCGGTCATAACGCGCACAATTTCCATGCGCTTGGGCGCCAGCACCCGCCAAAGATCGCTGACGCTCTCGAACGAAATTCGGTCGTCACCAGCCTTACGCTGCCCGTGCGCAGTCGCCATGATGCGGCGCGTCAGGTCGTTTTGTGTCTCGACGCCCAGGATAACCGCCCGCATGCACTATCTCCGCTTATTCACGTCGCGCCAAAAATCCGCCAGCAGCCGCTCCAGACCACGAAACGCATAAGGGCTTTCCTTGCCATCCAGGTGGCGACTTCGGCGAGCCATTTTTAGGATTTGATCGCCCTGAGGGTCATCGTCAGAATAGTCTTTGAGATCCTCTGCGAACCAAATATTCCTGCCCGCTTCCTCAGTAACCGTCGCCCCAACGATACTGCCACGCGACGCCGACGGCGTTAAACTCGCTGCCGGTGCGAGTTGTAATGCCGGTACTGGCGGACAGCTTCAGAGAGTTGTGTATGTCGATCGGCAGGGCGAGGGTGAAGCCGGCCCGCGTGTTCGCCTGCTCGTTGTCGCTCTTCACGCCGTTGAGAGCGGTACGGCCGCCCGCGAAATAGATTCCGTCCAGCGCCATCCATACGCCGGACGGGAAATTATAGAGGACATGTCCCTGCACGGCATAGATCGGTGCCTGGGCGAAGGTATTGCCACCAAAGAAGTCGGTGTTGTCGCTGAAGAATGTCACGCTGGGGGTGACCTCGAATGTCCACTGACCCCAAGCCTTGGAGATTCCCAGCTCGGGCTTGAACGACCAGCGATTGTTGCCGAGGTTGAGCAGCTTGCTGTCGTCGTACTGCCCGAGCGGTGTGGAGACCTGCAGGCTCACTCCGACAATGAGATCCTGCTTGTAGTTCGCGAAGTCCTTTGCCGGCAGCGCAGGCGCTCCAAACAAATTGAACGAGACGCGAAATCGCGGGTCGCCTAGGGCCGTCATCTCGCGCTCGCGCGGCTGGCCGTTCACGATTCCCTGCGCCGAGAACGATGCCGCAGGCAAGATTACATCGAACTTGGCCGACTGGCCCCCGACATCGAAGGACCGAACATAGGCAAGCACCTCGGTATTGGAGTGGAACTTGGCGTCGGCGATAGCCGAGTCCGGGTCGAACGCCATCCTGCCTTGAGCGTAGACGTAGCCCGCGATCAGGAAATTCAATCCGACCGGCGTGTTCGTGTACGACCTTGGTTCGGCCTCCTGGGCGTTCGCATCGGCGACTCCCGACACGGATGCTATGACGCCAAGCGCCACACCAAGCGAGAGTCGGCTCGTGGCACGTGCTTTGGGCGCATTCCAGGCTCGATCAAACATGATGGGTAGCCACCGACCACCGCTTATTGAAAGGTATTCGACCACCCAGCCTAGTCAGATCAATGGTCAGGCGCTATCCGATTCCTCACGATGCAAACCGGTTCGCAGCGATAAGCATCTAATTTTTGCACCAAATGCTGACATGCATCAATAGGTCAGGGCCCCTAACGCACTAAGGTAAATGTGGTTGCGCGATTGCAGTTCACCGTTCGCGAAGGTCACGGTCGCTGCAACGGAGGTACTCATGGGCAAGCGCAATGACCCGATGGTACACGGCTCGCTCGCCATCATGGCGCGCATGTTGCTCGCGGCAGCAGTATGCGTCGGGGCGACCGCGGCTGCCCGCGCCGACGAAGGCAACGCGAAGAAGTCGCTAAAAGGAATGGCGGACTACATGACGGCGCAGAAATCCATCTCGTTCAACTGCAACGCCGGGCTCGAGGTGGTGACGAAGGACGATCAAAAGCTCTCGCTGCTCAGTTCGGGTCGTGTCGCGCTCAACAGGCCCGACAAGATCCGCTTCACCCGTTCTGGCGGATTTACTGACATCGAAATGCTGTTCGACGGAAAGACGCTCACGCTGCTTGGCAAGAACGCGAACGTCTACGTTCAGGCCGATGCTCCCGGTACCGTTGATCAACTCGTCGATGAGCTGCAGGAGAAATTCAAACGGCCGCTGCCTGCCGCGGACCTGCTGCTGTCGAACGCCCATGACGAACTGGCGAGCGACGTGATCGACATCAAGGATCTCGGCAGTGGCGTGGTCGGCGGCGTTGAATGCGACTATCTGGCCTTCCGCAAGAAGGAGGTGGATTTCCAGATCTGGATCGCGCAAGGCGACAAGCCTTATCCCTGCCGGTTCAGCATCACGTCACGGGTGGTGTCCGGAGGCCCGCAATACAGCATTCAGGTTCGTGACTGGAAGACCCGCGATGAAGTCGCAATGGCAGACTTCACGTTCAAGAATTCGAGCAACGCCAACAAGGTCGAAATCGCTGACGTTCGCGAGCGGTTCAGCGATCTACCCAGCAACTTCGCCATAGCAGACGGAAAAACGACGGGAGGTGTAAAACGAGCGTGGTAAGGCATCTCGGCCTGTCCATTGTCATCGCGCTTCTTGCGTTATGCGCACTTGACGTCAGCGGGAAACTGCAGATCCCCGGCATCGACCGGCTGGCGTCGACCGCGCAGGCGCGTGTCGGACGGCCATTGAGCCCCGTCAGCGTCGCCGGCGTGGCCCGGCGGACGTTGCGCGGCCGGCGTCTACTACTGCTGACGATCCTGCCAACAGGGCCCCGGGGGCGACCGCGAGAAATCGCTCCCGGGCCATAATTTCTGACGAAGCAGGCTTGGTCCTTGCGCCAATCAATGCCGTCCTGCCCCCATCAGACCCCGTTAGATTGGAGTTGGGTAATGTGAAAACAGTCGACATCATCTATCGATATGCGGCGGGCGGTATTCTGTCGAAACCTGTCCCGACGGATAGTAATACGGCCTTGCTCCGGCTGAATCACGGCAATCGGGATTTCGCCGCGCTTCTCGATCACCTGGAAGACGAGAGTGGCGTGATCCAGCAATTCATCCCGGTCGATCCGCGCGATCTGGGCCTCATGCCGGGCGGCGCTGGAATACCAAAACAACGTCCATTTGCCGCCGTCCTCGGCTGTTCGGATGCCCGTGTACCCATCGAACTCATATTCAACGAGGGGCCGAATGATCTCTTTGTTATCCGCGTCGCAGGTAACGGCCTCGGAACGGAGGTGCTCGGCAGCCTGAAATATGCGGTGGAGCACTTGGGTGGTACGTTGAAGCTCATCGTTGTCCTGGGACATAGTGGTTGTGGGGCTATAACCACAGCCGTCGATGTGTTTCTAAACCCAGGGGACTACTTGACGGTCGCCACAAAACATTCGCTTCGCAATATTCTCGACCGCTCACTCCTCGTCATCCAGGCGTCCGCAAACAAGCTGCTTTCGACGTTCGGCTCCGATGTCGCACGCAACCCGGGATACCGACAGGCACTGATCGAGGCATCGATCGTCACCAATGCCGCGCTCGCGGCCTATTCGATACAACAGGAATTCGAGACGAGCGGGCAGACTGAAATGCGGGCGGTCTACGGGGTTTACCTTCTCGAGACCCGTGAGGTATGGGCGCCACGCCTCAGCAATGTGAAAGGGATTGGGCTGGCTGCGGCACCCCGCGACCTCGCCGGATTTGCCGAGCTTGGCAACGCAGTCGTTCAATCAGAGCGAATTGCTTCATACATCAAGTAGCGAGGACGGTTAGAGACGTCGTCGTCTGTTCGATCCAACCGCGCGACATCCGGAATGATACGGGCTCAACAAGCCCGTCTGGCTGAAGTCCCCATATTGGCCGGTTGCGGACTTGTGGCTTCGCGGGTCTTCATGTTTGCCGCTGTGTTCGGTCACAAACTCTGATCAAGGCGAAAGTCCTTTGGCTTCCGCATGTCGGCGCGACAAGCCGAGGCCTTGCCGATCCTCCTGACGCGCCGTTTCCTGATCATCCGAAGTGCGATCTGAGCGATCGACAGTCAAATCGAGTTGCTTGAGATATCGCTGTACCGCCCCTTTGCGCGTGTCAGCCGTCACTGATTCGGCTAACCCGACGAGCGCCGACCTCAGGCGCCGCATGATTTGCACCGAGCCGGCACCGTATTGGCGGATCTCGTCGAATGCCAACGCCAGATAGTCCTCCCAAATCGGCATCGGGAAGACAAGACGCAAAACCCCATCCGCATCGTGGGCATAGCCGGCGTCTAAATCACGTCCTCCCAGACGTCGCAATAAATCCTCGATCTGGTCGATAGCCTGGACCGCCGTAGTCGGATCGTTGATCGCCGGCGACAGCGCCTTGATGGCGACGTCGACCAGAAGCCGGATGGGATATTTTGGATCCTGTTCCGACGTTCGCTCAAACGCCAATTGGACGGCCCGCATGAGGTCGCTTTCGCGCAGTGCAGTTTTCGCACCATGAACCTGCAACAGCACGGTATTCGAGACGAGGGTGTCGCCGACCCCGCATGCCATCACGATGACGGCGCCTGCCTGCTGTCCCTGACGAACCAAGTCGTCGATATCGAACTCGGCAATCGTGCGCGGCGCGGCGAAATATGTCAACGTTTGGACCACCGGACCCAGTTCAGGATTATCGCCTGTCTCGCGTTCGCCCTTCGATTGGCTTGCCTTCGCGTCGAGACGCTGAAACGTCCCGCTTATGACCTCGCGACCTTTGTCGCCGATCCTATGAAGCACGTTGGTGATCTGGAGGTCGCTCAGGCCCTTCATCAAGGCGGAAAACAGCAGCATGCTGAGCAAAAGCAATCCAGCGACCACAAAGCCCGAGATCAGCGGCACGACCCCGGACCCATTGCGATCGACATAGATCAGAGCGGAAAGAGAATAAGTGAACGTAGCAATGAACACACCTAGCGAATGAAATAGCTTTGGGTCGCGAGCAAACAGAAGAACAAGCCTCGGTGAGTAGGCGATGGCACCGAATTGCACCATTACCAAGCCGACGGAAAACACGATGCCAGTGAGCGTGATCATGCCGGAAGCGACGGCAGAAAAGAACGCTTGAGCCGAAGTAACGGAAAGGCCGGAGGCGTATGGAAAGTATGCCTGCTCAAGTCGTGGCAGCGTAATCCCACCGACGAAACTCGCAGCGGCATAGATCATCGGAATCAACCAGAGAGGCATTTGACTGCACCCTTCAGTTTGCCTGCGGTTGGACCGATTTCCTACCTTCGGAATAGACGTGGCCCGCGATCAGGAAATTCAGTCCGACCTGCGTGTTGGTGTACGACCTTGGTTCGGCCTCCTGGGCGTTCGCATTTGCGACCCAGACAAAGATACGACTATTTCGAGCGTCACACAAAGTGAGAGCCGGCTTGCGGCACGTGCTTCAGGCGCATTCCGGACTCGATCAACCATGACGGGGCGCCCCAACTTGCCGAAATATTCTACCAACCTGCCTAGTCAGATCAATGGTCAGGGGCCGTTGGATTCCTCATTCGCGATGCGTTCGCAGTTGCCGACCGCCGCGCGGCTGGCGCACACGACTGCTGACGGTCCTCGCCGTCAACGCCCGGTGCGACTGCCGTTGAACGAAGTTTACAGATATCTCAATCGCCCGGTCGTGCCGGCTCGTTGGCCCCGCCTGCAACCGAACGAGCCCGCGAAGTTTCGCGGACCAGAAACGAGACTTGGGATCTGTCTGTGTTTGGGGTGCGGACTGTCCCGAGGGAGTAATCAGGGCGGCCATTCGACCGTCCGGGTGTGCGACGTTCGTGAATACCTTGACCTATCGCAAGGTGCCACCACCAGCGACGGCGCATGATTTCGAGATGGGGCAAGCAGGTAACGGAGAAAGCCATGAAGCAGATGGGTCTGAAAGCAGTGGTTATCGGAGCCTCGACGTTTGCGCGTGCCGCGCTGCTCTCCTTCGGCTGGTCTTAGCAACGACGCCTATTACGGCCTGGTCGATTTCGAGTTCTGGGCTCGCAAGAATATCGGTGACGAAGCGGTCGAATACCTGAAGAAGAACGTCCACCCGCCCGATCTCGCTTTCCGGCTGGCCGAGGACCATGGAATCGTGCTGCTGAACGGCGGCGGCTTCGAGGCGCGGGACTGGTCACTACGCGTGTCCTTGGCAAACCTGCCTGACGAAGCCTACGAAGACATCGGGCGCGGTGTGCGGGCGATTGCCCGTGGCTATAGGGACGCTTTCGAAGCGTCGAAAACCGCACCCAAGAAGTGAAAGACGACAAAGTGGAGACAAGGCCCGCGCAGGAGCCGCCCTGAAAATTCTAACGGGGTCCTCTCTGATGCGGCGCAGGCGACGGTCGGGACGCTGACCGCGGGAAGGGGAAGACTTGGCAGACCTGCTCGCAAAGGTGCTTGGCATTACCATCGCGATCTTCATGGCCGGCAGCCTGCTGGAAATGGGTCTCAAGCTCGAATTGAAACAGGCTGGCCAGGCGTTCCGCGATGTCCGCTTCATTGTGATGGCCCTGTTGTGGAGCTTCGTGATCGGCCCGGCGCTGGCGATACTGCTGGCTAGGAGCCTGCCTCTGGCGGCCCCCTACGCGCTCGGCCTCATCCTTCTCGGTCTGGCGCCATGCGCGCCATTCGTGCCGCTCCTCTCGGAGAAGGCCGGAGCGGACCTGAACTACGTTGCCGCCTATCTGCTGCTGGCATCCGTTGGCACCATGATCCTCCTGCCAATCATGATCCCCGTTGTGGCGCCGGAACTGACCGCGACACCGTGGATGATTGCCAAGCCGCTCTTGCTGTTCATCGCGCTGCCGCTTGCAATCGGCATCTGCGTCCGGCTTGTCGCCGGCGCGGTTGCCGACAAGTCCCACCCGATCGTGAAGAAGTTTACGAGTCTCGACATCATCCTGATGCTCGGAATCGTCCTGCTGCTGTACTGGCGCGACTTCCTGGGTGCTGTCGGAAGCTATGCGATCGGCGCTCAGATCTTGTATTATTGCCTGCTCGCCGCAGCTGCCTATGGCCTTGCGTTCGGCCTCACTCACGAGAAAAAGAGCGCCCTGGTGCTGGGGCTATGCACCCGTAACGTCGGCGCCGCGGTCGCACCGCTCATGTCGGTTTCTAGCTCCGACCAGCGTGCGGTGGTGATGTGCGTCTTAGCCGTCTTCATCACCCTTGTCGTCGGATTCGGAGTGGCTAACCTGCTCGGACGGTGGAACCCCGCCAGCGTGCCTGCTCACGGTGGCGGGTAGCGACCCAACTGGGTCGTCCATCCTCATTGAAGCATTTGATTGATGCGACCTCTCTTGGCGGCTAACTGATGTTGCCGTGTGCACCGGTCACCGCAACAGGATGGTTGGTTCGTTAGGTGGGGTCCCCATCAGATTGGTGTACCAAGATGGAGGAGGTGGTTCGGATGAAGATGCGTCCGCTAGCTCCAGTCGATCTGCACGTGGCTACCATTGCGACTGCCTGACTTCAATTTTGCGACCGAAGCGCATGCCGAAACCGAAGTCCTTTTTTGCGCCTGTTCATCGAAAGCGGCCCGTTGATCGCGCTGGCCATGGCGGTCGCGCTTTTGGTCGGCATCGCCGGACCAGCGTCTGCGCAGTTTTACAATTTCGGAAACGTCGGCGGACCCCCGCAACGGCCGCAACCGCCGCGGGGCGGCGGCAGCTGGTTCGGCGGCGATCTGTTTGCGCCATTCCAGCAGGCGCCGAGGCGTCAGGCGGCGAAGCCGATAGTCGAGGATTTTTCGAAGCCGCCGCCGCCGGCCAAACGCGATACGGTGCCGGAGCGCAACGTGCTGGTGCTGGGCGACGCCATGGCGGACTGGCTCGCCTACGGCCTCGAGGACGCCTATGCCGAACAGACGGACATGGGCGTGATCCACAGGCACAAGACCGTCTCCGGCCTCATCAAATACCAGCCCAAGGGCGAACCGGCCGATTGGGCCGCCGCGGCGAAAGGCATCCTCGCCACCGAGAAGCCGGACGCCATCGTCGTCATGCTGGGACTCGACGACCGCGTGGCGATGCGCGAGCCGGCGGCCGATAAATCGGACGAGTCATCCGACAAAAAAGGCGACAAGAAAGACGCCCGCGCCAAGCCGGATGAAGCAACTGACGCCGCGAAGCCGGATGACAAAGCGGTCGATACCGAATTGTCCGCGCCGGAGAAGAGTACGCGCTCACCGAATGGCCTCTATGAGTTTCGCAGTGAACGCTGGGTCGAACTCTACAGCAAGAAGATCGCAGAAATGATCGGCATCCTGAAAATCAAGGGCGTGCCGGTGCTGTGGGTCGGACTGCCCGTGGTGCGCGGCCCCAAGGCGACGGCGGACACGCTGTTCCTGGATTCGCTGTACCGCGACGCCGCCGGCAAGGCTGGCATCGCCTATGTCGACGTCTGGGACGGATTTGTCGACGAGGCCGGCCGCTTCCTGCAGCAAGGCCCGGACTTCGAAGGCCAGATCCGCCGCTTACGCTCCTACGATGGCGTGTATTTCACCAAGGCCGGCGCGCGCAAGCTCGCGCATTATGTCGAGCGCGAGATCAACCGGCTGTTGGCCTCGCGTTCCGCGCCGATGGAGCTGCCGACTGAACCGGCGACGCCCGACCCTAACGCGGTGCCCGGCCAGCCGGCGCCTCGTCCGCTCGCGGGACCGATCCTCCCCTTGGTGGCATCCTCTGTCAGCACCGATCAATTGCTCGGCGGCCCCGGCTCCCGCCCCGCCGCCGTCGATGCGCTGGCGGCGCGGACGCTGGTCAAGGGCGAGCCGCTGGTGCCGCCGGCTGGGCGCGCCGACGATTTCGCCTGGCCGCGCCGCGAAGTCGGACGGGAGCAGGCGCGCGACGAACGCCTGTCGCGTCGGTCTCGCCCGACGGCATGACGCCGGTAATGAGTCCCGCAACTCCGCCGAAGCAGAAAACGCTTGGGCCGATTCAGCGGGCAGGAACGTCGCCCATTCGGGATTCCCTTGGATTTTTGGCGCCGCGGCAACTTCGGCCGCCACGTACCGCACCCGGCTTCTTCACGCGCTAGTCTAGCCGTTGTTTGGCTTAACGCCGCCATTCGCGTGGCCGTCGTGATCCGCTTCATCACTTGAGAGCAGATGGTTGGACCGGCGAATTTGAAGCGAAGCTAGCTTTTTGCGCAATCCTGCGATGTTGATCGAGCTCCGACATTACGGGGGCGCCAGTGTCAAAACGGACACGATAGACCTGCAAATTCTCCATTACGCGTTGGACGCAATTGCGCGTTTCGCCAAATGGAATGCGTTCTACCCAATCCATCGCATCCACGTTGGGATCGCGCGGATCGCCATCCTGCTTCATCCATTAATTGCGATTTCGACCAGCAACGGCTGCGTGTGGATGTCATCCGGCATTGCTCAATCCCAAATCTTCGATTACCCGCGGCTCTCGGCGAGCTGCCGGGCTGCCGCTGGCCGACAGCGTGATAACGTAAGGCCAAAAGACTATTCCAGCGAAGGTTGGACGATAATCGGGAGGGATCGAGATGTCATCGCGAAGCAACATCGGCCTGATGCGGCCCTTACCGTGCTCCCTAGCGCCCCGCCTCAGGCCTTGGCGGAAAGCTCGGAGGCCGTGACCAGCACGACATCCCCGTCGAGAATGGGTTTTGCGATCCCGAAGAAGCGCGCCACGGTTTCCGAATTATTATGGGCGTCCATCGCGGCCTGATCGGCAAACCGCTCATAGGTGGTGAAGACGCAGGCGCTGGCCGGATCCTGCGAGACGAAGAAACCGATCGTGCCCGGTTCGTTGAGGCGGACGTTGTCGGCGACCGTGAGCAAAGCGCGGCGCATGGTCTCTTCCTGGCCCTTTTTGGCACGGATGACGGCAGTGATGGTCAACATCTCAAGGCGCTTTCCATGATAGACTTTTCTGAGCCGGACCGCCGAACGATTCGGCATCATCTGCGGCCCCACGGGTGCCCATGTTAGCGCTCACCGGGTCATGCCTGCAACCTGGTCCGCATCGCAGGCGAGAAAGCGAAGCCGATATGAGCGAACGACTTGAGACGCTGAAAAAGGCGCGCGAGCGCATGGCCGACGACCGCGACGCCTTCGCCAAAACCCTGGCCGCGCCGTTCGATCGCGACAAGGCCGAGCGGGCGCGGCTCAAATTCATCGAGACCCAGGTCGTGATCGACGCCATCGATCGCGCCATCGCCGGCGAGCAGACTGGGCCCGCCGCGGCGGCGTGAACCGTTCAGTGCGCGATCAGCCCTGACAGCACGCCGCCTGCCCCGCCGCGGGCGCATACTGGTCGCGCAGCCGCAGCCAGTCCATCGGGTACGGCAAGCCCTCTTCGTGGCGGCCGAGCGGGGTGAGGTCGAGATAGTGATAGGCGGCGTTCATCATGTCGAGGCCGCGGGCGAAGCAGGAATAGGTGTGGAAGACGTTGCCTTCTTCGTCGCGATAGAACACGCTGATGCCCGGCGCCTCCTCGACGCCAAAGCCCGAGGTGCCGAAATTATAGATCTTGCCGCCCGACTTGATCTCGTCAGGCGTAAACGACACCGCATAGTCGTGGTTGAAGTCGTTGCCGACTGAGGAGAACCAGTCGAACGTCCAGCCCATCCGCGCCTTGAACGCGTCGAGCTTCGATAGCGGCGCGCGGGAGACTGCCACCAGCGTGGTGTCGCGCGCGGCGAGATGCGGGACCATGCGCTCGAACCCGTCGGCCCAGAACGAACAGCTCTTGCAGCCTTCGTTCCAGTCCGGCGCGAACATGAAATGCTGCACCACCAGCTGGCTGCGGCCCTTGAAAAGGTCCGCCAGCGTCACCTTGCCTGCGGGCCCGTCGAACAAATAAGCCTTGTCGACCTTGACCCAGGGTAGCGCGCGCCGCTCTTCGGCCAGCCGGTCGCGGGCTCTGGTGAACTCCTTTTCATGGTCGAGATGGGCCTTCCGCGCGGCGATCCATTCCTGGCGCGAGACGACTTGGTGCGATTGCATGGCCGACTCCTGTGTTCGAAGGCGTTTCAGGCGAGAAGATTCTGCAGCTTGTCGAGCGCGCCGGTCCAGCCGCGCTCATGGCCGTCGCGGGCGGCGGCATCGAAGAATTGCTCGTGGGTTAGCGTCAGCAGCGTGCCGTCGCCGTCGGGCTTCAGCGAGACCGTCACCAGCGATTCGCGTTCCCGCGTCGTACGCCAGGCCCAGCTGAACACCAGAAGCCGGTCCGGCACCATCTCGCGATAGACGCCGCCGACTTCATGGTGCTCGCCACTCTCCATGTCGAAGCTGACGCAATAGCGTCCGCCGACGCGGGCATCGATGCTGGCATGCTCGGTGCCGGCCTTGACCGACGCGGGCCCGAACCAGCGGGTTATTCTTTGCGGATCGGTCCACGCCGCGTAGACCTTTTCGGGCCGCGCGTTGAGACGGCGCCTGAGGGTGAGGCTCGGTCGGGTGACGAGGCCGGCATCGCCGGCAGCGCCCGATTTGACGGCCATTTGTCTTCCTCCACGAAAGCGGCAAGGCGATCGAGATTGTCCGACCAGAAGCGCTGGTAGCGATTGAGCCAATCCATCGCCTGCTCCATCGGCCCGGCGGTGAGCCGGCACGCGACAATGCGGCCGGTCTTGGCGCGCGCGATCAGGCCGGCATCCGACAAGACGTCGAGATGCTTCATGATCGCGGGCAACGACATCGAAAACGGCTGCGCCAGTTCGCTCACCGAGACGCTGTCGCGCTTGCCGAGCCGCGCCAAGAGCGCACGCCGGGTCGGGTCCGCCAGCGCGGCAAAGGTGCGGTTCAGCGTCTGATCGCTATACTTAACCATGCAGTTTACCATAACGGCAAACGAAAACGAGTCAAGCGCGCTGCTGACCCGTCGGTTTCGTTTCAGTAATAGCGATACGGCCGGCCGCGCCGCCGCTGCTCGCCGAAGGCGAAGCGCGGATTGACGTTGCAATACACCCGTCGTCCGGACGCGCTAGCCTGGCACTGGGCGTACGAACTATAGGAACATTCGCCGGGATAGCCGTAGCCGCCGCCCTGGATGCAATAGGGGTAATCGCGGGCGGCCGCCGGGGCGGAACCGCCAAGGGTTGCGGCTCCGGCAGCCGCTATGGCCAACAGGGCCAGCATTGCATTGCGCATGATCTCGTCTCCTTACGCGTCAGTTCGCATCAGACTTAGTGCGATACCAAGCGAGTTAGGTTCAAACGGTTCCTATTCCACTTTTGCTCCGGAGAATTTGACCACCTTTTCCCATTTTTCGGTCTCGGCCGAGATCATCGCGCCGAAAGCCTCGGGTGTGCCGATCAGCGGCTCGCCGCCGAGTTCAATCAGGCGTTTCCTGATGTCAGGGTCGGCCAGCACGGCGTTGACCTCCTTGTTCAGCTTCTCGATGATTTCCGGCGGCGTCTTCTTCGGCGCGCCCATGCCGAACAGCGCGCTCGCCTCGTAACCTGGAACGGTTTCAGCCACCGTCGGCACGTCGGGCAATTGCGGCGAACGCGCGGCGGTCGTCACCGCCAGCGCGCGCAGGCCGCCGGGGGCGATATGCCCGATGATCGAGGGCATGTTGTCGAAGATCACCTGCACGCGGTTGCTGAGTAGGTCGGTGATCGCCGGTGCTGCGCCGCGATAGGGCACGTGCACCATCTTCGCGCCCGACATCGCCATGAACAATTCACCCGACAGGTGCACCGAGGTTCCGTTGCCCGATGACGCCATGTTCACCTTGCCAGGATTGGCCTTCACATAGGCGATGAATTCGGCGACCGTCTTGGCCGGCACGTCCGGGGCGACCGTCATCACGTTCGGCACGCGATTGAACGCCGCGACCGGTGCGATATCGCGAATGAAATCGAATTTCAGGTTGGTGTAAAGTGAGGCGTTGATGTAGTTGGCGGGATTGACCAGCAGCACCGTGTAGCCGTCCGGTGCAGCATTGACCACCGCTTCGGTGCCGATGTTGTTGCCGGCGCCGGGCTTGTTCTCGATCACGAACTGCTGGCCGAGCCGTTCGGACAGCTTTTGTCCGATCAGCCGCGCCAGAATATCGGTGGCGCCGCCGGGCGGATAACCCACCACGAAGCGAACCGGCCGGGTCGGATAGTCCAGCGCGAAGGCGCCACCGGCCGGCCAGACCAGGGCCGAAAGCCCCATTGCAAATAGGCCCATCGCGGCGCGACGTGACGTCATGCAGTTTCTCCCTGATGTCCGGACCAGTCGATCCGGCTCGTTGTTGTTGATTTGACGATCAATTCACGTTGTAACAAACAAAGCCCGATGCGGCCAGTGGCGCAGGCTCGCCTGGACCCGCGACCAAAGGATAGGTTCATGTCAGTCAAGGTAACCGCGATCGACCATGTCGTGATCAATGTCAGCGACGTGGCGCGCACAGCCGCGTGGTATCGGAAAATCCTCGGCATGGAGATCAAGGTGTTCGATCCGGGTCCAGGCAAGACGCCCCGGACGTCGCTGGTGTTCGGCAACCAGAAGATCAACGTGCGGCCGCGCGACGCCGACAAGGTCGAGTGGTTCACCGCGGACCATCAGACCGCGGGCAGCGACGATCTCTGCTTTCTCACAGCAAGCACGCCCGAGCAGGTGGTTGAGCATCTGAAGGCGCATGGCGTGGCGATCGAGGAAGGCCCGGTGAAGAAACAGGGCGCCCGTGGCACGCTGCGATCGGTCTATTGCCGCGATCCCGACGGCAGCCTGATCGAGATTTCGTCGTATGAGGACGAAGTGTAGCTTTCTCCCCGTCATTGCGAGCGAAGCGAAGCAATCCAGCTTTCGGGCGCTGCAATCATGGATTGCTTCGTCGCTGCGCTCCTCGCAATGACGGGAAACGGGTTACGCCGCATTCCGGATTTGCGCCCAGCGCCGCGCAATGGCAGAACTGCTCTAAACAAGACATGAGAAGCAGCCGGCAGGGCTGCGCGGGAGGATTTGATGTCGGAATCGCAGGCGCCGGGCGTGGTCGGACCGTTTGCCGGAATGGACGTGCCATGGCTGTTGCGGATGCGCAGCCAGACCCGCCGCGACCATCCATTCCTGATCTGGGCGCCGTTCGAGGCGCCGGCGCGGATCTGGCGTTACGGCGAATTCCATGAGCGGGTCGGCGCGCTGGCCGCGGGGCTTGTCGCGCGCGGCGTCAGGCCGGGTGAGTTCGTGCTGATCCATCTGGACAATTGCATCGAGGCTGTCCTGGCGTGGTTCGCCTGCGTCGAGCTCGGCGCCATCGCGGTCACCACCAACACCCGCTCGGCGCCGGCCGAGATGGAATATTTTGCGGGTCATTGCGGCGCGGTCGCCGCGATCACGCAGCCCGGCTATGCCGCGATGATCTCGGCGCATTGCAAGAACCTGCGCTGGCTGGCGGTGATTTCGCACGACGCCGGCGCCGCACCCGCGCCGGGCACCGCCCCGCAGCGGGCCGACAGTTTCGAGGCGCTGTTCGCCGACGGCGCCGACCGGCCGCGCCGCGCCACCGATCCTTTCGCGCCATGCAGCGTGCAATATACCTCAGGCACCACATCGCGCCCGAAGGCGGTGCTGTGGACTCACGCCAACGCGCTGTGGGGCGCCAAGATCAACGCGGCGCATGAAGATCTGCATCAGGGCGATGTGCATCAGACCTATCTGCCGCTGTTTCACACCAATGCGCTGGCCTATTCGATGCTGGCCAGCCTGTGGGTGGGCTCGACTTGCGTGATCCAGCCACGGTTTTCCGCGAGCCGGTTCTGGGATGTCGCGCTGGAACATGGCTGCACGTGGACCTCGACCATCCCGTTCTGCATGAAGGCGCTGCTGGAGCACGAGATCCCGAAGCAGCACAAATTCCGGCTGTGGGGCACCGCTGTCAACGAGCCGCCGCCGTTTGCCGTCTTCGGGATCAAGATCATCGGCTGGTGGGGCATGACGGAGACCATAACCCACGGCATCGTCGGCGAGGTCGACCAGCCGAATACGCCGATGTCGATCGGCCGGGCGGCCGCGGAATATGCGATCCGCGTCACCGGCGACGACGGCGCGCCGACACAGTTCGGCGACACCGGCAATCTCCTGATCAAGGGCATCCCCGGGCTGTCGCTGTTCAGGGAGTATCTGCACAACGAGAAGGCTACGCGCGAGAGCTTTGACGAGCGCGGCTATTTCATCACCGGCGACCGCGTCACGTTGCTCGAAAATGGCTTCATCAAGTTCGGCGACCGCGCCAAGGACATGCTGAAGGTCGGCGGCGAAAACGTCGCTGCCTCCGAGATCGAGCAGGTGATTGCAGTGGTGCCGGGCGTGCGCGAGGCCGCGGTGGTCGCCAGGAAGCATCCGATGCTCGATGAGGTGCCGGTGGTATTCATCATTCCGGCGGCCGGCGTCGCAGCCGCGCCGAGAGATCTGCACGACACCGTCATGGCCGCCTGCCGCGACGCGCTGGCGGATTTCAAGGTGCCGCGCGAAATCCGCTTCGTCGACGAAATGCCGCGCTCGACACTGGAGAAGGTGGCGAAGGCGGAATTGCGCAAGATGCTGGAGTGATCCTCCGTCAGATGACCCGACGTTCCGGCGAACGCCGGGACGGATCTCAGCTCACCTCGAACCGGATCGGCAGCTTCTTCGGCCCATTGACAAACGTGGCTTGCGTCATCTTCACCTCGCCGTCGAGCGAGATGGATTTCAGCCGGGGCAGCAATTCCTCGAACAGGATCCGCATCTCCAGCTTGGCGAGATATTGGCCGAGGCACAAATGCGCGCCATAGCCGAAGGAAACATGCTTGTTCGGCTTGCGGTCGCAGCGGAACTTGAAGGGCTCCTCGAACACCTCCTCGTCGCGGTTGCCGGACGCGTAACAGAGCATCAGCCAACCGCCCTTGGCGATCTTGCGGCCGCCGAGCTCGGTATCCGACGTCGCCGATCGCATGAAGTGCTTTACCGGGGTCATCCAGCGGATCGCCTCGTCGACGAGGCCCGGGATGAGTTCCGGGTTGGCTTTGACCAGCGCCAATTGCCCGGGATCTTCGGCCAGCGCCCAGATGGCGCCGGCGGTCGACGACGACGTGGTGTCGTGCCCGGCGGTCGCGACGATCATGTAGTAGCTCGTCGCGTCGTGCTCGGGCATGTATTCGCCGTTAATCTTGGCATTGGCGATCACGGTGGCGAGATCGTCGCGCGGATGGGCGCGGCGGTCGGCAGTGATCTGCCCGAAATAGGCGCCGAAATCGTCGATCACCATCTGGATCATGGCGGCGAACTGTTCGGGCGAAAGCGCATCCCTGATCCGCGCCGTATCGGGATCCTGCGCACCGAACAGCTCCTGGGTGAGTTTTAACATTCTCGGCTCGTCCTTTTCCGGGACGCCGAGGATTTCCATGATGACATGCAGGGGATATCCGAGCGCCACGTCGGCGACGAAATCGCAGCGGCCGCCATGCGCCATCATGCGTTCGACGGCGCCGCGGGCGATGGTGCGCACCCTGTCCTCGAATTTTCCGAGATTGACCGGCATGAACCAGGACTGCGTCAGCGCCCGGTATTTCGGGTGGTCGGGCGCATCCATCTGGACCAGCGAGCGCACCAGGTTCGGCTTGCCGGTGATCCTGCGTGTGCGCTCCTCGATCGCCTTCATCGTCAGGGTCGTCGGCCGGTCCGCATTGTGAAAGAGCTCGTTCTGCCGGCTGATGGCCAGGATATCGGCATGTTTGGTGACGACCCAGAACGGATCGAAACCCTCCGGCCGGGCAATGCCGAGCGGATTGTTGGCCCGCAGCCAGCGATAGGCATCATGAAGGCGATGATCGGCATAGGCGGCCGGATTGACGAGGGTCGCGGCAATGTCGGCTGGAATATCCATGGCGTTTTCCGCGTCCCTCAGAAATCGTTACGACGCGGCATCATCCCGTCGCAGCGCATCGCGGTCAACCGTCGCGCCGGTGCAGGAAGCCTTTGCCGGGTCACAGATTCGTTTGGAATTAGCCGGCAGCCCTCATCAGTTCTTGCGTTCAGCGGCTGACCAAGCGGTTGACCGTCGCCTTCGTCCAACAATCCATTCGTCGCGCTGCAATGGTATTTCGACGGCACCACGATCGGAGGCGTCAAGACCCGCGGCGACGCCGAGGCCCCGAGCCGCCGTCAGGCGCTGGAAATGTACACCCGCAATTCGACGTTCATGGCCAATGACGACGACAAACGCGGTACGCTGGAGCCCGGCAAGTTCGCCGATCTGGCCGTGCTGTCGTCCGACTATCTGACGGCGCCGGTCAGCGAGATCGGAAAGATCCGTTCGCTACTGACGATGGTCGGAGGCCAAGTAGTGTATGCAAGCGGGCAGTTTGGGAGCATGGCACCCGGCGGCCCTAGGGCGAGACGATCAATACGTCCCCAGCGCCACCGGGCGGAATGCCTGCAGCAAGTGATAATCGAGCTTGCCGCCCATTTCCTCCATCATCGCGAACGCCCTGGCGTGGGTGAACGGCAACCGGTAGGCCCGCTTCTCCACCAGCGCCGCATAGATGTCGACGATGGTTGTCAGGCGGACGATATCGCTGATCTGGTCGCCGCGCAGACCGTGGGGATATCCGCTGCCATCCAGGAGTTCGTGATGGTGGAGTACCACATCCAGCATCTCCGGCGGAAAACTGCCTTCGGCCGCCAGCGCGTCATAGCCCAGGCGCGGATGCATGCGCATCACCTGCATTTCCTGGTCGGTGAGCGCTGCGGGCTTGTCCAGGATCGCCACGGGGACGAACGCCTTGCCGACATCGTGCAAAAGCGCGGCGCGCGTCAGACGGCGCTGGTCGTCCTCGCGCATCCCGAGATGCTGCGCGAATGCGACGGCGAAACCGGTGACGAACAGGCAATGGCGGTAGGTGTCGGTGTGATGGCGGCCAACGGTGTTCAGCCATTCCCGCAACGAGGTCTGCTTGATGGCGCGAAGGATCTTGTTTTCGACTTCCAGGATGTCGCTGAATCTGAGCGGCGTCCCCGCCGGCAGCTTGTCGAATATCTTGGCCATCAAGGCCTGGGCCGCGGCAATGCCCCGATTCAGCGCCTTGCCGCTCGCGGTCGCGTCAAAAATAACGGTGTCCGGAAACGCGGCGCGGATGCGCTGCAGAACGTGCTCTGGATCGAACGGCCGGGCGATCGTATCGGTGGCGCCCAGCGCCCAGGCCTGCATCGACCCGTGGTGAAGCGCGTCCGCCAGAACGAACAGCCGCGGCATGGAGCGGTAGGCTTCACCCCGCAGCTTGTTGCGCACCTGCTGCACGCTCTCCGACGAGCGCAGATTGATGTCGACCACGACCCCCGAGACGGGATTGGCGGGCGTATCGGGAATTTCCGAGGTCGGGATGGTATCAACGTCACCCACGGTCTGCAGGATGCTGACCAATTCGCGGCTCTGGTCGCTGCGGTCGGAGGCAAGCAGCAGGCGGCGTTTGGGTGAAGTCTCGGTAGCTACGGCTGTCATAAATTCTCAGTGATGGCGAAGGGTTGACGGTGGTTTCCGGCCCCCAAGGCTAGACGATAATGAGTTCCTTCGCGCTTAAGGGGCGTGATGAACGCTTCTGTATCGCGGCGCATAAAATTTGAACGAAATGGGGGGATCCGAAGCAGGTCTCTCCGTCAATCCCGAGCGCCCGCGAAGCAATCCACGAGGGGGAGAAGGAAGCCGCATCGCTTCGTCGATTACGCTCCTCGCAATGACCTATCGAAGCAACCGGGCGTCATCCCGATGCGACGCTCACAAAAAGGAATCCGCCGGAAGCAGGCCTCCGGCGGATCGTTGTTGTAGCCCGAACTGCGAGCGTCGTTACGCCTTCATCGCCCCCTTCACCGCCTCTGCGGTGATCGGCAGCGCGCGGACGCGGGCGCCGCAGGCATTGAAGATCGCGTTGCCGAGCGCGGGCGCGAT
Source organism: Bradyrhizobium sp. (assembly GCA_041490045.1). Lineage (GTDB taxonomy): Bacteria > Pseudomonadota > Alphaproteobacteria > Rhizobiales > Xanthobacteraceae > Bradyrhizobium. Next base: position 19,734 of record JBGPSI010000054.1, read on the forward strand.
CACCGTCACCGCCGGCTCGCCGACGCCGGTAGCCTTTTCGCCATTGGCGATGACGCTGATGGCGACTTCCGGCACCTGGCTCATCCGCAAGGGGGTGTAGGTGTCGAAGTTGGTCTGCTCGATGCCGCCGTTCTTCAGCGTCGCCTTCTCGTGCATGGCGAGCGAAAGTCCCCACAACGCGGCGCCCTCGACCTGGGCGCGGATGTTGTCGGGATGCACCTGGGTGCCGACGTCGGTGGCCACGGTCAACTTCTTGACCTTGACCTCGCCCGACGGCGAGACCGCAACATGGGCCACGCAGGCGGTCCAGCTTGCGCTCGCCCGTTCCTGCGAGGAAACGCAGGCAACGCCCATGCCCTCGCCTTGCGGCAGCTTCTTGGTGCCGTAGCCGGACATGCCCATCGCCGCCAGCAAGGTGTTGCGCAGGCGTTGCGCACCACCGTCGTTCTTGCCCTTGCCGTCGAGCATCTCGATCCGATACTGCGCGGGATCCTTGCCGACCGCGTGCGCAATTTCATCGACCATGCTTTCGACCGCCCAGAAGGTCCAGCCGGGCGCGACCGAGCGCAACTGGCCCGACGGGGTGGCGTTGTGCGCCATCTCGTTGAGGATGGCGCGGACGTTGTGATTGGGCACGGTGTAGAAGAAGTCCGCGCCGTTCACGGTAAAGCCGTCAAGACCACCCTTCTTGTCGACCGAGGGCGTCAGGAAATCGGGAATTCCCCAGCGCTTGGTCGGCCACGCGCTGACCACGTCGTGATTGAGCGCGACCAGCTTGCCGTCGCCGTCGAGACCGGCCTTGATCTTCTGCAACGTCAGCGGACGCGAGAAGTCCATGGTCATGTCGTTTTCACGGCTGTAGATGACCTTGACCGGCTTGCCGACGGCCTTCGCCGCCTGCACCGCCGGCACCATCATGTCGGCGTCGAGACGCCGGCCGAAGCCGCCGCCCAGCCAGGTCTGGTGCATCACGACGAATTTGGGATCGACGCCGGCGGCGCCGGCCGCAATCGCGCCGGAGCGCGTTGCGAACTGGTTGCCGGAATAGATGTGCCAGATATCGCCCTTGAGCTCCGCGGTGGCGTTCATCGGCTCCATCGGCGCATGGATGTTGATGTTGGTGGTGTATTCCGCCTCCATCACCTTGGCCGCCGTGCCGAACGCCGCCGCCGTGTCGCCGTCCTTGACGAAGAACAGCCCGGAATCGTCGAGCGCCTGCAGCCGTTTGGCTTCGGTGAGCAGCGACTCGCTCGACAGCTTGGCGTTGGGCCCGCCGTCATAGCTGATCTTCAGCGCGTCCGCCGCCTTGCGGGCGTTGGTATAGGTGTTGGCCACCGCCACCACCCAGCCCGTCGTGGTCGCGGTCTTGTCGTCGAGGATGACGGCCTTGATGAAGCCCGGCACCTTCTTGGCTTCGCTGTCGTCGACCGCTTTGACGGTGGCGCCATAGCGCACCGGCGGCGTGACGATCTTGCCGTACACCATGCCCGGCAGCATGGTGTCGATGCCGTATTTCGCCGTCCCGTTGGTCTTGGAGGAAATATCGAGCTGCGGCACCGAAACGCCGATCATGGTGTACTGGTCGGCTGTCTTGAGCTTGATCGCCTTGAGCTCGTCGGGCGTGAAGGTCTTGGTGATCTTGCCGCTCTTGACGATCTCGGCGAAGGTCATCGACTTCTTCGTTTTCGGATGCGAAACTGCGGAGTCCCTGACGACCATCTCGTCCTTGTAGTAGGGCGGCACACCCATCGCGGCGACCGCGGCGTCGACCAGCGCCATGCGCCCGGCGGCGCCCGCGCGGCTCATCGCATCGAAGTTCATCATGGTGCTCCAGCTGCCGCCGGTAATCTGCGCGCCGAGCACGGGATCGTTGAACTTCGGATCATTGGAGGCGAGCTGAACCCGCATATCCTTCCAGTTGGCGCCGAGCTCTTCGCAGATGATCTGCGCCATGGTGGAGGCGATGTGCTGGCCCATATCGGCCTTGCCGCAGGTGACCGTGACGATCCCGTCCGGCGCGATCGAATACCAGACGCTGGGATCGAAATTGGAGGGTGCGGCGAGCGCCTGATCGGCGCCGAGCAGGCCGGGAACGCCGGAATAGCCGAGCGCGAGGCCCGCGGCGGCGGTGCCGACGAGGAACGAGCGGCGGCTCAGATCGGCCGGTTCGCTTTGGGTGATTTTCACGTGCGTATTCATGTGGGCCTCCGCTCGGTACCGGCGTTGGAGGCGGTGCGCATTTCGGTAGCCGCGCGCATGATCGCCTTCTGAATGCGCGAATAGGTCATGCAACGGCAGAGATTGCCATCCATGTGCTCGACCACTTCTTCCTTGGTCGGGTTGGGGTTCTTGGCGAGTAATGATGCCGCCTGCATGATCTGCCCGGACTGGCAGTAGCCGCATTGCGGAACCTGCTCGGCGATCCACGCCTTCTGCAGGGGATGATCGTTCTTGGCGCTGAGGCCCTCGATGGTGGTGATCTTCTTGCCGGCAACGTCGGAGATCGCGGTCTGGCACGAGCGCACCGCTTCGCCGTTGACGTGGACCGTGCAGGCACCGCACAGCCCGGCGCCACAGCCGAATTTGGTACCGGTCATCTGCAATTGCTCGCGGATGGCCCAGAGCAGCGGCGTGTCGGGTGCAGCCTCGACGGACATATTCCGTCCATTGATATTGAGATTAGGCATGGTTTCTTCCCCTGCCGGTGCATGATGCCGCTTACGGCGGCTGCTCACATTGTAAAATGGCCTGACACCCACCGGGACGATGCCGACCTTGCGCGCGAGAATGATCGTGTTCCAATCCGGACGCAATCCAATTTGGAATTGATCGAAGAGAAAAATTTCGAAATGAACGTTGTGCGCTGCGGCAACATTGTTGCCATGTCGTCGGCGTTGAATTCTGTGCCCACACCGCCGGCAGGCCCGGAGCGCCGCCTTGCGTTGGGCAATTCCCTTCGGGCGTTGGATCGCGCTAGGATAATGTGCGACAAAACGCCTTCGGAAATCAGCCGGAAAAGCCGTCATGCCGAAAATCGATCGCAACGGGGTCAAGATCTATTACGAGGTCCATGGCAGCGGGCCTGCGCTGCTGCTGACCCATGGCTATTCGTCGACATCGACGATGTGGAATGGCCAGATCGAGGCGCTATCGCGCGATCATCAGCTCGTGTTGTGGGACATGCGCGGCCACGGCCAGTCCGACTACCCCGACGACGACGCAGCCTACAGCGAAGCGCTGACGGTTGCCGACATGGCGGCGCTGCTCGACGCGGTCGGCGCCCGAACTGCCATCGTCGGCGGGCTTTCGCTCGGCGGCTATATGTCGCTCGCCTTCCATCTTGCCCATCCGGATCGCGTGCGGGCGCTCTTGATCATCGATACCGGGCCGGGCTTCAGGAAAGACGACGCGCGCGAGGTCTGGAACAAGCGCGCGCATGAAACCGGGGAACGCTTCGAGCGCGAGGGATTGGCGGTTCTGAAGTCCTTGAGCCGCGAACGCTCCACCGTCAGCCACCGCGATGCTTCCGGCCTGGCGCGCGCCGCTCGCGGCATGCTGACCCAGCGCGATGCCCGCGTGATCGAATCCCTGCCGGACATCAAGGTGCCGTCGCTGGTGGTGGTCGGCGCCGAGGATACGCCGTTTCTCGCCGCCGCCGACTACATGGCAGGCAAGATTTCCGGCGCCACCAAGGTCGTCATCCCGGCAGCCGGCCACGCCGCCAACATCGACCAGCCGCAGGCATTCATCGACGCGGTGTTGCCGTTCCTCGAGAGCCTGCCGCGCAACGTGCCCAAAGAGAGTGTCGTTCAGTCATGAAACGCTTCGCATCCACTGCGTCGTTGCTGATCGCGGCCTCCGCCGCGCAAGCCGGGCCGGTCGGCGCACAGCAAATGGCGCCCGTCTCCGTTCCGCGGGCTCCCTTCACCGCGACGTTGTCGAACCATACGCCGCTGGTGTTCGGGATGGATGTGGCAGACGCCTCGCGGGCGCTGGGCGAACCGCTCAGCTATGTCAGCGGCCGGCCGGGCGATGAAATCTACCTTGCGATCCGCGACATCGGCGGCAGCGGCTTGCTCAACCACCACGACCGGCTTTTTCTGCAATTCCGCAAGGGCAGACTGACCGGCTGGAAGGCCGACTGGGGCCACAATTGGATGTGGCAATAACCGGCCGCCCTGCACCGACTTCTCTCGAACACCTTCCTAAACCCTCAAGCAAATGGATGACCCGTGGGAAAAGACATCAAACTGACGGCTTCGGACAATTTTCAGCTTGGCGCCTATCGCGCCGACCCCAACGCCGCCCCCAAGGGGGCGGTCGTCGTGATCCAGGAAATCTTCGGCGTCAATCACCACATTCGCGCGGTGTGCGACCGGCTCGCCGGCGAAGGCTACGTCGCCATCGCCCCTTCGATCTTCGACCGGGTCGAGCCCAATTTCACGTCAGGCTATTCGCCGGACGAGATCGCGATCGCGCGCAAATTCGTCGCCGATCCCGATTGGGCGGCGATGCTGCGCGATACCCAGGCCGCCATCGACGCCGTCAAGGATGTCGGCCCGGTCGGCATCATCGGCTTTTGCCTCGGCGGCAGCATTGCCTATGCAGCGGCGACAAAGCTGTCGGGCCTCAAGGCGGCGATCGGCTATTACGGCGGCGCCGTCGTGCGCTTCGCCGACGACAAGCCCAAGGTGCCGACCGAACTGCATTTTGGCGAAAAGGACGCCGGCATTCCCTTGAGCGATATCGAGACCATCAAGGCCAAGCGGCCCGACCTGGAGGTTTATGTCTATCCGGGAGCCCAGCACGGCTTCCACTGCGACGAGCGGGCGAGCTACGACAAGACCAGCGCCGATATCGCCTGGCCGCGCAGCATGGCCTTCTTCGCCAGGCATTTGAAGAAGTGACGACACTCGGTCGTCATTCCGGGGCACGCGTCTTCGCGTGAACCCGGAATGACGGGCTGGAAAAAGTCAGAACCAGCGTTCGCCGACCAGCACGGTGTCGCCCGGGCTGACGGGGGTGCCGAGCGGCACCACCACGCGCATCGGGCCCGAAGCGTCGGTGTGGGTCAGCGTGACGCTGTCGCGGCGGGCGCGCGGCGAGAAGCCGCCGGCGATCGCCACCGCGCTCTCGACGCTCATATTGGGAACGTAAGGATATTGGCCGGGGGCGGCGACCTCGCCAAGGATGAAGAAGGGGCGGTAGGATTCGATCTCCACGGCCACCGAGGGATCGCGGATATAGCCGTTGCGCAGTTTGGCGGTGATTGCGGCGGCGAGGCCCGCCGGCGTCCGCCCGCGCGCCGGCACCGGGCCGATCAGCGGCA
>JBGPSI010000055.1:0-24789 GCA_041490045.1 Bradyrhizobium sp.
CCAGGACCAGCCCGGCGGTCGCCGCCAGCCAGCGACGGCGGCTCAGAGGCGTCGCTATATCGTGAGTGAGTTTAGTAAGCATGAGGTGTCATCTCCCTGACGCAGGCGTTAAACGCTGCGAACGGCCCCAACGGCCGCCTGAGTTAAGGGAATCGCAAGAACCATGCCACCGTGTGCAAAGGCGGTAAGTCCATGCCCTTGTTGAGGAAACTGCCGTTGCGCGCCGTCGCGGCGACGCCGACTGCCTAATTTTTGAACAAGAAAAATGTATGTTTCTGCGGCAAACTGTTTATTCTTTGAGCAAATATAACAATCTGTCTAAATTTCCGGCACTATATCTATTGCAACGCAGCGCGCTAATGGGCATGAATCAGGCCCAGACAGGTGATTTTGCGGCGGTTTCTTAACCGCGTGGCCGCATGGCCCGGCGATTGACCTTGAAAGCGCCGCGTTCGTGTTCCATATGAGTACTACGACCCAGGGAATCACCGGGTCATTGCGAGCCGCGTGTTCTGAGCCCGTCCAACGGTTTCTGGCTTGCCCCTTCAGCTAACCAAAACCGACGCCCCAAACACGCGGGTGTCTCTGACACCCTCGCGCGCTCCTGGCTGATACGGCCGGGTGCCTGCCTTTTATAATGGAAAGAACCCACCTTTTGACCTCCTTTCAGGATTTCGGCCTCGCCGAACCCATTACGCGTGCGCTCAAGGAAGAGAATTACGTCACGCCGACGCCCATCCAGGCTCAAACCATCCCTCTCGCTCTTACCGGCCGCGACGTCGTCGGCATCGCCCAGACCGGCACCGGCAAGACCGCAGCCTTCGCGCTTCCCATCCTGCACCGCATTCTCGAGAATCGCATCAAGCCGCAGCCCAAGGCCTGCCGCGTGCTCGTGCTCTCGCCGACCCGCGAATTGTCGGGGCAGATTCTCGACAGCTTCAACGCCTATGGCCGCCACATGCGGCTCACCTCGGCGCTGGCGATCGGCGGCGTCCCGATGGGACGCCAGGTCCGCTCGATCATGCAGGGCGTCGAAGTCATGGTCGCCACCCCCGGCCGCCTGCTCGACCTCGTGCAAAGCAACGGGCTGAAGCTCGGACAGGTCGAATTCCTCGTGCTCGACGAGGCCGACCGCATGCTCGACATGGGCTTCATCAATGACATCCGGAAGATCGTCGCCAAGCTGCCGATCAAGCGGCAGACGCTGTTCTTCTCGGCGACGATGCCCAAGGATATCGCCGAACTCGCCGAGGCCATGCTGCGGGATCCGGCGCGCGTCGCCGTAACCCCGGTCGCCTCAACTGTCGAGCGCATCACCCAGCGCATCATCCAGGTCGATCACTCCAACAAGCCGGCCTTCCTGGCGCAGCTGCTTCGCGAAGAGACGGTCGGTCGCGCGCTGGTCTTTACCCGCACCAAGCACGGCGCGGACAAGGTGGTGAAGAGCCTGGCACGGGCCGGCATCACCGCCGACGCCATTCACGGCAACAAGTCGCAGAACCACCGCGAGCGGGTGCTGGCCGCGTTCCGCACCGGCGAGATCCGCACTTTGGTCGCCACCGACATCGCCGCCCGCGGCATCGACGTCGACGGCATCAGCCATGTGGTGAATTTCGATCTTCCCAACGTGCCCGAGACCTATGTCCACCGCATCGGCCGCACCGCGCGCGCCGGCGCCGAAGGTATCGCGATCTCGCTGATCGCGGGCGCCGAGGAAATGGGATATCTGCGCGACATCGAAAAACTGATCCGCATCGCATTGCCGAGGGAAGACCGCCGCACACCCGGCCATCGCGAGGCCGCGCCGCCGCCGGCGCAGCACCGCGGGGCACGATCCGGGCCGCGCGGGCACGCAACCAGGGGCAATGAAGCCGCTCCCGGTGCGAAAGGCCCTCGCCGTAACCGCCGTCCTGGTGGTAATAATGGCGCTCCGCAAACCAATCGCCACGAGAACAGCCGGCACGAGCCGTCACGTTCCCAGGCGCAAGGCAGCGGCAAGGCCGAAGGGATGCAGGGGGTCGCCTTTTTGCATCGCGAAAGCCGACCGAATACCAAACCCAACCGCACCCAACGACCACGCTAGCCGTCGATCGACCTGGAGATAACCATGGCTAAGGAAGAGCTGATCCAGTTCGAAGGACTGGTGACCGAAATCCTCCCCGACGCACGTTACCGCGTGCAGCTCGATGCAGGACACGAGATCGTGGCCTACACCGCGGGCAAGATGAAGAAGAACCGGATCAAGACGCTGGCAGGCGACCGGGTGACGATCGAAATGTCGCCGTATGACCTGGAAAAGGGCCGGCTCATCTTCCGTCACAAGGACGAACGTCCGGGTACCGGCGGCGCGCCGCGTGGTGCACCGCCGCGCGGCCAGTTCCGCCGCCGATAAACGCCGGAGCCCTGGTTCTGATCAAATCAGAGCCAGGGCTTCGTTCTTTGTTTTGACGCAATTTCCTCGCGTGAGCCGGTACCTGTTTTGCTCGAAGGCGCCATGTTTCCTGACGCGTTTTCTTCACGCGAACCGGTGTCCACTTCGCTCGAAAACGTGTTGCGAAACGGTACATGGCAAAATCGTGTCGATGCGTGGGCAGCAGCCTTCAGGTTGCAAATCCGGCGCGAACAAAAAATCGTGCACGTCAGGATTGTTTTGAAGGCTATTTTGGAATAATATGACCTATCGATTTTCGGCCGGACGACATTAGCTATCCACCGGTATAGCCGGTTTAGACGCTGACGACCCTTCCAAAAATTCGATCTCACCAGCCCGTTGAGAGCGGGCTTCTAGTATATCTATCTTGAGAAGGGACTATCCCGTGAGCATGGGAACCGTGAAGTGGTTTAACGCGACCAAGGGCTTCGGCTTCATTCAACCGGATGACGGTGGCAACGACGTGTTCGTGCACATCAGCGCCGTAGAGCGCGCCGGCCTTGGAACGCTGCGTGAAGGCCAGAAGATCTCCTACGAAATCGTGGCAGATCGCCGCTCTGGCAAGTCTTCGGCCGACAATCTGCGCGCCGCCGGCTAAGCGAATTTCATCCGGCGATGCTCGTGAGGGCGCGGCCTGAAATTCCGGACAAAATGGGAAAGGCCGTGTTCACCGCGCGGCCTTTTTCTGTTTGCGAATATTGGGCAGCCGGCGTCAGGTCGACGGACAGGGGTCGGCAGGGACGCTATTGTAAATCACGCAATAGGCCTGACGTGGCCTCGTATAGGCGACATCCTGCAGGGTTATGCCGCTCTTCGCCATCACGTAGCCGATCGTCGGTACGTAAAGGTAGCTCACCTCACTGAAGATCAGATAGGTTTGCTTCACCAGAAGTTTCGGCGGCACGATACCGGTGACGACATCGCCCGCCTGGCGGGTCGATGTCGTCAGCGTCGCCTGCGTGGCGGCATCGCCGTTGATGATCGCAGACTTGCTCCATTGAACCTTCGCGATCAGGTTGGAATCGACATAGATCTCCGTAAGGGTCGCCTTCACGGGCGACGGCGCGTACGGGGCTATAATCGAGATGCTGGCCGTGAAGACATTTTGCAGATAGGTGTCGGTCATCGTCGCCGATGTTGAATTGAGCGACGGCGGCGGCGTTTGCGCCGTCAAATCGGACAGCGCCCTCGCGATCAGCGTGACCTTGCGGTCGACCGCCACGCCGGACGAGAACTCGACCGTTCCGAAGAACAGCACCAGCATGATCGGAACGATCACGGCGAACTCGGTCGCCGCGATGCCGCGGCGATCGGCGAGCATATCGATCGCTTTATGCCTGGCGCCGCGCCACATCCCCGAGACCATCTTCATCGCCCTGCCTCAATAAGGTTCGTTCTGGAACACGGCCGTGGCGGTAAGCAATCGCTTGCTGCCTGCCATGTTCGAGATGTTGTAGCCAAGTCCGGTGACGAACAGCTGCCACGGATAGAATACCCTCACGACAACGATGCTGCTGGAGCCTCCCGGCTGGTAGTTGTTGGGAGGCGTGAAAATGCCGTTGGCATCGATCGGACTACTAAGGCTCACATTGCTGAAGGTCGGAACAGTTTGCACATCGACGGAGATGTTGGCGCAGCTGAACAGCGCGGGGATCTGGTTGCATACCTTTTGCTGGAAGTCCGCCAACGACGAAGTGCCGCTGTTCTGCTCCGTCCCCGTCATGATCAGACGTGATGCGTTCGCGGTCATGGTCTCCAGCACCTGGCTGGCGAAGAACATGATGGCGGTCTCGATGATCGCAAACAGCAGCGCGAAGAACACCGGCGCGACCAGGGCGAATTCGACGGCGGCAGAACCCCGCCGGTTGCGGCGGAACAGGCGCCATTTTTTTTGCAACGGGGTTGTTGAAGCGGCACGCGACATCGAAGAAATCCTTGAGACGAACAGCGGCGGGCTGCCCGCAAGGATTACCCGAAACTGATTGTCGAATTGTTTCGGCGGCTGGTGACAGGGCGGCCCGTTGCGTTAACGAAGGCTTAACCATGTTGTGGGCGCCGACGGCGCAAATGGATTCGCGGGACCGCGTGCCCGCGGATTTCGGCGGCGCGCGGACACCGCCGATGGCGGTCGGTTAGTTGGTCTTGCCTGCCGAGGAGGCGCTGCCGCTGGCCTGGCTGGAAAGCGTGCCGGCCTGATCCATCGCCGACTTGAAGTAGGTCTCGCCGTCGCCGAGCGTGACCCGCCGCTGGCAGATCGGCATGCAGCTATAGGACTCGCGCTCGACCCCGCGATAGATCGTGACCAGCTGGTCGGTGGGGCCTTCGACCTGGATGATGCGGTCCACCAGGACCTCGCCGGCGCGATCCATGGCGATGAAATTGGTCGCGCCGTAGCCCTTGCCGGTAACCACGAGAATTCCGCCGGTCTGCAGGGTTACGTCGGCAATCAGCGGGTTTCCGACCACGATGGTGGCAACGCGGGTGGGGAGTTTGACGAGTTTGGCCTGATCGACATTGACCGCGATGGCGTCCGCGGTCGGCTCCGCCATGACGGCGGCCGGCCACAGCAGCAAACCGATCGCGAGCGACCGAAATCCGAACGACGCGCGCGCGCGCCTGCACAGCAAACTGAACGACATACTCTACCCCGGGACGTTGACAAGCCGGCTAAAGCGATACGCGGAGCCGGCGCCCGACACGGTCTATTTAGCCGTCAATGTGTGAATGATCCGCAAACAGCGTGGTTAAAGCTTAAGCGGCCTGCGAATAAAGGCCTAGAATTGCCGGAACGGATAGGCCAGTTGCCCGGCAATCTCGGAGGGGATCGCCGGCTCGTCCTTGCCGTAGGTCTCGGGAAGCCTGTTTTCCGGCATCCGGAAGGTGCCGAACAAGAGATCCCAGACCGGAAAGGTCCCGGCGAAGTTGGTATTGCCGCCCTCTTCCAGCGCGGTGTGATGCCAGCGGTGGAACACCGGCGTCGCCAGCACGTATTTGAACGGGCCAAGGGTCCAGTTGAGATTGGCGTGAACGAAAGCCGAATGGAAGGTCGTGAACGGCCCGACCCAGAGCATGATGTTCGGCGAGATCCCGGCCATCAGCAGGATGACGTCGACCATGATGGTGCCGAGGAACAGGTTCACCGGGTGGAAGCGCGCCGCCGAAATCCAGTCGAGTTCTTCCGAGGAATGATGGATCGCGTGATATTTCCAGAAGCCGCCGCCATGAAACAGCCGGTGCAGCCAGTACAGCATGAAATCCGACAGCGTCAGGAACAGCAGCGCCTGCAGCCAGAGCGGCAACTCGGACAAGGGCCCGTGGCCGTTGTCGTAGAAGGCGATCAACCCGTCGGCGTCGTAAATATTGAAGACCACGCCGGCGCCGAGCACCAACAGCCCGATCCGCAATACCCGCGCGAACAAGGGCACGAAGAACCAGTAGCAGACGTCGGTGATCAGTTCGCGCTTGCGCCACCACGGCGTACCGGGGTTGCAGGCCCAGAAATGGGTCAGCACCGAAAATACCAGCGCCAGCCCGATCGTGATCGGCACCACCTTGGCAATCGTTCCGCCGAGCATCTCGACGACTTCGAGCGGTAGATTGGACATGGCCGCCTCGTCTGATCAGGGACCTTACTGCTACCGCTCAGCGCTTAAGGAGCGGTGAATCGCGCCGGTCGGCCGATGAGCCCGCGCGCTATAATCGCTATTAATAAAGACGAACGGAGCGCGCCGAGCATTATAGCAAAGCCCTTAATTCGAAATTTACTGTGCTCAATATCTGGCCGATACACCCGTGTTTACGTGACCGAATTAACTGCACCGCAAGTTCCCGACCATAGGGTAACGCCATGGTCACGGTGCTGAGAACGCCGGGGAGACCAGACGTAAGTTCGACCAGCCACGTGTACACATGGAGTTATCTATGAAGAACCTGATTGCGCGTTTCGTGAAGGATCAGTCCGGCGCCACCGCGATTGAATACGGCCTGATTGCCGCCGGCATCTCGCTCGCGATCATCGCCGTCGTCAACGGCCTCGGCACCAGCCTGAACGCCAAGTTCTCCTCGATCAACAGCTCGCTGAAGTAAGCAAGCGCCCTGACGAGCATCAAAGGCCCTGGGCAGTCCGGGGCCTTTGTTGTTTCTGCTGTAAGCTGGTGGCGTAAAAATGCGTAAACCCGATGCTGCCGCGGTCGCGGCAAGCAAGACCTCGCCGGCGGCGGGCCGGCGGGAAGCGGCGCCGACTGAAATCGTCTGCCTCGCGCTGGCGCTGGCGGTTGTGGTGCTCGCGATGCGAATCGCCAGCATCTGGTGAGGCTCTCGAATCCGCCGAATGCTTGCGGCCGTTTCCCGATTGTTCATTTGTCGCCGCTAGGCTTCGGCGATGCTTCGACCTCGCGTCACCACACGGGTCCGATAAACCCATGATTCTCGACATCGCGCGCCTGCTGCTGTTTCCCGCCCTGATGGCGTTCGCCGCCGCGAGCGATCTTTTCACCATGACGATTTCGAACCGGGTGTCGCTGGCTTTGGCGGCGGGCTTCCTGCTGCTCGCGCTGGCAAGCGGCATGGCACCCTACGACATGCTGATGCATGCCGGCGCGGGCGCGGCCGTGCTCGTGGTGGGCTTTGGCTGTTTCGCGATGGGCTGGGTCGGCGGCGGAGATGCCAAGGTGGCGGCCGCCGCTGCGCTGTGGTTCGGCTTCGGCCATCTCCTGAACTACCTGCTCTATGCCTCGCTGTTCGGCGGTGCCCTGACGCTGCTGTTGCTGCAGTTCCGCCAGTGGCCGCTGCCTTACGCGTTGGCCGGTCAGCCATGGCTGCTCAAGCTGCACGCCAAGGACAGCGGTATTCCCTACGGCATCGCGCTCGCGATCGGTGCACTGACGGTCTATCCGGAGACCGACTGGATCAAGGCGGTCGACCTCGCCCGTCTCGCGATCGGCTGATCGCGTCGCATAAACCCGGCGTTAAGTTGATTTAGATACGCCTCATTAACCATGCTTTGACGAATAGCTGGTCAACTCCCATCACGGCGACGGAAGCGTCGCGCGCGTTTTGTGGAAAGTGAAGCGTAATGAATAGGGCACGCATTGTCGTCCTGACCATCGCTGTCGGTGCCGGCGGCGTCGCCGCCTATCTTGCGAGCGGGTCCGACGACAAGCCGCCGCCGGCCGCGCCGGCAGCGCAACTGCAAACCGTCGACGTTCTGGTTGCCAAGGCCGACATCGGCCTGGGCCAGACGGTCACGCCCGAAGACATGATCTGGCAGACCTGGCCGGCGGCGAGCGCCAGCAACACCTTCATCCGCCGCAACGAACGCCCCGAGGCAACCACCCAGATCGCCGGCTCGATCGCGCGCGCCCCCTTCATCGCGGGCGAGCCGATCCGGGAGCCCAAGCTGGTCAAGGCCAACGGCTCCGGTTTCATGGCGGCGATCCTGCCCACCGGCATGCGCGCCATCTCGACCGAAATTTCGCCGGAAACCGGCGCCGGCGGCTTCATCCTGCCGAACGACCGCGTCGACGTCATTCTCTCCAAGCGCGAGAAGAATCCGGCCCTTCAGGGCTCGCCCGACGCCGTCAACTCGGAAATCATCCTGTCGAACATCCGCGTGCTCGCGATCGACCAGGCACCGAAGGAAAAAGACGGCCAGAACAGCGTGGTCGGCAAGACCGTCACGCTCGAGCTGAGACCTGAGCAGGCGGAGACGCTCGCCCGCGCGCGCCAGACCGGCACGCTGCAACTGGCGCTGCGCAGCATCGCCGATATTCACATGGTCGAGAACAAAACCGACGACCAGGCGTCGAAGCGGGGCGATACCATCAACGTGGTTCGCTACGGCATCTCGAGCCCAACGATGACACAGAAGTGACCGAAAGGACGCGCGACATGAAATGCGGGGCAATTCAGCCGGCGATGCGGACTCTTCTGGTCCGCGCCCTGTCGTTTTCGGCTGTCACGGCGCTCACGCTCAATCCGGCGCTGACGCCCGTCGTGGCGAGCGACTATCGCGTGGCAGCGCCCGTCGTTTCCGACGGCCAGATGAATGCGCGCTTCCTTGCGCTCGGCATCGGCAAATCGATCGTGATCGACCTGCCGCGCGACATCAAGGATGTGCTGGTCGCCGATCCCAAGATCGCCAACGCCGTGGTCCGCTCCGCTCAGCGCGCTTACATCATCGGCGCCGCGGTCGGCCAGACCAACATCGTGTTCTTCGATTCAGCGGGTCAGCAGATCGCCGCCTACGACATCGCGGTCAAGCGCGACCTCAACGGCGTCCGCGCCGCGCTGAAGGCGACGCTGCCTAACGCCGATATCCAGATCGAAGGCATCGGCGACGGCGTGATCCTGACCGGCTCGGCAGCGAACCCCATCGAGGCGCAGCAGGCGAACGATCTGGCGGCGCGGCTGGTGGGCGGCACCGACAAGGTCGTCAACTCGATCACGGTCCGCGGCCGCGACCAGGTGATGCTGAAAGTCACCGTCGCCGAGGTCCAGCGCTCGATCATCAAGCAGATGGGCATCGACCTCAGCGCCAACATGACCTACGGCACCGCGGTGGTGAATTTCAACAACAGCACGCCGTTCACCGCGAACAACGGGCCGCTCGTCCCCGGCAACAATCTGACGACATCGTTCGGCTCGACGCCGTCGGTCCAGGCCACGCTGCGCGCGATGGAAAGCGCGGGCGTGGTTCGGACATTGGCGGAACCGAACTTGACGGCGATCTCCGGCGAATCCGCGACATTCATCTCGGGCGGTGAATTTCCAATTCCGACCGGCGTGACCTGCCAGACGTCGACGTCGGGCACGATCGGAAATTGCGTGCAGACGGTCAGTTTCAAGAAATTCGGCATCTCGCTCAATTTCACGCCGGTGGTGCTGACCGAGGGACGGATCTCCTTGCGGGTGATGACCGAAGTGTCCGAAATCTCGACTGAAAACTCCTTGAATGGCGGCACCGGTGGAACGTCGATTCCCTCGATCAAGACCCGCCGCGCGGAGACCACGCTGGAGATTCCCTCGGGCGGCGCGATGGCGATGGCCGGTCTGATCCAGGATCAGACCAAACAGGCGATCAACGGCTTGCCGGGACTGGCGCAATTGCCGGTTCTCGGGTCGCTGTTCCGCAGCCGGGATTACGTCAACCACCAGACCGAGTTGATGGTGCTGGTGACGCCCTACATCGTGCGCGCGGTCGCCCAGAAGGACCTGTCGCGTCCGGATGACGGTTTCGCCAGCGCGTCGGACCCGCAGGCCGACCTGATCGGCAGCATCAATCGCATCTACGGCGCTCCGGGCCGCGTCGAGCCGGCGCGGAATTATCGCGGCACCTTTGGCTTTATCACCGACTGAGGCGAGACGAGGATAACCCGATGACAACCCAGATACCCCTCGATCGCAATCGCGCGTTGCGCGCCGCCAGCGCGTTGCGCGTCGCCGGAGCGCTTGTCGGTCTCGCCGTGGCGCTTGGAGCCTGCACGCATACCGATGAGGCGGTGACGGCGAGCATTCCCGACGATTACCGCCAGCGCCACCCGATCGCCATCCGGGAAGCCAATCAGTCGATCGTCATCTTTGTCGGTCATGCGCGCGGCGGCCTTTCCGCCGCCCAGCGCGCCGACGTGATGGGGCTGGCGCAGACCTGGCTGCATGAGGCTACCGGCGCAATCTATGCCGATGTACCGGTCGACACGCCGAACGGGCGCGCGGCCGCGGACGCGATGCGGGAAGTCCAGGCCCTGCTAGCTGCCGCCGGCGTGCCGCCGCGCGGGGTGGTCGTGCACCGTTATCATCCCGACGATCCGCGCCAGTTGGCGACGATTCGGCTGAGCTATCCGAAAATCTCGGCGGTCGCCGGCCCCTGCGGCCTTTGGCCAGAGGATCTCGGCTCCTCGATCAAGAACAAGGGCTATTACGATAACAAGCAGTATTACAATTTCGGCTGTGCCTATCAGCGCAACATGGCGGCGATGGTCGACAATCCGTCGGATCTCGAGCAGCCGCGAGCTGAAACGCCGGCCTACGGGCCGCGGCGCGACGAAGCGTTCGAGAAGTATCGCAAGGGCACCCCGACCGCGACCACCTATCCAGACGCCGAAAAGGCCAAACTCAGCGATACAGGCAAATGATCAGCTACGCGCGCCAGAATCCCGAAGAGCAGCCTGAGGGCACGCCGCCCGCGGCGGACGATCATATCGCGCCCGCGCCGCGCGTCTCCGTGCAGGCCTTCTGCGAGACGGTGGAAACCGCCGCCGCCGTGCAGTCGGCGGGCGAAGACCGCCGCCTCGGCAAGGCCCATCTCAAGATCCAGATGGGCGGCATGGCGGCCGCCATCGAGGCCTATCGCACCGCGCCGACGCCGAACGTGATCATCCTGGAAACCGAAGGCCGCACCGATATCCTGACCGGGCTCGACCAGCTCGCCACCGTGTGCGACGCCGGAACCCGCGTCATCGTGATCGGCCGCGTCAACGACGTCATGCTGTATCGCGAGCTGGTGCGACGCGGCGTCAGCGACTACGTGCTTGCCCCGGTCAACACGCTTGACGTGGTGCGCTCGATCTGCGGGCTGTTCTCGGCGCCGGAGGCCAAGGCGGTCGGCCGGGTCATTGCCATCGTCGGCGCCAAGGGCGGCGTCGGCGCGTCCACCATTGCGCACAACGTGGCCTGGGCGATCGCGCGCGATCTCGCACTGGATTCCGTCGTCGCCGATCTCGACCTCGCGTTCGGCACCGCCGGCCTCGACTACAATCAGGATCCCGTGCAAGGCATCGCGGATGCGGTCTTTTCGCCCGACCGTGTCGATACCGCGTTCATCGACCGCCTGCTGTCGAAATGCACCGACCATCTCAGCCTGCTTGCGGCTCCGGCGACCCTTGACCGGGTCTACGACTTCGGCGCCGAAGCGTTCGACGCGATCTTCGACACTCTTCGCACCACGATGCCGTGCATCGTGCTCGACGTGCCACACCAGTGGTCGGGGTGGACCAAGCGCGCCCTGGTGAGCGCCGACGATATTCTGATCGTCGCGGCGCCGGACCTCGCCAACCTGCGCAACACCAAGAATATCTACGATCTCCTGAAGGCGTCGCGGCCCAACGACCGCATGCCGTTGTATTGCCTCAACCAGATCGGCGTGCCGAAGCGGCCGGAAATCAACGCCAGCGAGTTCGCCAAGGCAATCGAGAGCGATCCGATCGCAAGCATCCCGTTCGAGCCGCAAATTTTCGGCTCGGCGGCCAACAACGGCCAGATGATCGCGGAAATCTCCGCCAATCACCGTACCACAGAAATGTTCCTGCAGATCGCACAACGGCTGACAGGCCGTGGCGAGACCAAAAAGCCGCGGGGTTCGTTTCTGTCACCCCTGATCGAGAAACTGCGGGCAAAGTAAGCCGCCCGCGTGGAGTAACGTCGTGTTTGGTAAGCGTAGCGGACCTGATATCGAAACCCGGGCGATCAAGCCCGCCGCCGGCGCGCAGGAACCTGCTTCCAGCGCGGCGACGGCCGTTACGCGCAGCGCGCCGCCTCCGCCGACCGTATCCTCCCCGCCGCTCTCGCCGGCGAAAGCCGCTCCCCCCGTCGTCGAAAACCGGCGCTCGGACAATTATTACCAGGTCAAGGCGACCATCTTCGGCGCCCTGATCGAGGCGATCGACCTCGCCCAGCTCGCCAAGCTCGACGGCGAGTCCGCGCGCGAGGAAATCCGCGACATCGTCAACGAGATCATCGCGATCAAGAACATCGTGATGTCGATCGCCGAGCAGGAGGAACTGCTCGACGACATCTGCAACGACGTGCTGGGATACGGGCCGCTGGAACCGCTTTTGGCGCGCGACGACATCTCCGACATCATGGTCAACGGCGCGGGCACCGTGTTCATCGAAGTCGCGGGCCGCATCCAGCGCACCGGAATCCGCTTCCGCGACAATCAGCAATTGCTGAACATATGCCAGCGCATCGTCAGCCAGGTCGGCCGGCGCGTCGACGAATCCTCGCCGATCTGCGACGCGCGTCTCGCCGACGGTTCCCGCGTCAACGCCATCGTTCCGCCGCTGGCACTCGACGGCCCCGCGCTCACGATCCGCAAATTCAAGAAGGACAAGCTGACGCTGGATCAGTTGGTCAAGTTCGGCGCGATCTCGCCGGAGGGCGCGGAGATCCTGCAGATCATCGGGCGTTGCCGGGCCAACGTGCTGATTTCGGGCGGCACCGGCTCCGGCAAGACGACGCTCCTGAACTGCATGACCAACTACATCGACGACGAGGAGCGCGTCATCACCTGTGAAGACGCCGCCGAACTGCAGCTGCAGCAGCCGCATGTGGTGCGGCTGGAAACCCGTCCGCCCAACATCGAGGGCGAAGGCCAGATCACCATGCGCGAACTGGTCCGGAACTGCCTGCGTATGCGCCCCGAGCGCATCATCGTCGGCGAAGTCCGCGGACCGGAGGCGTTCGACCTGCTGCAGGCCATGAACACCGGTCACGACGGATCGATGGGAACGCTGCACGCCAACAATCCGCGCGAAGCACTGTCACGCTGCGAATCGATGATCACGATGGGCGGGTTCTCGCTTCCGTCGCGGACCATTCGCGAGATGATCTGCGCCTCGATCGACGTCATCATCCAGGCCGCCCGCCTGCGCGACGGTTCCCGGCGCATCACCCACATCACCGAGGTAATGGGCATGGAAGGCGACACCATCATTACCCAGGACCTGTTCCTTTACGACCTGGTCGGCGAGGACGCCAACGGGCACCTGATCGGCCGGCATCGCTCGACCGGCATCGGCCGGCCGCGGTTCTGGGATCGCGCCCGGTATTACGGCGAAGAGAAGCGGCTGGCCGCAGCGCTCGACGCCGCCGAAGTCAAGTCAGAACCCTAGAGGAGCGTGCCATGAAGATACAAGCGCTCGCACTCGCCTTCCTCGCCGCCACCGCGATCGGCGGCGTTGCCTGGGTCTTTATCTATCCCCTGCTGTCGGGGGAAAGGAAAGCCGAGAGCCGCCGGGCGTCGGTGGCCAAGTCGGAGCCGACCGCCGCGCGTGCCGTCGACAAGAGCCAGCGGACGCGCCGCGAGCAGGTCGAGTCGTCGCTGAAGGAGCTCGAGGCGCGCCGGCAGAAGGAAAGCAAGGTGACCCTGAGCACCCGTCTCACGCAAGCGGGGCTCGACTGGACCACCCAGAAATTCATGATCGTCTCCGGCATTCTTGCGGTCGCCTGCTTTGCAGGCGCCCTTCTGGCCGGAGGCGGGCTGCTTGCGGCCGCGGGCCTCGCCTTCGCCGGCGGCTTCGGCCTGCCGCGCTGGGGTTTGAGCTTTCTGAAGAAGCGCCGGGAAGCGAATTTTCTCAAGGCGCTGCCGGACGCCGTCGACGTGATCGTTCGCGGCATCAAGGCGGGCCTGCCGCTGTTCGAATCGATCAAGGTCGTCGCCGCCGATGCACCGGAACCGCTGCGGGGCGAGTTCCTCGCCATCATCGAGACCCAGGCGATCGGCATGCCGCTCGGCGATGCCTGTGCGCGCCTCTATGAGCGGATGCCGGTACCCGAGGCGAATTTCTTCGGAATCGTCATCGCGATCCAGCAGAAATCCGGCGGCAACCTGTCGGAAGCGCTCGGCAACCTGTCCAAGGTGCTGCGCGACCGCAAGAAGATGGCCGAGAAGATCCAGGCGATGTCGATGGAAGCCAAGGCGTCGGCGGGCATCATCGGCTCGCTGCCGCCGATCGTCATGCTGCTGGTTTACCTCTCGACGCCCGGCTACATCTCGCTGCTGTGGACCCATCCGACCGGCCAGCTGATGCTGGTCGGCTGCGCGATCTGGATGTCCATCGGCATCTTCGTAATGAAAAGAATGATCAACTTCGACTTCTGACGGTGCAACATGATTCAATTCCTTGTCGAAAAGATCCATGACGCACGCTTCATGGCCATGGTGCTCGCCGCCATCGCAGTGAGCGCGACGGCCTACACCCTGATCATGCCGCTGTTCGCGGGTGAAGGCCTGCAAAAGCGCATGAAGGCGGTCGCCAATGAACGCGAGCGGATCCGGCAACGGGAACGCGAACGTCTCAGCAAGAGCGAAAAGGTATCGCTGCGCCAGACCCCGAAGCAGCTGGTCTCGAAGGTGGTGGAAGACTTCAACCTCGGAAAATGGCTGGCGCAGGAGGCCGCGCGCGACAAGCTCACCATGGCCGGCTACCGCGGCCAGGCGCCCTACATCACCTTCCTGTTCTTCCGGCTGGTGACGCCGATCGTGATGTTCGTCGCGGCGATCCTGTATGTCTTCGTGATTTCGCACATGCAATATTCGACGCCGATCAAGATCGCCATGTGCGTCGCCGCCGCCTATCTCGGATTGCAGGCGCCAATGTTGTTTCTGAAGAACTTGATCAGCAAGCGCCAGCTCTCGATCAGGCGGGCCTTTCCCGACGCGCTCGACCTGCTGTTGATCTGCATCGAGGCCGGCATGTCGATCGAAGTCGCGTTCCGCAAGGTCTCGACCGAGATCGTCGGCCAGTCGATCGCGCTGTCCGAGGAATTCACGCTGACCACGGCGGAGCTGTCCTATCTGCAGGACCGCAAGGTGGCGTACGAAAACCTGGCGAAGCGCACCGGGCTCGAGGGCGTCAAGTCGGTCTGCCTGGCCCTGATGCAGTCGGAGCGCTACGGAACGCCGCTCGGGCAGAGCCTGCGCGTCATGGCGCAGGAAAACCGCGACATGCGCATGAACGAGGCCGAGAAGAAGGCGGCCGCGCTGCCGCCGAAGCTGACCGTGCCGATGATCCTGTTCTTCCTGCCCGTACTGTTCGTCGTCATCCTCGGGCCGACCGGCATCAGGGTCGCGGCGATGCAGTGAGCGCGGCGGCGCACCGCGCCGGCCCGTGGTTCATCGCAGGATGGCTTGACGTTTGTTCATCGCATTCGATGCTGTGATCGCCCGGCTCGACCGGGCGATCCATTGAATACCGGCGATGACGACTTTGACCCGCCGGCGCAAACTGCGCGCGGCCGCCTGTCTCAGGACTGTCTTGCTTTGATGGCGTCGATCATTTCGGCCGGTTGGCGGACGCCACCGGAATCGTCGCGGGCGCCCGGATGCGCGGACTATCCGCACCCAGGCGCGGACCGTCCTTGCGGTTCAGCATTTCCTTCAGATAGGCGACGTTCGCCGCCGCCTGGTCCGCCGGCAGATCGGCCTTGACGATGGTTTCGGCCTCGGCGAAGCGACCCTGCAGGCCGACGACCAGGCCCAGATTCTGCCGCACCCGCGCGTCCGCCTTGCCGGTGGCGTAAGCCCGGCGAAGAATCTCCTCCGCCTTCGGCAGTTCCTTGGAAAGCACGTAGGAGAGGCCGAGGTTCGACAGCACCGAGGGCTCCTCCGGCACGATCTTGAGGGCGCTGGCGTAATAATTGCGGGCTTCGTCATGGCGGCCGAGCTGGTCGAGCGTGGTGCCCTGCACCGACAGGATGCGCCAGTCGGGATTGTCCGGCGAATGGGCGCGGCTGAGCACGTCGAACGCCTGCTGGAAATCGCCGTTATCGGCCAGCGCGCGGCCGTAGCCGGCGAGCAGTGCCTTGTTGCCGGGATTGGCGATGGTGGCCTGTTCGAACACGGCGACGGCCTGGGCGCGCTGCCCGGTGGCGCGCAGCGCCTGACCGAAAGCCAGCGCGGCGTCGGGATCCTTGGGGTTGGCGCGATAGCGTTCGCCGTAGGCGTCCACCGCGCGCCGCGGATCGGCATCGGGAGCCGGCGCCGGATCGGACTTTGATGTGAGCGATCCCGTGATATCGGACATGGTCTGGCAGCCGCCGAGACCGGCGGCGAAGACCGCCGTCATGGCCACGGACGCAAGAAGCCGCGCAAGACTGGACTGCTGACGCATGCACTTAAACTCACGATATCAGACGAATTGATCGAGCCGAACGCCCCAGCAATAGACTGTTAACCCTAACGTCGGGTTAATGGCTGCGCGCAGGCCAAGCCGCGGCCGGGATGCGGCGGCCGGCCATACTGTGTGAGCCGGAGTCTTGATCGGAGATGGGTGCCGGGCGCGGTGGACGCGCGCCCGGCGCCGTGCGGTGGGACGGCCATTCAGCCGTCAATATTCAACGGCCAGGCGCTTCCTGATCTCATCGATCCGCTTGTCGAGCGCGTCGAAGCGGGCATGAAGGCTTCGGTCCTGCAGGTAGAAAATATAGCCAAGGCCCAAGAATCCGAAAATCCAGTGGTGGCTTTCCACATAGACGAATACCTGCTCGATCGCGTGACCGGCAGAAGCGACAATACCCCACAGAGCGTCCATCGCATCCCCCCGCTGAGAGAACATGACATTGTGATGTTGGAAGACCGGCGTCGGGTCGGTGGAGGCTATCACGATCGCCAAACGCCGTGTAGTGGATGCGGGGGTGAACGAAAGGACGTCCTCGATGCTACGAAATCTCGCCGGTGGATTGGCGATCGCGGTGTTGCTGTTGTCGGCCACGGCAGCCTTGTCGGCGCCGTCGCATGGCAAGCGGCATGTCGCGCGGCACTGGCACGGCTACGGCTTCCTGCCCGGCTACCGCACGCCCGAGCAGATCGAAGATGACGAGGCGCGGCATCCCAACCGGGTCTGGTGGTACGGCGGCCCGCGCTTCTATCGCGGGCGCTGGAACGGCGGCGGTTTCGGCCCGTGCTGGACCCAGACGCCGATCGGGAATGTGTGGAACTGCGGCCGATAGGTGGATCGCAATTAAATCGGATCCCTCCCGCACTCAAACGACTTGCAAAGAAGAGGCCTCAGCAGGGCCGCCGGAGCAGGTGACAGCGCAAATCACTCGCAGATCGAGACGCGGCGGGTTCGCCAGCCATAGCGGGTCTTGACGCGCTGCCGAACCGCATAGCAAACGCCCTCGTCACCGTAATAGGGCCAGTATCCGCCGTAGCCGTAATAGGGGTAAAGGCCGAGACCGAACCCGAAGCCGCCGCCACGGAAACCGCCACCGCGAAAGCCACCACCGCCGAAACCGCGGCCACCGCCGCCTCGGGCGAGCGCCGAGGTCGTGGATGCGCCCAACAGCAGCGCCGACCCGCCGATCAGGCTGAAGCCGTACATGCACAGTAGCGTCATGACGGCCAGGCCGCGCGTCAGGAAAATGCGAAAGCTGGTTCGCTTGTGGGTCATTGAGGTTCTCCCCGAGAGATTCTCCCGGACCGTTGCCTGTCGATGTACAGCCAATCGTTGTTGCCGGCAACGTAGGTTTGAGTCTCGCTTGCGGTCAAATCACCTCGCCGTCAGCGCCCGAAACATCCGGAAACAACGCCAAGGCCCGCGCTTCCGGCTGGTTTGACCCCGCAAGCCATTGTAGAAGCAAAATGCCCGCAAACGTCAGGGCAATGGACTCACAGCGCTGCCCTGACGCTCTTCATCGAAGCCCGAGAACAGCATGCATTCCGTGTTCGAGACCGCGCCTGCCGTAACAGCCATTCCCATCAGCTTCGCGACCAAGGCGACATGGGAGGCGATTTCCGCCGGCCTTCCCGCCGAGGCCCGGCAGTTCGCGCTGGCGAATGGTTTTGCGGCCAAGCCCGGATCGTGTCTCACGCTGCCCGCCGCGGACGGCAAGATCGCGCACGTTCTGTTTGGCCTCGAGGACGAGAGAGCGAATTATCGCGACCTGTTCAGGCCGGGCCAGTTGCCGGGCCTGCTGCCACCCGGCATCTATCGCTTCGCCAACGCGCCGCACGATACGCGCCTTGCGACGCTGGCCTTTGCGCTCGGCGGCTATCGTTTCGGCCGCTATCGCAAGGCGGACGCATCGGACGTCAGACTGATGCCGCCCGATGGCGTCGATATTGCCGCCATCGCGCGCATGACCGAGGCGGCCACATTGGCCCGCGACCTCATCAATACGCCGTCGAACGACATGGGCCCGGAAGAGCTGGCGCTGGCGGCGCAATATCTTGCCGAGCGCTTCGGCGCCAGTTTCAACTGCATCGTCGGCGAGGACCTGAGAAGACAGAACTTCCCGCTGATCCATGCGGTGGGCATGGCGTCATCGCGCGCGCCGCGGCTGATCGATCTCGGCTGGGGCGATCCTTCTCACCCCAGGGTGACACTGGTCGGCAAGGGCGTCTGTTTCGATACCGGCGGGCTCGACCTGAAGCCGTCGGCCGGCATGCTGATCATGAAGAAGGACATGGGCGGCGCGGCCAACGTTCTGGCGCTGGCGCAGATGGTGATGGATGCAAAGCTCAGGGTTCGGCTGCGGGTGCTGATCCCCGCGGTCGAGAACGCGGTCTCCGGCAACGCTTTCCGCCCGCTCGATGTCTTTCCCTCGCGCAAGGGAATCACGGTGGAGATCGGCAATACCGACGCCGAGGGCCGGCTGGTGCTCGCCGACGCGCTGGCGCTGGCCGATGAGGAAAAGCCCGATCTTCTGATCGATATGGGCACCCTGACGGGCGCGGCGCGGGTGGCGCTGGGGCCGGATTTACCGCCCTTTTACACCAATGATGAGACGCTGGCGCAGGACGTGGCGCGGTGCGCCCGCGAGGAGAACGATCCGTTGTGGCGATTGCCGCTGTGGCCCCCTTACGATGCCTGGCTCGACTCGAAAGTCGCCAACGTCAACAACGCGCCGGGCGGCACCTTTGCCGGCTCGATCACCTGCGCGCTGTTCCTGCAGCGTTTCGTCGAGGCCGCGAAAAGCTGGCTGCATGTCGACATCTATGGCTGGACGCCGACCGCGAAACCGGCGCGTCCGGAAGGCGGCGAGTGCCAGGCCGCGCGCGCGATCTTCAAGCTGCTGGGCGAACGCTATGGATGATCCGCGCCTGACGCCGGCGCGCCCGGAGCTCGCCGCGAAATATCTCGAAGGCAAGGTCAAGGCGGCGCGTTTCGTCGAAGGCGAGCAATTCGAAATATCCGATGTCATCGCGCCGTTGCGCGAGGGGCCGTCCACCGAGGCCATGCTGGCGACGCAGGCGCTCAAGGGCGAGCGCGTCACCATCTACGATTACAACGGCGAAGGGTTTGCCTGGGGCCAGTTGAACGGCGACGGCTATGTCGGCTGGCTCCCCGAGCGCGCGCTTGCAAAGCCCGGCGGGGCGCCGACGCACAAGGTAACGGCGATCAGGACGTTTGCCTTTCCCGGTCCCTCGATCAAACTGCCGCCGGCCGAGACGCTGGTGATGGGAGCCTTGGTCACCGTGACGCGCGAAGACGGCCCGTTCGCCGTGACGCGCGAGGGCTGGTATCTGCCGCGCCAGCATGTCGGCGGCATCGACATTTATGTGGAGGATTTCGTTGCGGTCGCCGAGCGCTTCGTCGGCACACCCTATCTGTGGGGCGGCAAGAGCAGTCTCGGGATCGATTGTTCCGGACTGGTGCAGGTCGCCCTGAACGCCGCCGGCACCGGCTGCCCGCGCGACAGCGACATGCAGCAGGACGGTCTCGGCCGATTACTGGGGCTCGCGGAATCCAGCAAACCCCAGCGCGGCGATCTCTTGTTCTGGAAGGGGCATGTCGCGATCGTGCGCGACGCCGACCATATCGTGCACGCCAACGCCCATCACATGGCGACCGTGATCGAAAACACCCGCGACGCCATCGCCCGCATCAAGGCCTCCGGCAGCGGGATATCAGCGATCAAGCGGCTGGGGTAATCGCTATTCCGCCACCGCGCCGCCCGGCGCCGCCTCGATCCGGAACGCGGCGGCGAACAGCGCGCGGGTGTAGTCGGTCTTCGGGTTCTTGAACAATTCCGAAGCCGGCCCCTCCTCCACTACCTTGCCGAGCCGCATCACGATCAGATGGCTCGCCAGGGAGGCGACCACGCGCAGGTCGTGCGAGATGAACATATAGGTCAGATCGCGCTTGCGTTGCAGTTCGCGCAACAGATCGACCATCTGGGCCTGGAACAGCATGTCGAGCGCGCTGGTCGGCTCGTCCAGCACGACGAAATTCGGCTCCAGCACCACCGCGCGCGCGATCGAGATGCGTTGGCGCTGGCCGCCGGAGAATTCGTGCGGATAGCGGAAGCGCGTCGCCGGATCCATGCCGACATCCTTGAGCGCCTTGATCACCCGCGCCTCGCGCTCCTCGCCCGACAACGAAGGCTGATGCACGCTGAGGCCCTCGGCGACGATGTCGCCGACAGACATGCGCGGGCTCAGCGCGCCGAACGGGTCCTGGAACACGATCTGCATGTCGCGGCGGAACGGCCGCATCGCCTTGAAGCGCAGGCCCTGGATGTCCTTGCCCAAAAACACGATCGGCCCGTCGGAGGAAATCAGCCGCAACAGCGCCAGCCCCAGCGTGGTCTTGCCGGAACCGGATTCGCCGACCACGCCGAGCGTCTCACCCTTGCGCACCGAAAGGCTGACGCCGTCGACCGCCTTGATATGCCCGACCGTCGAGCGCAGCAGGCCGCGCTTGACCGGAAACCAGACTTTGAGATCGCGCGAGGAAATCACGACCGGCGATTCCGGGCGCGGCGGCGCCGGATCGGGTTTCGGTTCGGCCGCCAGCAAGGCCCTGGTGTAGGGATGCTTCGGCGCATTGAAAACCTGCTCCACCGGCCCCTGCTCGACGATCTTGCCGCCGTTCATGACGCAGACCACGTCGGCGATGCGCCGCACGATGCCGAGGTCATGGGTGATGAACAAAAGGCTCATGCCGAGCCTGGTGCGGATGCCCGCCAGCAGCGCCAGGATCTGCGCCTGCACGGTGACGTCGAGCGCGGTGGTCGGCTCGTCGGCGATCAAGAGGTCGGGCTCGTTGGCGAGCGCCATCGCGATCATGACGCGCTGGCGCTGGCCGCCGGACAATTGATGCGGATAGGAGGCGAGCCGGGTTTCCGGTTCGGGAATGCCGACCTGCGTCAGGAGCTCGAGCGTCCGCGCCCGCGCCTTCGAGCTGCCGATGTCGCGGTGAAGCTGCAGGATCTCGACGATCTGGGACTCAATCGTATGCAGCGGATTGAGCGACGTCATCGGCTCCTGGAAGATGATGGAAATGTCGTTGCCGCGGATGCCGCGAATGTCGTTCTCCGACAGCCCCAACAGCTCCCTGCCCTTGAAGCGGATGCTGCCGGAAGGATGCGACGCGGTCGGATACGGCAGCAGTTTCAGGATCGACAAGGCGCTGACGGATTTTCCGGAGCCGGATTCGCCGACAAGCGCCACGCACTCACCGCGCTTGATCTCATAGGAGATGTGATCGACCGCGACCGAGCTGCCGCTCGGCTGGTGGAATGCCACCGACAAATCGCGGACATCGAGCAGAGGCTGGTTGATGGCGTCCATGCTTATCCGCCTATCTGAACGTCTTGCGCGGATCGAACGCGTCGCGGACGGCTTCGCCGATGAAAATCAGCAGCGACAGCATGATCGCAACCGCGAAGAATCCGGTGAAGCCGAGCCATGGTGCCTGCACGTTGGCCTTGCCCTGGGACAGCAATTCGCCGAGCGAGGGCGAGCCCGGCGGCAGGCCGAAACCGAGGAAGTCGAGCGCTGTGAGCGTCATCACCGAGGACGACACGATGAAGGGCAGGAAGGTCATGGTCGCGACCATGGCGTTCGGCAACAGATGCCGGAACATGATCGTGGCATTGGACACGCCGAGCGCGCGGGCCGCGGTGATGTATTCGAAGTTGCGCCCGCGCAGGAATTCCGCGCGCACGAGGCCAACCAGCGATACCCAGGAGAACAACAAGAGGATGCCGAGCAGGATGAAGAAACCCGGCGGCAGCACCGCCGAGATGATCAGGAGCAGATAGAGCGATGGGATCGCGTTCCAGATTTCGATGATGCGCTGGAAGAGAAGATCGGTCCAGCCGCCGAAATAGCCCTGCACGCCACCGGCGGCGACGCCGATGATCGACGAAAACAGCGTCAGCGTGAGACCGAACAGCACGGAAATGCGAAAGCCGTAGATCAGCCGCGCGACCACGTCGCGGCCCTGATCGTCGGTGCCGAGCCAGTTATATTCGAGGTCGCGGCAGCTGTTCAGGTGCTTCTTCACCACCACGCTGCGGCATTCGTCTTCCGTCAGCATCCAGGTCGGCTTCGACGGCGCGGGCGTCGGCAGGTCGAGATTGTGGGTGTCGTAGGAATAGCGGATCAGCGGCCAGACGATGGTGCCGCCCTTGTCCTTGATCAGCTTCTGCAAGTAAGGATCGCGATAATCGGCGGCGGTCTCGAAATCGCCGCCGAAGGTGGTCTCCGAATAGGTGACGAAGGCCGGCCAGTACAGATGGCCGTCGAACTTGATCAGGAACGGCCGGTCGTTGGCGATCAGTTCGGCGAACAGCGAGACGAAGAACAGGACCAGGAAGATCCAGAACGACCAGTAACCCCGGCGGTTCGACTTGAAATTCTGCCAGCGCCGGCGGTTGAGCGGCGACGGGCCGAAGCGCCGGCGCGTCACCGGCACGGCCTCGCCGAGCGGCGCCTGCGTGGTGGTCTCGACCGGCGGCGGTGCGATGATCGTCATCAGACCTCCCGCGCCTCGAAATCGATCCGCGGATCGATCCACATATAGGCGAGATCGGAGATCAGATTGACCACGAGGCCGACCAGCGAGAAGATGAAGAGCGTTCCGAACACGACCGGATAATCGCGGTTCAGGACGCTCTCGAAGCCGAGCAGGCCGAGCCCGTCCAGCGAGAAGATGGTCTCGATCAGCAGCGAGCCTGAGAAGAAGGCGTGAATGAACGCGCCGGGAAACCCGGCAATCACGATCAGCATGGCGTTGCGGAAGACGTGGTTGTAGAGCACCTGCGTCTCGCTGCAGCCCTTGGCGCGGGCGGTCATCACATATTGCTTGCGGATTTCATCGAGGAACGAATTTTTCGTCAGCAGCGTCATGGTGGCGAACGCGCCCAGCGCCATCGAGATCAGGGGCAGCGTGATGTGCCAGAAATAATCGATGATTTTCCAGTACCAGGGAAACTGCGACCAGCCGTCCGACGTCAATCCGCGCAGCGGGAAAATATTGAAGAACGATCCGCCGGCGAACAAGATGATCAACAGGATCGCAAACAGGAACCCCGGGATCGCGAAGCCAACGATGATGACTGCGGAAGTCCAGGTATCGAACTTCGAGCCGTCCTTGACCGCCTTGCGGATGCCGAGCGGGATCGAGATCAGGTAGGTCAGAAGCGTCATCCAGATCCCGAGCGACATCGAGACCGGCAGTTTCTCCTTGATCAGCTGCAGCACGCTGACGTCGCGAAAATAGCTCTTGCCGAAATCGAAGCGGGCGAAATTCCAGACCATCAGCGCGAAGCGCTCCGGCGCCGGCTTGTCGAAGCCGAACTGCTTTTCCAGGCTTTTGACGAAATCGGGATCAAGCCCCTGCGCGCCGCGGTATTTCGAATTGACCGCATCGCTGGAAGCGCCCACCTGGCCGCGCGCGCCGAAATCGCCGCCGCCTCCCGAAATCCGCGAGCTGCCGCCGGTGTCGGCGCCGGAAAGCTGCGCGAGCACGCGCTCCACCGGCCCACCCGGCGCGAACTGCACCACGACAAAGGACACGAACAGGATCCCCAACAGCGTGGGGATCATCAGGAGAATGCGGCGGGCGATATAGGCGCTCATGAATTATCTTGCCTGCTCGGCTTTGGCCGCCTTGTTGGCGTCGAACCACCAGGTATCCGGAGCGCCGACGCCTTGTGCGTAGCGGGCCGGTTTCGGGGGATGGTCGAACACGTCCCAATAGGCGACGGGGTGCGTGGCGCGAAACCATTGCGGCACCCAATAGCGCCCGGCGCGGAACACCCGGTCGAAAGCGCGGCAGGCTATCGTCAGATCGGCGCGGTTGTCCGCGCCGATGATCTTGTCGATCAGCGCGTCGATCGCCGGGCTGGCGATGCCGGCGAGATTGTACGATCCCTTGGTCGCGGCCGCCTGCGAGGTGAAGAACGGCCGCAGGCTGTCGCCCGGCGTGGCCGACGCGCTGAACCGCTCCATGGTCATATCGAAATCGAAATCCTCGACCCGGGCGCGGTATTGGACGGCGTCGACGATACGCAGGGTCGCCTCGATGCCGAGCGTGGCGAGATTCTTGATGTAAGGCGCATGATGCGGCTGCAGGCTGGG
Source organism: Bradyrhizobium sp. (assembly GCA_041490045.1). Lineage (GTDB taxonomy): Bacteria > Pseudomonadota > Alphaproteobacteria > Rhizobiales > Xanthobacteraceae > Bradyrhizobium. Next base: position 24,522 of record JBGPSI010000055.1, read on the forward strand.
CTCGTCGACCAGGAATTCGATTTTGAAAGCCTCGCCATTCGGCAGCACCCGCTTGCTGTCCTTGATCACGCAACCGGCGTCCTGCAGCAACTGCGAGGCCTTGCGCAGCAGCGTGCGGTCCTGGCCCGAGCCGTCCGACACCGGCGGCACGAACGGCTCGCCGAATACCTCGTCCGGCACCTGGCCGCGAAACGGCTCCAGCAGCTTCAGTTCTTCCGGCGACGGCGGCCCCTCCGCCACCATGTCCGAGTTCTGGAACGGAGAAACG
>JBGPSI010000056.1:0-24469 GCA_041490045.1 Bradyrhizobium sp.
CGGTGCAGGAACCTCATGATCCGCGTTTCGGTTTCCTCGATGTGCGAGGGCAGGATGATCGCGCTGAGCGCCGGCGTGACCGTGAAGGTCGCCAGCAGGCCGCCGGCCAGCGCATAGGCGTAGGTCCGCGCCATCGGTCCGAAGATGTTGCCTTCGACGCCGCTCAAGGTGAACAGCGGCAGAAACGCGGCGATGATGATGGCGGCCGCAAAGAAGATCGATCGCGACACGTCGGCGGCAGCCGACAGGATCGCATGACTCTTCATGTCCATGGTCGTGTCGTAGGAGATATGGCTCTGCTCGGCTTCCGACAGCGCCGTGGTCTGCGACAGCCGGCGGAAGATCGCCTCCACCATGATCACGGTGGCGTCCACGATCAGCCCGAAATCGATCGCGCCGACCGACAACAGATTGGCGGATTCGCCGCGCAGCACCAGAATGATGACGGCGAAAAACAGCGCGAACGGGATGGTGGCGCCGACGATCAGTGCGCTTCTGAGATCGCCGAGGAATATCCATTGCAGCAGCACGATCAGGAGAATGCCGAGCACCATGTTGTGCAGCACGGTGGCAGTGGTGACGTCGATCAGGTCCTTGCGGTCATAGATGCGCTCGATATGCACGCCCGGCGGCAGGATGCTGGAATTGTTGATCGAGGCCACCAGTTGTTCGACGCGCAGGATGGTCGGCGAGCTCTGCTCGCCGCGGCGCATCAACACGATGCCCTCGACGATGTCGTCGTCCTGGTCGAGGCCGGCGATCCCGAGCCGCGGTTTCTCGCCGACGGTCACGGTGGCGATGTCCTTGACCAGCACCGGGTTGCCGCCGCTCTGCGACACCATGGTGTTGGCGAGATCGTCGATGGAGCGGATCAGGCCGACGCCGCGTACCACGGCGGATTGCGAACCGATGTCGACGGTATTGCCGCCGACATTGATGTTGGAATTGCTGACGGCCTGCAGCAGCTGCGGCAGCGTCAGGCCGTTGGCGACGAGCTTGTTGAAGTCGACCTGCAGTTCGTAGGTCTTGGTCTTGCCGCCCCACCCCGTGACGTCGATCACGCCGGGAACGGCGCGAAAGCGGCGCTGCAGGACCCAGTCCTGCAGCGTTTTCAGATCGAGCACGCTGTAGTTCGGCGGCCCGACCAGCCGGTAGCGATAGATCTCGCCGATGGCGCTGAGCGGCGAAATCCCCGGCTGCACGTTACCGGGCAGCGGTGCCAGTTGCGACAGCCGGTTCAGCACCTGCTGCAGCGCCTCGTCATAGGTGTAATCGAACGAGAATTGCAGTTTGACGTCGGACAGGCCGTACAGCGAAATGGTCCGGATGGTCTGCAGGTTCTTGATGCCGGCGACCTGGGTCTCGATCGGGATGGTGATGTAGCGTTCGATCTCTTCCGACGACAATCCCGGACTTTGCGTCACGATATCGACCATCGGCGGCGTCGGGTCGGGATAGGCCTCGATGTTGAGCTGTTTGAACGCAATCAAGCCACCGATCATCACGACGGCAAAGAGACCCACCATCAGATAGCGGCGACTGACCGCAATGGCGACGAGGCGATCCATTCAGACCGAGACTTTCAATGGGCTGAGTTTCACGTTAGGTGCCGGATGCCGCGCGGTCGATGAACAGGCTGCCTTTGGTAACGATGCGCTCGCCGGGTTTCAGATTGCCCTCGACCTCGACGAGGTCGCCGTTGGTCAGCCCGGTCTTGATCTGGCGCAGTTCGATCGACTTGTCCTCGTGCGCGACCCAGACCCGGACCTTATTGCCCTCGTAGATCAAGGCCTGCTTCGGCACGCCCAGCGCCGGGTGGTCGCCGGCAGAGTAGATCGTGACATTGGCGAACATCTCCGGCTTCAGCGCGCCGTCCTTGTTATCGATGGTGGCGCGAACGAGAAGCCGGCGCGTCGCCGGATCGATTGCCGCGGCGACGTAATTGATGCGGGCCGTCAAGGTGCGGCCCGGCAACGCCAGAACGTTGATGGCGATCTCCTGCCCCACCGAAACCTTGGATGCGTCGGTCTCGCGGACGAAGGCCGTCAACCAGACCGTGGAGAGATCGCCGATCACGAAGACCGGATCGCTGGCGCCGGAATTCACATACTGGCCCGGACCGACCTTCCGCTGTACCACCGTGCCCGATATCGGCGAGTTGATGGTGGTATTCGGATCGATGCGACCCTTTTCCTGGAAGGCGGTGATGGCCTCGTCGGTCAGCCCAAGGATCCGCAATTTGTTGCGCGCCGCCTCCAGCGCCGTCTGTGACGAACGCAGATCGTTCTGCGCCTGGACCAGGTTGGCCTGGGTCTGCTGATAATCCTTCAGCGGAACGGCCTTGCCCTCGAACAGATCCTTGGCGCGCGTATCCTGGATCTGCGCCAGAGCGAGCGCCGACTTCGCCTTGTTCAAGGCGGTCATGGCCGAAATGAAATCGTTCTGCGCCTGCACGGTGTCGGCGGCCTCGATCACGAACAGCGGCTGTCCCTGGACGACGTTGTCGCCCGGGCGGACCATCAGTTTCATGACGCGACCCGCATAGGGCGAAAAAACCGGCGTCGAACGGTCCTCGTCGACCGCGACCTTGCCTTCGGTCACGGTCTCGGCCCGGAAGGTTCGCTCGGCGACGGGCTCGATGGTCAGGCTGGCCCATTCCGCCGGGGTCGGAGTGTAGCGCTGCGATCCCTTGCGTGACTGGCTCGACACCTCAGAAGCGCCGTGGTCGGCCGCCCCGATATGCGTGAGTCCATAGAGAGCCGCCCCGGCCAATACCAAGAGGGCTGCCCCGATGGCCAGCCGTTGCCGGTTAAGCATCTGCAATTGCTTCATAAATTCCGGCAGCATGGGTCCAGTCACTTCGGCGATGATTCCGGCAATGACTGCCTCATCGGTTCGCTAATAGTGCCGATTTGATGTTTGAAACAACCTAAAAACGACGCTTACGCCAGCGTTTAAAGTTAAAATTTGGAGAGGCGCGTCTTATTTTCGAAAGGTTTAAGCGGTCAGGACTTCAGTCGCGCGCCGGCCATTGCGGCGGGTGACTGCCGAGCGGCATCGCCGGACGAGACCAGAAGGCGGGCGTTTTCGACAGGGCGGCCGAATGGCTCACCGCCCGCAGTGAACCGAAGCCGGAAGGCACCTCTTCGATAAAGGGAGCGACCGCGTCGCCCTTCAAATCTTCGGTCCTGAGCCCGTCGGCGACGCGACCGAGATTCCACAGCCACCGTCCGGTCTGCGCCAGCGACACGCGGACATGCCAGCTGCCGCCTTCGCGCGCCTGGCGCGCCTTGGCCATCATGGCGCCGAACGCCATCAGATAGCCGGTGGCGTGATCGAGCATTTGCGCCGGCAATTCCTTCGGGCCCTCGATGCCGGCGGCCTGGCCTTCGGCATGGTTGAAGCCGGTCGAGGTCTGCACCAGAGAGTCAAAGCCGCGGCGCTCCGCCCACGGCCCGGCATGGCCATAGGCCGACAGCGACACATACACGATGCCCGGCTTGATGCGCGCGGCGTCCTCCGGCGAAAAGCCGAGCGCGGCAAGCGCGCGCGGACGGTAGCCTTGCGAGAAGATGTCGGCCTGCGCCAACAGATCGCGCAACGCGCCCCGCCCCTGCTCGTTCTGGAGATCGGCAAAAGCCGAGAGCTTGCCGCGCCCGGTGTCGATGGTGAGCCAGGGGATCGCCGGCAGATCGGGGCCTGAGATCAGCAGCACATCGGCGCCGTGGGCGGCGAGGGTGCGGCCGGCGACGGGACCGGCGATCACCCGCGACAGATCGAGCACGCGCAAGCCCGCAAGCGGACGATCGCCGGCAGGCCACGGCTTTGGCGCGGCCTCGCCGATCTTTTCGATCGAGACCGTCGGCAGGACGGCAAGGGCCGTGGCGTGCGGCAAGGCCGACCATTCGTCATGGGAACGCATCATCGCGACCACGCCGCCCGCGGCATAGGCCGCGGTCTCGAAGGCTTCGGCCTCCCATTGCATCAGCGCGGCCTGGACGTCGTCGCGTTCCGCCTTGCAGTCCAGCACGTTGCAGACCGCGGCACGATGATGCGGGAAATTGGTGTGCAGCCGCACGAAGCGCCGGTCGCCGGTCTTGTAGATCCCGGCGATGGCGTCCCAGGCGGGCGGCGGCGGCTTGCCGTCGACGCGCAAATAGCGCTCGCTGCGGCACTCGACGACGGCATGGCGCATGTCGACCGCGATACCTTGCGATTGTCCGCTGCGCAATTTCCAGATCTGCGCGGCGGCAAGACCGGCCGCGGCAATGCTGGTTTGCGCCGCGGCGGCGACCCGAAACGACGACGGCAGCTGCGGCTCTTCCCCGGTCAGCGTGACAGCACCAAGCGCGGCAGGCTCGCCGCCGGCGGATAGCCAGAGATCGGCCAGAATTTCGCGGGGCGTTTGCATGACCGTTACTTTTCCCTACGCTCCAGGCCGCCTGAGTTCGTTTCGCGTTATCGCGCAACCTTACCGTTTTTTTGCCTTACCATGGAGAGAACTGCAATGGCTGCCATCGATCCCTTGACCGCCGCGGGCGTTCTGCTGGCGACGGCCGCAACGGACGCGGTCTACGTCATGTTCACCTCGGCCGTGGTGGCACGAAGACGCGTGCCGGCGGCGACCTGGAGCAGCGTATGGTATCTGCTCTCCTCCTATGCCGTGATCAGCTATACGGAAAACTGGGTCTATGTCGCCTTCGCCGCGATCGGTTCGTGGCTCGGCGCGTTTGCAACGATCACATTTCTGCACCGGCCGCCCGGCGGTCCGCCGATCGGCGCCGCGCCGGAATAGCGAAACGCCGTCAGTGAAAATCCCGCGAGCGCGGCAGGATCCGCACGTTGCGAGGATGGCGGATTTTCTGGGCCGGATTATCCGGATGCTGGCGAGGATCGTCATGCAGCGCCTCCATCAGCGCCGGGCCCACCGGCACCGCAGGTTTCCGGTTGAGTGAATCGTTGGCCAGGCCAACCAGATCGCGGGAGCGATCGAACAACCGCTCGGCGACGAGATGCACGACCTTTTCCGGGCTGCTTTGAATATAGCCCTCGACCAGCACCAGCCGCGAGCCCATCACCTCCTTGCGGTATCGTTCCATCACCTTCGGCCACACCACGATATTGGCGATGCCGGTTTCGTCCTCCAGCGTCATGAAGACGACACCCTTGGCGCTGCCCGGACGCTGCCGCACCAGCACCACGCCGGCGCAGCGGACATGTTGCCGGTCATTGGCATCGGAAACCGCGGCGCAAGGTATCACGCGCTCGCCGGCAAACATCGGCCTCAGAAATTCCATCGGATGCCCCTTCAGCGACAGCCGGATGGTCTGATAATCGGCCACGACCTGTTCCGGCAGCGGCATCAGCGGCAACGGCCGCGCCTGTTCGTCCGGCTGCTCGCGTGCGGCGGCCGTTTCGAACAGCGGCAGCGGCACGTCATCGGGCAGTCGCCGCACCGCCCACAGTGCGGCGCGGCGGTCGAGCCCGATGGAGCGAAACGCATCGGCATCCGCCAGCAGGATCAGCGCACGCTTGGGCAAACCCGTGTCGCGGGCGAAATCCTCCAGCGAGGTGAACGGACGGCGCTGCCGCGCGGCGACGATGCGCTCGGCCCAATCTTCCGCTTTCGGCTTGCCGGCTTTTTGCCTTAAGAATTCCTCGTCCGGATCGGCCCATTTGAACCCGTCGATTTGACGGAAGCCGAGCCGCATGGCGTGATATTTCCCGCTGCCCTCCTCCAGCGTGTTCTGCGCGAAACTGTGGGACACATCGATCTCGCGCACCTCGACGCCGTTCTTGCGGGCGTCGCCGACGATCTGCGCCGGGGCGTAAAATCCCATCGGCTGGGAATTCAACAGCCCGCAGCAGAACGCATCGGGATGGAAATGCTTCAGCCATGACGAGACATAGACGAGCTGGGCAAAACTCGCGGCGTGGCTTTCCGGGAAACCGTAGCTGCCGAACCCCTTGATCTGGTCGAAACAATTTTTAGCGAATTCCAGATCGTAGCCGCGCGCGATCATGTTGTTGACCATCTTGGATTCGAATTTGCCGATGGTGCCGACATTGCGGAACGTCGCCATGGCGCGGCGCAGGCCGTTGGCCTCCTCGGAGGTGAACTTCGCGGCCTCGATGGCGATCCGCATCGCCTGTTCCTGGAACAGCGGCACGCCGAGGGTCTTGTGCAAAACTCTGCGCAGTTCATCCTTGTCGCCATGTTCTGGCGACGGCGAAGGATAGCTCACCTTCTCCTGGTTGTTCCGCCGGCGAAGATAGGGATGCACCATGTCGCCCTGGATCGGCCCCGGGCGCACGATGGCGACCTCGATGACGAGATCATAAAATACCTGCGGTTTCAGGCGCGGTAGCATGTTCATCTGCGCGCGGCTTTCGACCTGGAACACGCCGAGCGATTCACCCCGGCACAGCATCTCGTAGACCGGCTTCTGGTCCTGCGGAATCGTCGCCAGCTCCCAGCGTTCGCCCTTGTGATCCGCGATGAAGTCGAAGCATTTGCGGATACAGGTCAGCATCCCCAGCGCCAGCACATCGACCTTCATCATGTTCAGCGCATCGACGTCGTCCTTGTCCCATTCGATGAAGGTGCGGTCGTCCATCGCGGCATTGCCGATCGGCACATAGGTGTCGAGCCGGTCCTGGGTCAGCACATAGCCGCCGACATGCTGCGAGAGGTGACGCGGAAACTCGATCAGCTCGGTTGCGAGCTCGACGGCGAGCCCGACCATCGGGTTCGCGGGATCGAGCCCCGCCTGCCTGACCTGCATTTCGTCGAGGCCCTTGCCCCAGCTTCCCCACACCGTATCGGCCAGCGCCGCCGTCACGTCCTCGGTCAGCCCCAGCGCCTTGCCGATGTCGCGGATGGCGCTGCGCGGCCGGTAATGAATGACGGTCGCGATGATGGCGGCGCGGTGCCGGCCATAGCGGCGATAGACATATTGCATCACCTCCTCACGCCGCGAATGCTCGAAATCGACGTCGATGTCGGGCGGCTCCAGCCGTTCCTTGGAAATGAAACGCTCGAACAAGAGATCGACCTTGGTCGGATCGACGGAAGTCACGTCGAGCACATAGCAGACGGCCGAATTCGCCGCCGATCCCCGGCCCTGGCAGAGAATCTTTTGGCTGCGCGCGTAACGGACGATATCGTGCACGGTGAGAAAGTAATGCGCGTATTTCAGCTTCCGGATCAGGCGCAGTTCCTTGTGCAGGACCTTCTTGGTCTTGGGGGAAATCCGGATCGGGAATCGTCTGTGGGCGCCCTGCCAGGTCAGGTCTTCCAGATGACGCTGCGCGGTCTTGCCCGGCGGCACCGGCTCGTCGGGATACTGGTATTTGAGCTGATCGAGCGAGAACGCGATACGGCCGGCGAACCGCATGGTTTCCGCAATCGCCTCCGGCACATCGCGAAACAGCCGCGCCATTTCCCCGGCAGGCTTGAGAAAGCGTTCGGCATTGGCCTCGAGCCGCTTGCCGACGGCGTCGATGGTGGTCTTTTCGCGGATGCAGGTGAGGACATCCTGCAGGCGGCGGCGCGAGGGATGGTGATACAGCACGTCATTGGTCGCGAGCAGCGGCACGCCGGCCTCTGCGGCGATATGACGAAGCCGCGCCAGACGGCGCCGGTCGTCGCCGCGGTACAACAGGCTCGCCGCCAGCCAGACGCCGTCCGCGCGGCTCTTCCGCAACCGATCCAGCACCTCGAGTGCTTTCGCCGCCTCGAAGCGATGCGGCAGCGTCAGAACCAGAAGCTGCCCTTCAGAAAACTCCAGGAGATCATCAAGTTTTAAGTGACACTCGCCCTTCTCGGTATCGTCGCCGCGCTTGCCGCGGGTGAGCAACTGGCACAGCCGGCCGTAAGCCGCGCGATCGCGGGGATAGACCAGGATATCAGGCGTATCGTCGATAAAGACGAGCCGCGATCCAATCAGAAGTTTTGGCTTGGAGGTGACGTTGGGATTGTCGAGCTCCTTGTAGGCCCGCACCACGCCGGCCAGCGTGTTGTGATCGGCGATGCCGATCGCGGGAAGGCGCAGGTCGCTCGCCTGATGCACGTAAGCGCGCGGATCCGATCCGCCACGCAGGAACGAAAAATTCGTCGTGATCCCGATTTCCGCGTAGTGAGGGGCGGTCATGCGAACAATCCATGCATGAACCAGTTCGGCTGCACGGCCCTGCCCTCCTCCTGCGCGATCTCGCGGTCGTAAAGTCCGTCGCGGTAGAGCCAGAACCGCAAACCCGTCTCGTCCTCGACGCGGAAATAATCGCGCGTCAGCCCTTCCGCGCGCCACCATTCCATGGCGACGCGCTCGGGGCCCTCGGCGCGGATCACGGCGTGGGTGGCGCGGCGCCAGACAAAGCGCGCGGGCGGCCCATCCGGCACCTGCGCGATCACCTTGATCTGTTCCGGCCGCTCGAACAGCCGCAACGGCCGCAGTGGCGGCTCGCCTTCCACCCGCGGCGTCCAGGCCGCATGTGCAGCGGCAGTCAAATGATGCTGCGCGGGCGCCGCCAGCACCGCCCGCTCCGGAATGTGGGTGTCCTGCGGCAGATGCACGACCACGCGTTTTCCCCCGATGCGCGCGGCGATGCGGTCGATCAATGCGGCCAGTTCGTCATTGTCATGCACATTGGCGTCGAGGTCGCGCTGCTCCTGCACGACGATTTCGGTGCGGCTGGCGCTCAGGCGAATGAGATCGAAGCCGAAACCGGGATCGAGCGGATCGCTCAAGGCGCCGAGCCGCTCGCGAAATAGCCGGTCGATCACCTCGGGCCTGGTCACGGGCCGGCCGGTGTCGACCATGATGGTGCGGACCGCGCCATCGGTGCGGAAGAATCGCGCTTCCAACCGCCGCGCGCCCTTGCCTTGCTGTGCCATCGAAGCGACCAGCATGCCGGCAAGTCCCGACAAGGTCGCAGAGACCACCGCTTCGGTTGCCACCGGCTCGGCGAAACGTTTCTCGACGATGTAATCCGGCAGCGGCTTCAAGGGACTGATCGGCGCATCGCCGTGTCCCAGTGCCTGTTCCAGCAGGGTTGTAAAACCGGCGCCGAATCTCGCGGCGATCTCATGCCGCGCGCGGGAAGCCACATCGCCGATGGTTTTCAGACCGGCGCGGCGCAGCCCCGTGACCACGGCGGCATCGACGCCGAGCGCGGATACCGGCAACGGCCCGACCGCATCGGCCTCCTCGCCTTCGCCAACGATGCGGCCATGGACATGACGGGTCAGCGTCCGCGCGCACACGGCGGTGCCGGCGATGGCGGCACTGACCGCAAAACCCTGCGCGGTCAGCACGTCGCACATCAGCCGCATCATCGCGGCCTCGCCGCCGAACAAATGCACGCAGCCGGTGATGTCGAGAAACAGGCCGTGCGGAGGATCGAGCGCCACCAGCGGGGTAAAGCGGTCGCACCATTCGGCGATGGCATTCAGCGCGTGAGCGTCGGCGGCTTCGTCGGCATCGTACATCCTTAGCTGCGGACAGATGGCGCGCGCATTGGCGAGCGGCAGGCCGATATCGAGACCCAGCCGCGCGGCCGCATCATCGAGCGCAAAAATCTGCAGCGCGTTGTTTTGCTTGGCGACGACGATGCTGGGAAGATCATTTTGTCTTGACGCGTTTTCTACCGCAGATAAGTCTACGCAATCTGCGTAAACTTGATTGCTATGCGAACCGGTACCCACTTCGCTCGAAAACGCTTTAGCATCAGCTGGCGCGGCGTCGCTTTGCCAAAGCTGGCGCTTGATGCGGTCGATGGGCAGGCGTGGCAGCCACAGGCTGAGGATCCGCCGCCGGTTGCGCGAAAAGGCACTCATCACATTTCCATTCCATGATCCACCGGCCAACAGGGCCATGACGGTTGCGGACAAGCTGCGCGTCGAACAGCGGCGCGCCCCATACGTTCCAGACTGGAGCCGGCGGCGAATGCGCCGCGCGCACGATCCATCGCGTCTCCGCCGTCGAGGGTTGCGGCTCCGCCGCCATCCGCAGCAACAGGCCGGTCACGCCGGAGGCCTGCGCCGCCAGCGTCAGCTTGCGGCTGGCGACGAGATCGAGCTGGCGCGTTTCGCCCCAGACCTCGAGCACCACGGCGCCGAGCGCATCGCAGGCCAGCGCGTCGGCGGCGGTCCGCAGCGCGGCCTCCACGTCGACGGCGCGCACCGTCACGAGGAGCCGCGGATCGAGACCGAGTTCGGCCAGTCCGCTCATCGACAGCGCGCCCGTTTCGATTTCCGCAAAATCCTGCCGGATCCACAGCAGCGGCCGCCGTGCGGTCACCCGTCCCGCGAGGCCCGCGACAAAACCCGTTGCCGTGGCGCTTTGCCGGTCACCTTCACAAAACACCTCGTGCATCGCGCCCAGGGCTAGACCGCCCTGCAGCGTCGCATCCGCCTCGGCGTGCCCGAGGGCGACCTTGCGAGAGGCATACGCATCGCCGTGCGACTCGATGCGCTCGATGCTGCCGCGCAAACTTGCAAGCGTGCTCGTGCGTGCGCCGGTCATGCGCCGCTCCTGAAATTGTTGGGCCGCCGCTGGTTCTCTGATGAACCCGTGACTAGCCCATTTGTTCATGATATGTTCTAATATAAAGCTAACATGGCGGGGAGAGTCAATCGGGTCTGACGCTTATGTTTTTCCTGAGCAATCCCAATGGGATCTGGGGAACCCTTACCGCCCTGCCCGAATTGAGCCTCGCCGGCCGCAATGATACTCTCCACAGCAAGCGGAAAATGCCCATGGCGACTGCATCCCAAAGCCTCGAAACCCTGCGCAAGGAGGCTGCCGATTGCCGCGCCTGTCCGCTCTGGAAAAACGCGACGCAGACCGTGTTCGGCGAAGGCCCGCCGCATGCGCCCCTGATACTGGTCGGCGAGCAGCCCGGCGACAAGGAAGACATCGCCGGCAAGCCTTTCGTGGGACCGGCCGGACAAATGCTCGACCGTGCGCTGGAGGAAGCCGGCATCGACCGTAACAAGGCCTACGTCACCAACGCGGTCAAACATTTCAAATTCGTGCTGCGCGGAAAATTCCGCCTGCACCAGAAACCGACGACGCCGGAGATCAAGGCGTGCCGCCAATGGTACGAACGCGAACTGGCCGCGATCAAACCGGATCTGGTGGTGGCGATGGGCGCCACCGCCGCGCAAAGCGTGTTCGGCAAAATCACCCCGATCAACAGGAATCGCGGCCGCCTGATCGACCTCGATAATGGAACCAGGGCGCTGGTGACAGTGCATCCGTCCTATTTGTTGCGGCTGCCGGACGAAGAGGCCAAGGCGCGGGAATATGAACGCTTTGTCGACGACCTGAAAATTGCCGCGGCGCTGTTGCGAAAATCGACGCGCGCGGCCTGAGGCTTGCACACAACTCAAGGGGACTTGCCCACAATTCATGCCGGTTCCATCGCCGTCTGGATTTGACATTCGCACGTGCAACCTTTAATTGAAAGGTATGCGGTAACCCCGCACAAGCGGTCGGCGCGCTGCGTGGTTGACTGGCCCCGGATGCCGCGCAGCGCGCCACTCTCATGTTAAGCCGCCGCGGCGAGGTTGACGGCCGCCTCCGCCAGCGAGGTCAGGCTTTCGTCGGTCTTCTTTTCTTCCTGCAGCGTCTGATCCAAGAGCCGCACCGCATCCTTCATGCCGAGCTGCTGCGCCCATTGCTTGAGCGTGCCGTAACGCGAGATTTCGTAGTGCTCGACGGCCTGGGCTGCCGCCAGCATGCCGGCATCGAGTGCCTCGCAGCCCTTGTACTCCTCCATGATCTCCTTGCCCTCATCGAGGATGCCCTGGATCGCGTCGCAGGTCTTGCCGCGCGCCGGCTTGTCGAGCAATTCGAAAATCCGTTCGAGGCGCTCGACCTGGCCTTCGGTCTCGCCGTGATGCTTTTCGAAGGCCGCGCGCAATTTGTCGGAACTGGCGGCCTTCGCCATCTTCGGCAGCGCCTTCAAGATCTGTTTTTCGGCGAAGTAAATGTCTTTTAGCGTATCGAGGAAGAGGTCGTTGAGGTCTTTGTCTTTCGCGGTCATGGCGCACTCCGTTGGCGATGAGGGAGGTTTCCCGCCTTTCCAACGTTGCCTCGGGAGCAATGTTCCAGCGCCGGCGAAAGCAAACGCGGCGGCCACTTAAGGATGTGGACACGCCGCCCTCAATGTCGCCTGACGGACCGAGCAGGCCTTAAGCCGCCAGCGTGCTCTCGACCAGCTTGATCCAGTACGAGGTGCCGTAGACGATCGCCTCGTCGTTGAAATTGTAGGCGGGATGATGCAGGCCTGCGCTGTCGCCATTGCCGCAGAAAATAAACGCGCCCGGCCGCGCCTCCAGCATGTAGGAGAAATCCTCCGCGCCCATCAGCGGCGGGGTCTCGTGCACGTTGCCCTCGCCCGCGATTTCCTTCGCCACCTCCGTCGCGCGATCGGTCTGCAAGGCGTGGTTGACCGTCACCGGATAGCCGCGTTCGTAAACCAGATCGATCTTCGCGCCCGTGATCTGCGCCACGCCGGCGACAACCTCATGCACGCGCTTCTCGACCAGCGACCGCACTTCCTCGGTCAGGGTGCGGACGGTACCCCTGAGTTCCGCGGTTTGCGGAATGACGTTGCGGGCGTTGCCGGCGTGGAACTCGCACATCGAAATGACGGCGGAATCCAGCGGATCGATGCTGCGCGACACGATCGACTGCAGCGCCGTGATCAGCTGCGCGCCGACCAGCACGGAATCGATGCATTTGTGCGGACGCGCGGCGTGCCCGCCATGCCCTTCGATCCTGATGTCGATCGCGTCGGTCGCCGCCATGATCGGACCGGAGCGGATCGCGAACGAGCCGACCGGAATTCCCGGACCATTATGCATGCCATAGACCTGGTCGATGGCGAAGCGCTCCATCAGCCCGTCCTTGATCATCGCGGCGGCTCCCGCGCCGCCCTCCTCCGCGGGCTGGAAGATCACGACCGCGTCGCCGGCGAAATTCCGCGTCTCGGAGAGATAGCGGGCCGCCCCCAGCAGCATCGCGGTATGCCCGTCATGGCCGCAGGCGTGCATCAGGCCCGGCGTCTTGGAAGCATAGGGAAGATTGGTCTCCTCCTCGATCGGCAGCGCGTCCATGTCGGCGCGAAGCCCGATCGTCTTGATCTCGCCCTTGCCGGCCGGCTTGCGACCCTTAATGACGCCGACCACGCCGGTGCGGCCAAGGCCGGTGGCAACCTCGTCGCAACCGAACTCCCGCAGCCGCTCCGCCACGAATGCTGCGGTGCGATGCACGTCATACAGCAATTCGGGGTGTTGATGGATATCCCGACGCCAGGCCTGGATATCGGGTTGCAGATCAGCGACGCGGTTGACGATGGGCATGTGAATTCTCGGTTGAAGGTTTATGACAGTTCGCCTGTCTAGCACGCAGTCGCGATCCGCCCAACACTCCTCGAACACCGCACAGAGGTGCAATGATGAGGCTACGGTCTTGATTTCCGGCGCCTTCGTGCCAAGAAGGGCAGCATGGTGATGCCTTATGAAGCAGCTTGAAGGTGATTTCGATTATATCGTCGTGGGCGCCGGCACGGCCGGCTGCATCATGGCCAACCGGCTGTCGGCCGACCCCAAAAACCGCGTCCTGATCCTGGAAGCCGGCGGCAACGACAACTGGATCTGGTTTCACATCCCGGTCGGCTATCTCTTTGCCATCGGCAATCCCCGCTCGGACTGGATGTTCCGGACCGAGCCGGAAGCCGGCCTCAACGGGCGCTCGCTGGCCTATCCCCGCGGCAAGGTGATCGGCGGCTCCTCGGCCATCAACGCCATGATCTCGATGCGCGGACAGGCCGCCGACTACGACCACTGGCGCCAGCTCGGCCTCACCGGCTGGGGTTACGACGACGTGCTGCCCGCCTTCCGCCGGCTGGAAGATCATTTTCTTGGGCCGAGCGAGCACCACGGCATCGGCGGCGGCTGGCGGATCGAGGCGGCGCGGCTGTCCTGGGCGATCCTCGACGCGGTCGGCGACGCCGCCGAGGAGATGGGGATCCGGCGCATCGCGGATTTCAACACCGGCGACAATGAGGGCATCGGCTATTTCCACGTCAACCAGAAGCGCGGGCGACGCTGGTCGTCGGCGCGCGGCTTTCTGAAGCCGGTATTGAACCGCCCCAATCTGCGGCTGGAAAAAAACGTGCTGGTCGACCGCCTGGTCGTCGAGAACGGCCGCGCCGTCGGCGTGCGTTTCATCCAGGGCGGCGAAGTAGTCGAGGCGCGCGCCAGGGGCGAAGTGATCCTGTGCGCCGGCTCGATCGGATCGATCCAGGTGCTGCACCGTTCCGGCATTGGACCTTCGGAATGGCTGGCGCCGCTCGGGATCGGATGCGTGCTCGACCGGCCGGGCGTCGGGCGCAACCTGCAGGACCATTTGCAGCAGCGCGCGATCTACAAGGTCTCGGGCGTTCGCACCCTCAACGAGACGTATTATTCGATTGTAAGGCGCGGCCTGATGGGCCTCGACTACGCGTTCCGCCGCCGCGGTCCCCTGACCATGGCGCCCTCGCAGCTCGGCATCTTCACCCGCTCCGATCCGCATCGCGACCGCGCCAATCTCCAGTTCCACGTGCAGCCGCTGTCGCTCGACAAGTTCGGCGATCCCCTGCATCGCTTTCCCGCCATCACCGTGAGCGCCTGCAATCTGCAGCCGACCTCGCGCGGCACCGTGCGCATCCGCTCGGCCGAGCCCACTGATGCGCCGGCGATCGCGCCGAAATACTTGTCGACCGGCGAAGACCGCCAGGTCGCCGCCGACGCCATCCGCACCACGCGACGGCTGATGCGACAAAAAGCGCTGGCGCCGTATCACCCCGAGGAATTCCTTCCCGGCCCCTCCGTCGGCGACGACGAAGCCTCGCTGGCAAAAGCCGCCGGCGACATCGGCACAACTATCTTCCATCCCGTCGGCACCGCCAAGATGGGCACCCCCAGCGATCCGTCCGCCGTGGTCGATGCACGCCTGCGCTTTTTCGGCATCGCCGGCCTGCGCGTCGCCGATGCCTCCGTGATGCCGACCATCACCTCGGGCAACACCAACACCCCGACCGCGATGATCGCGGAAAACGGCGCCGCGATGATTTTGCAGGATGCGAAGTAATTGCGTGACGCGCATGGAGCCAACGCTCCCTGAAATCGTCATTGCGAGCGAAGCGAAGCAATCCATGGAGCAGCAGAAAGAAAGTGTGGATTGCTTCGCTCGCAATGACGGCAAAACACACCTTCGCAATCCCGCCGCATGTTTCGCGCGAGGTATGGCCTGTTCGTTCCGCCCTCTCCAATCAGAGGGCGCAGGGAATGCCGGGCGCCCGATGCGCCCGATAGCCGCGTGTGCAGGGGTAGTGAGATGCGCACACGCGTTAGTCAGGTCACACCGGAATCACCCGGCATTCCCCGCGCAATGGTTTACGGCTTATGTCGTACTCTCCCCGGCGATCGGGCTTTTTTGTCACCGTCACTCCTGAGAAGCTTGCTTCTCAGGAGCTTGACGCCAGCGTCGAGGCGTCAGGACCACACGATTTTGCCGTCCGCCTCAAGTGCCGTTCGTCAAAGGCACATCGGCGTCCACCGCATCCCGTCCCGCATTCGTGACGATCGCGAAACGCCCCTCGGAGTGGGACGGGACGGCGGCGGATATGAAGGTGATTTGCGCGAACACTGAAGTGGAATATTTTTTCGCGAGGGGCTGGACACTGATTTGCCCGTCGGGTTGTTTGCTCCAACGTTTTCGGGGTCGGATTGAGCCAAACGAGCATTTGCATTACACCTGCTGTGATTGCATCCCACCTTCGATGGACACCCGCGCCTGGCATGACGAACCGGCATCGCATTTGGGTCGACCATGCCGGCGGACGCATCGCGCTCGCGCGATGGGGTGACGCCGACGCCGGCAAGCCGCCTGCCCTGCTCGTGCACGGCACCGGCTTCGTTGCCGAGGTCTGGGACGAGGTCGCGCGCGGGCTTGCTCGCCGATACACGGTCTATGGCATCGACCGCCGCGGCCATGGCGCCAGCCACAAGCCCTCCCTCGATCAATATCACTTCCTCGATTTCGCATCGGATATCTGCGCGGTGGTCGAGACGCTCGGCCTCACGGATATCTTCGGCATCGGACATAGCGCCGGCGCCACCGACCTTCTGCTCGCCGCTCGCCTGCTGCCCGGCCGCTTCTCGCGCCTGTTTGTGATGGAGCCGACCATCATGGACCCTCACGCACGGACCGATGGCGGGCTGAGCGGCAAGGCCGCCGCCGCCGTGCAGGGAACGCTGCGCCGACAACCCGAATTCGAGCACGCCGCCACGGCATTCAACCGTTATCGCGTAGCACCGGCGTTCGCGCATTGGTCGGAAGACGCCCTCTGGGCCTATATCCAACACGGCTTCGAGACACTGCATGACGGCCGGGTGCGACTGTTGTGCCGACCGGAAATCGAAACGGCGATGCTGCGACCGATTTTCGAGGCGATGGAGCAGGTCTACGCCGGAGACGAACGCGGCAATCCCTTCGCCTCGCTCACCGCGCTCGACTGCCCGGTGCGCGTCGCCACCGCCGAAACTTCGTGGGCCATCTACAAGGAGATGGCCGCAAGGGCCATTGCGCTGATCCCGGGCGCAAGCAAGTGGAAATTCGACGGCGTCGGCCACTGCGTGGCGCAGGAAGCGCCCGACCTGTTGCTGCGGGCGCTGGAAGCGTTCGAGACTCAGACGGCCTAGCCGTCAGGATAGGTGGAGCGCAGCGATACCTGTCGCCCCGCAGCCACCAGCCGATGGGTTCGCAAGTGCTCAATCCATCCTGGCTCAACAAGATACGCACGCGAGGGTGAGGGGTCGAACCGATCCGCGAAATATTGCGTTTCGTTGGCAACAGATCCTGCGCGGAATTCCAGGATGCTCACCGCGTAGGATGGGATGCCGTCATGGGCAAGTACGAATTCGGTGCCCCAGAGATCGCCGCTGCCGATTATTCGCCGGACCGTAAAGCGTTTCTTGTTTGGCTGGACGAATCGGCTCTCTCGAATGTTGTTCCGACCGCGGACCCGCTCGCCCGATTCCGGATAATGAAGTACGGCATCCTCGCGGTAGATTTCATGTTCAACCTCGAAATCGCCCGCGTCCGAAGCATTCCAATAGCGCTCGAGCGCCACCCGCACGGTTCGATCATCCATCTCGATCTCCCACCTGCAAGTAACCTGACCGAGTGTCACTTTTGGTCAGCATGCGACATTGGAAATGGAAGCGGGCCAACCAAGCCGCGCCTTATTCGTCTGTACGCCAGGCTCCGAGCAGAAATCTGCGCTTCGGCCTGGAGCCCGCATGCTTTTGGACATCGGGCAGATCGATGGCGTAACGTTTCATCAACAGCCTGATTGCGGCCCCAATAATCAGGAAAGGCGTGACGTAGATCGCGAGTACCTCGAAGGCCTTCATGGCAACTCCTCCGCGATTTCGGATCAGCACCCTACCACAATCGTCTGGAGCCAGGGGCTCAAACGAGGCCCTGATGCCGACCGAGTTCCACTTCGGGTCGTTCGCGACCGGTCGAGCCGGCAGCTTCACAAGTGCTCAACGCACCACGGATGATGTAGCCCGGATGCAGCGAAGCGTAGTCCGGGATCAGTCCGTCCGCCGGCGAGAACGTCCCCGGATTTCGCTTCGCTGCATCCGGGCTACGATCCGACGTTGAGATCTTTCTCCCTCACGAAATCGTCATCGCTCCGGCCCGCTGATCCCGCCCGGCCGGGAATAAACCACCCCCTCGCCCGATCAAGCCCGTGCAAACCCAATCATGGGTCCATGGAGAACAGGCGATGAGCGATCACGATCATCATGATGACAAGCCCGGCGTCAGCCGCCGCAAGGTACTGGAATGCATGACTTGGGCCGGCACCGGCGTGCTCTGGACCATTTCCGGCGGCGTGCCGCTTTCGCTGGGACTGGTCGATTCCGCACTGGCCGCCGAGCCGACCGGGCTGATCTTTCTGCAGATCAGCGACAGCCATGTCGGC
Organism: Bradyrhizobium sp.; assembly: GCA_041490045.1. Classification (GTDB taxonomy): domain Bacteria; phylum Pseudomonadota; class Alphaproteobacteria; order Rhizobiales; family Xanthobacteraceae; genus Bradyrhizobium. The sequence continues at coordinate 18,052 of JBGPSI010000056.1, forward strand.
TTCGACAAGCCTGCCAATCCGAACGCGCTCGGCACGCTCGAGGAAGCGATCAACCGGGTCAAGGCGATCCCGACAAAGCCGTCGTTCATGATCCACACCGGCGATATCAGCCATCTGTCGAAGGCGTCCGAATTCGACGATGCCGAACGCATCATCTCGCAGGCCAAGCTCGACGTGCACTATGTGCCGGGCGAGCACGATTTCCTCGACGAGGAGGTCAAGTTCTACAGGGATCGCTACGGAAAGGGCACCCAGGGCGCCGGCTGGTATTCCTTCGACGCCAACGGCGTCCACTTCATCGGCCTCGTCAACGTGGTCGACCTCAAGGCCGGCGGTCTCGGCAATCTCGGCGCCGACCAACTCGCATGGCTGGAGGACGACCTCAAGGGACGCTCGAAATCGACACCGGTCGTGGTGTTCGCCCATATCCCGCTGTGGACGGTCTATCCGCAATGGGGCTGGGGCACCGAGGACGGCGGCCGCGCGCTGGATTTCCTGAAAGGCTTCGGCTCGGTGACCGTGCTGAACGGCCACATCCATCAGGTGATGCAGAAGGTCGAGGGCAACGTCACCTTCCACACCGCGCGCTCGACCGCCTTCCCGCAGCCGGCGCCGGGCACCGCGCCCTCGCCCGGCCCGATGAAGGTTGAAGACTCAAAGCTCCGCACCCTGCTCGGCGTCGCCAGCATCAACTTCAAGCCGGGCGACCAGCGGCTTGCTATCATCGACACGCCGCTGCAGGGCTGAGAGGGAAATTTTCAAATGATGTCCGTAACCCTGCGCAGCCTTGGCAGGCTCGCCATCGCCGTGGCGATCTCCTTCTGTCTCGGCGCCCCCCACGCTTACGCCGACGACACCAACGTGACGATCGACAACTTCACCTTTGCTCCGGCGCAGCTCACGGTGAAGGTCGGCACGACGGTGACCTGGACCAACCACGACGACATTCCGCATACGGTGGTTTCAGCCGGCAAGTTCCGGTCGAAGGCGCTGGATACCGACAACAGCTTCTCGTTCACCTTCACGGCGGCCGGCGATTACACCTATTTCTGCTCGCTGCACCCGCACATGACCGGAATGATCAAGGTTGAATAGTCCTGCAAATCAAGGCATCACGACACTGCCCGGCCGGTGGATCGAAGCCGACCGGGCACAAGCCCTTTCGACGAATGCCGGGCCAGGCGCGATGGCGGTCAACGCTGCGAACGACGATCCCGAGAAGGCACGGCGCTTTCGCGACGCGGCGCTTCCGCATCTCGACGACGTCTACACGGTGGCGCGCTATCTGCTGCGCGACGCCAGCGACGCCGAGGACGCCGTGCAGGAATGCTATCTGCGCGCGCTGAAGCATTTCGACAGTTATCGCGGGCCGGCGATGAAGCCGTGGCTGCTTGCGATCCTGCGCAACGTCTGCCGCGCCGAATTCGCCCGGCGCGCGAGCTCGCCGACCGATCCGATCGAAGACGTCGCCGGCAAGGAAGAGCAGACGCCGCTATGGAGCGAGGCGCCGGAAACGCCAGAGAGCCAAATCCTGCGCCAGCGCGACGCCAGCGCGATCCAGCGGCTGGTGAGTGCGCTGGCCGAACCGTTCCGGGAGACCTTTGTCCTGCGTGAAATCGAAAATCTTTCCTATCGCGAGATCGCCGATGTCGCGGAAGTGCCTGTGGGCACCGTGATGTCGCGGCTCGCGCGGGCCCGCGCCATGCTGCGCTCGGCATGGCTCGCGGAACAGGAGCCACCGAAATGACCTGCGACGAGGCCGAAATCCTTCTGCACGCGCTGATCGACGGCGAACTCGACGCCGGGCACGCGCGCGAAGTCGAAGCACATCTCGCCACCTGCCCGCGCTGCACCGCAGAGCTCGCCGCCGTCCGCGAGATGCACAAGGCGATCGCCAGCGCCGATCTGCGTTACACGGCGCCTGTGGCGTTGCGCCGGCGCATCGAGGCTTCGTTGCCGCAAGCCAAGGCGCCGAGCCGGCGCGCGGTGCTGCGCGGCTTTGCGATGGGATCGGCGGTGTCGGCGATCGCGGCCACGGGCCTCGTCGCCATCGTGCTGCGCAGCGACGACGAGGCGCGCATCACCTCCGAGATCGTCTCGGCGCATCTGCGCTCGCTGCAGGCCGGCCATCTCACCGACGTGCTCTCGACCGACCAGCACACGGTAAAACCGTGGTTCAACGGCAGGCTCGACGTGGCGCCGCCGGTGATCGACCTCACCGCGCTGGGTTTTACCCTGATCGGCGGCCGGCTCGATTACATCGACGCCCGCCCCGTCGGCGCCATCGTCTACCGCCGCCGCCTGCACGTCATCAATCTGTTCGTGGCGCAGACCGCGAGCACCGAGACCCGCGCGGCGAGGACCGAAACGTTCCAGGGATTCAACGTCCGAAGCTGGAGCGAGGGCGGGCTGAACTACTGGGCGGTCTCCGATATCGCCGCCGACGAACTCGCCGAATTCAGCGACAAGTTCCAGACCGCGATGAAGACCAGCGCGGGGTGAGAAGTCTTCGGGCGCCGCCGCGTGACACCAACCTGCAAACCCGTCATTCCGGGGCATCGCGAAGCGATGAGCCCGGAATCCATAACCACGAATCGGGGTTATGGATTCCGGGCCTGCGCCAAGCGGCGCATCCACGATGTGCAATCGCACATCGGGGAATGACGACGATGGATTTTACGACTTGAAGACTACGCCGACTTCCTCACGGCGTTGTCGACCAGCGTCTTGCCGAGCGACCAGATCGCGCCGGGGACCTTGTGGCTGGAGGCGATGACGGTGTCGAACGCGGTCTCGATCCAGTTGCAGTCTTCCTCGGTGATGGTCAGAGGCGGCAACAACTTGATCGTATGGCTGCCGTGGCCGGAGACCTGCGTCAGGATCTTGTGATCCTTGAACAGCGGCACGGTGATGAGCTGGCAGAACAGGCCCTTGTTGGCGGTCTCCAGCACGCTCCAGGACGCCTTCAGCCGCAGCGATTTCGGCGGGCCGAACTCGACGCCGATCATCAGTCCCTTGCCGCGCACTTCCTTCATCAATTCATAGCCGGGAACCATCCGGGTCAGCGCCAGCCGGAGCTCGGCGCCGCGCTTGGCGGCGGCCTCGACCAGTTTTTCGGACTCGATCACCTCGAGCGTGGCGATGCCGGCCGCCATCGCCAGATCGTTCTTCGCAAACGTCGAGCCGTGCACGACCGCGCGGTCCATCTGGTTGAAGATCTTGTCGAAGATGGATTTGCGGGTGAGCAGCGCGCCGACCGGAACATGGCCGCCCGACAGCGCCTTGGCGAGCAGCACCATGTCGGGTTCGACATTCCAGTGCTCGACTGCGAGGAAGCGGCCGGTGCGGCCGATCCCGGTCTGGATTTCATCGGCGACGAACAGCGTGCCGTACTTCCTGCACAGCGCAGCCGCGCCCGGCAGGAATTCGTCGGAGGGCATGTTGACGCCCTTGCCCTGGATCGGCTCGACGATGAACGCGGCGACCTCGCGCGACGACAGCGCCTGCTCCAGCGCTGCGAGATCGTTAAAAGGGATTGGCGTGCACCCCGGCAGCAGCGGCTCGAAGCCGGCGCGAAAATTGGGATCGTCGGTCAGCGACAGCGCGCCGTAGGACAGGCCGTGAAAGGCATGGGCGCAATAGACGATGCCGGGACGGCCGGTGGCGCCGCGGGCGAACTTGATCGCCGCCTCGACGGTTTCGGCGCCGGAATTGGCGAAAAACACCTTGTCGAGATATGGCACGAATTTCAGCAGGCGTTCGGCGAGCACGCCGGCCAGGGTCGATACGTCGAGCTGGACGAGGTTGGGCAGGTCGCTGTCGAGCACGCTCTTCAAGGCCTGGCGCAGCGCCGGGTGGTTCCGGCCAATCGCAAAAACGCCAAAACCGCTCAGTAGATCGAGATAGCGCGCGCCTTCGCGATCATAGAGGTATTGGCCTTGCCCCTTCTGAAAACCGACGTCGTAGCCGATGGTCTTGAGCACCCGAACCAACTGCTCATTCAAGTGGCGCGCATGCATGGAACTGCGCTGCGCCTGGCGGTCCACAAACATCTCGGAAACGTCTAGATTTGAATATAGCATTAGCTACATACTTCGGTTGATGGCCATTTCGTCAACTGAATTCGTCAGGTGAAAACGCTCAATGCGGCGTTTTGCCCCCGTTCGGATCACCTACTTAAGCATAGGTTCAAACCATGTTGCACTGCCCCCGACACATCATGCGTAGAGTAGTATATTCAGGAATAATTTTGGCGACAGGCCTTGCACCGGCCTTCGCGCTCGATCCCACCGGCGACTGGAAAGTCGCCGACGGCGTCGCCAACATCCGGGTTGCACTATGCAATGGCAACATGTGGGGCGCCGTTTCCTGGGAGCAGACGCCGGGCGGCCGCGACATTCACAATCCCGATGTCTCAAAACAGAACAGGCCGAGCCTCGGCATGCCGATCCTGATCGACATGAAGAAGAAGCCCGGCGTCGATCAGTGGGAAGGCCAAGTCTATAACGGCAAGGACGGGCAATATTACAGTTCGACGATCAAACCGGTCGATCCAGACCATCTGGAGATCCAGGGCTGCGTGCTGGGCTTCCTCTGCGGCGGCGAAACCTGGACCCGCGTCGCACCTCCGATACCCTCGAGCCCCGCCAACAGCATGGCCAAGGGCGGACCGAAGACCGCAGCCCCCGCGCCCAAGACCGCCGCAGCGAAGACGCCGGCGACGCCGAAGACCACCGGATCGGTCAGCCCGGCGGCCAAGGGCCAGAAACAGGCAGCGGTGCAGCCCGCCGATACCGTCGGCGACATCTGCCTACTCCCCGATATCGCGGGGTTTACCCATTAGCGCGGGCTGGAACAGCAGCACCGCCGCGAGCGTGGTGACGAGCGACAGCGCCAGCAGCTTGCCCATGCTCGCGGTCCCCGGGTGGCTCGACAGCCACAGGCTTCCGAACGCGGTCGCCGTCGTCATCGCACTGAAGAATATCGCCCGCGTCAGGCTCGACTGCAGCAGGTTGGTCCTGCCCGATCGCCACGCCGTGACATAGTAGATCTTGAAAGCGACACCGACGCCGAGCAGCAGCGGCAGCGCGACGATGTTGGCGAAGTTGAGCGGCATTCCGATCAGCACGCAGATCTCCAGCGTCACCGCGCCCGCCACCAACAGCGGCACCAGCGTCAGGAGCACGTCGGTGATCCGCCGCAACGCCAGCCAGAGCAGGAAGCCGATCACCAATAGCGCGGTGATGCCGGCGTGGATGAACGCCTTCACGACGGTGTCGCCGGATTTGAGAATCGAGACCGGCCCGCCGATCGCGTTCGGCTCGGCGGCGAGAACGGAGGCGGCAAACTTGCGCAGCGTATCGTTGTCGTTGGGATCGCCGCGCGGCAGCGCCTCGACGCGCTGCAGGCCGTCCTTGGTCTTCCACTGAGCGACCAGATCCGGCGGCAGCGTCTTCAGGCTGACCGGCTGGGCCTGCAGCGAATTCTTGAGCTGGTCGAGTACCACCTTCAACGGGTTGATGAAAATGGCCTGGGCCTTGTCGCGCGTGGCCTGGTTCGAATCGGCGAGCTTCGACAGCGCATCGGCCAGCCGCCGCGACGCCACCGCGCCCGGCCCCTTGGCATCGCCGGCGGTCTTGCGCAGGCTCGCCGCCGATCCCTTCAAGGCCTCGACGTTCTCCGCGTCCGACGGCGGGTCGTCGACGGAGTCCGGGTTGAGCGCGGGATCGAGAACCTTGGCGCCCTGCGCGATCAGCTTCAGTTTCGCCGGCTGGTCTTCCGGCACAAAGGTTTCCAGCGACATCACGCGCAGCACTTCCGGCACCTTTTCCAGCCGGGCTGCGATCTTCCTGGCGTCCTCGTCCGAATTGGTCATCACGTTGATGGCATTGGCGCCGGTGTTCGGGTCCTTTCGCAGATCGAGAAAGGTCGCGATCGATTCGACATTGGGACTGCGCAGATTGATCGGGTTGAAATCGAAGCGCAGAAAATAAAGCAGCGGCAGGCCGGCCGTCGCGATCAGGAGCGTGCCGACGATGATGACGACGCGATGGTCTTCGAGAAAACGGTCGAGCGGCGCCAGGAACGAATAGCCGACCGGCTCCATTTCCCCGGGCGGGTTGAGCAGTTTCAGGAACGCTGGCAGCACGGTGATGCTGGTGGTGAAGGCCACCAGCATGCCGACGCCGGCGATCTCGCCGAGTTCCGAAATGCCCTTGTAGTCGGTCGGCAGGAACGAGAGGAATCCGGCCGCGGTGGCCATCGCGGCGAGCGACAGCGGCACCGCCGAGCGCTCGGCCGCCTGTACCAGCGCCGCCGTCAGATCGTTGCTCTTGAAGCGCTCGGAGCGGTAGCGGACGCTGTACTGAATGCCGAAATCCACGCCCAGGCCGACGAACAGGACGGCGAACGCGATCGA
>JBGPSI010000057.1:0-23993 GCA_041490045.1 Bradyrhizobium sp.
CGGGGAATCGCGATGGCGAATTCGTCGCCGCTCAGGCGCGCCACCAGGGCAGCGCCACCGGCCTCCGCGTTCAATCGTCCGGTCACCGCGCGCAGCACGAGGTCACCGCAGGCGTGGCCGAGCATGTCGTTGATCTGCTGGAAGGCGTCGAGGCCGATCACCAGCAGCGCGACCTCGGCCCGCTGCGCCTCCGCCGCGGAAATCATCTCGGCGAGACCGGTGTGAAGGCTATTGCGGTTGGCGAGCCCGGTGAGGGAATCATGTTCGGCCAAATAGCGGATCCTTTCGGCTTCCCGTTTTCGCACCGATATGTCGCGCAGGATCGCGCCGTGCTGGAAGCCGTCGGTACCTTGCCAGCCGGAGAAGCAGGCCTCGACCGGGAAAACCTCGCCGTTCTTGCGCCGGCCCTTGAACTCCACTACCAGGCCGCCGGGCGATTGCGATCGGGCGCGAGCCGCCTCACCGACCGCGCTCGATACCGCGGTAACATCGTCGCTGCCGGCGCAGATCGCCTCGAACCGCCGGCCGATCATCTCGGCCGGATCGTAGCCGAATATCGCCACCGCGCCCGGATTCCACACCGTGATCCGGCGGTCCTGATCGGTACATGCCAGGCCATCGCCCAGCGACATTGCGATACGCTGGAAGCGGCTCTCGGCGATCCGGCTGAGCAGATCCCGGAAATCGATTTCGTCGAGCGCGATCGCGGTCATGTAGACGACGATCGCGGTAAGCAACAGCGACGTATCGAGAATGAGAGGAAAATTTGCCTGCAGCAAAGCTGCGGTGACTTCAACGGCGCCGGCCATGCCGACGAGAATGATCACGCGCACGCTGGCGGCGAGACGGCGCCACGACAGCATCATGATCATCGCAATGATGCCAAGCCCAACCAGCGTGACGGCATCGGAGGTAAAGTGCAGGGTTCGGTTCTGCTGGATCGATTCGGCGGCGAGAGTCTGCAGCACCGGCCCGGAAACAACGCCGCCGTTGGGAATGCTGAAACGGTCGCCCAGTTCCAGCGCGGTGGCGCCGATGATGACTTTCTTGTCCCTGAGCTTGCCCAGCGTCGCCTCGTCGCCGCGCAAGACATCGACGTAGGATACCCTCGGAATCGACGGGGCGCGGATGCTGAAATCGATCAGGAAGGGCGCGCGCTTCTCGGCATATTGTTCGGTCAGCATCGCGCCCATGGCGGGAAGGAAATGGCCGTCGAATGTCTCGCCGAACGGGTAGCGCCGGACCAGGCCGTCCGGTTCAACCGTGACATTGACGACCGCCGACCATGAATGATCGGCGAATGGTTGCAGCGGACGATTGATGTGGATGGTCGTTCCATCGCCGCCGGCCGCGCCCGGCTGCTGGAAGGACGGCAACACCACGCTTCCGCCCGCGCTCTTCAGCGCCTCGACAAATGCGCGGTCCGACGCCGGGTCGGATGGCGATGAGAAGTCGACGTCGAAGACGATGTCGCGCACACCGGCACTGTCGAGCCGCCGCAGCAAGTCGGCGTGGAGCCGGCGCGGCCAGGGCCAGACGCCGATCTGCTCGATCGAGCGGGCATCGATCGCGACAACGACGATGTCGCCGCCGGCCTGGCGCTGCTGCCAGACAAAATGAAGGTCGGTCAGCGCATTGCGCAGCGCGCCGTGCAGGCCGGACGACAGAACGATCGCCAGTGCAACCACCACGAAGATATGTGGCCGGTAGTGTTTCAAAATTTCCCCCGTTGCACCCCGCGGGCGAGGCGCCCCTCCCATAAACGTCAACCGTTCAGGTTAATTCTTTCGACACTTGCCTTCTGTTGACCCTTAATGTCTCTGCCGGCTGCCGCTATTTCTTGTAGTGGCCGTAGGCATAGGCGTTGCCGTTACCATTTCCGTTGCCGTTACCATTGCCGTCGCCGTTGCCATTGCCGTTGGCGTTGCCATTCCCGTTGCCATTGCCGTTGCCATTGCCGTTGCCAATTCCGGAATTGACCGCAGCTGCGGTGGTCGCGGCTACCTGCGCCGCCACTCCCGAATTGGTCGCGGCGCCCGTGCCCGCCACAGCGCTTGCGCTGCCGCTAGTGTCGCTGGAATTTCCGTTTCCGATGCCCATGCCAACCTTGGCGTCGCGCGAACTCCAGATCGTGTCCTTCTCGGCCGAGCGCTTCGTCGAGCCCGGTGCCGATGCCGATCCATGGGCGAGACCGTGGGTGACGCGAGATTCAGCGTGACTTCGCCGAGTGCGGCCGATATCCGCGTGCCGGGCCTCGCGGCAGCGTGGCCGGCGGCGAGGTGGCCAAGCGCGTGGATCTGCTGTCCGTTCGCCGCGCTGCGCGGAGCCGTCAGCCCCGTCTTCGGCACCATGATCCGGTCGAACGACGAGGGGCGCGGCTTGCCTTGCTCGATCGGATTGAGCGTGCCCGATCCGCTCAGCGAAAGACCCGGCTTGCCATGGGCGAAGGCGGTTGCGTGCTGGCCCGGCATCACTTGCGCGATCTGGCCCGATTTGAAGTCGGCGACCTCGACCTGTCCTCTCAGCACGTCGACGCTGGTAGAGGTGGCGTTCACCGAGACGCGAAAATGCGTTCCCTTGACCACAGCGGCGAGATAGGGAGTCTCGACCTCGAAATGCTTGACGTTGCGCTTTTCCACCTCCAGCAGGATCGAACCGGCCTGCTGCAGGATCGTCGTCGACAGCCCGTCCTTCTTCTCGGTCGGCAGACCTATCACCGAATTCGGCGAGACCAGAATGGTTTCCTCGCCGCGCACCAGGAGTACGCGGCCGTTACGCCCGGTCCGGATGGTGTCGCCCGGCTTCAAGACGTCTTCCTGCGTCAGCGAAGCCTGCTGGGCGCCTGACGTCGTCGTCCAGACTTCGCCGGACGATTTGGTGACCCGCCAGACGCCGTCCTCGGCGGCGAGTGCACTGGAAGCCGAGCCCAGAACGAAGGCCATCGTCAGGATACGCGAAAACCACTCGGTCCAAGCCATGAGAAACTCCGTTTACCCTTGGTTGCCCCTCAGGCTTACCGGAAAAGTTTCAACATAGAATGAGCGGAAACCGCCCAGTTCAGGGGCGTGCTTAACGATTCATTGACCATAAAAATCTATGAAAAATCATGGGGCTAATGATTTTTCAAAGATTCCTCGGATGGCATCCGGAGAACTACGGAAGAACGGTATCCCGTGCGGGCGCCCGACCGCGTTGCGGTCCGGGCAGGTTCGTTTTGGCGAGCCTGGCGCTGATTTTGTCCGCGATCATCTCTTTGCCGGCGAAAGCCCAGCAGGCAAGCCAGCCGGGCTTCGATCCCAGGCAGACGGAACGGCGTTTCGATGTACCGCAGTCCGGGCAGGCGCCTTCGGCGCGACCTGCAGTACGGATGCCATCGGTGTCCCGGCCGGAAGGTACGGCGGATACCAGACCGATGTTCGTGCTGCGCGGCGTTTCGCTGACAGGCGCCCATGCGATCCCGCGCGATCAGATCATAAGCGTCTATCAACCCTATCTCGGGAAAAAGGTATCGCAGGCCGATCTTGCGGCGATCGCCGCCGGCGTCAGCGACCTCTACCGCACGGCCGGGTTTCACCTGAGCCGGGCGATCGTGCCCCCGCAGGACATCCGGGACGGCCGGGTTCGTCTTCAGGTGATCGAAGGCGCCATCACGGAAGTGACGCTGAAGGGCGACGGCGCGGAGCAGTTCGGCATCAGGCCGATGCTCGACCCGGTGCTCGCCGAAAGCCCGTCGCGGCTGCCGACGCTGGAGCGCCAGATCCTGCTGACCAACGGTCGGCCGGGAGTACGCATCGTCGATACCGCGCTGGAAGAGATCGGCCATGCGACCGGCCGCTTCCGCCTCATCGTCTATGTCAAAACCTGGCACATCTACACCTCGTTCGGGCTCGACAATCTGGGATCATCGTCAGTCGGCCCCTGGCAGACCTACGCTACCGGCGCATTCAATTCCTATCTCACACCCGGCGACACGCTGGCGCTTAATCTTTCGACCACGCCAGGCGATCCGCGCGAGCTTGCCTTCGGCCGGTTGTCTTACGACGTCCCGGTCGGCATCGACGGCATGCGGATCGGCGCGTCCGCGCTGCACAGCGAAGTCCGGCCGGGCGATGAGAGGCGGCTCTACAATGACGTCACCAGGACCGATACATTCGAGCTTCGCGCCAGCATTGTCCCGCTGCAGTCCATAAAATCGGCGCTGACGCTCACGGCGGCGGCCGGCTTCAGCAATGTCTCTGAGAACGTTGTGTTCGGCCCGATCTACAATGATCACATCCGCACCGTGAGCCTGACTTCCGACTACCGGCTGCAGGACAATTTCGGGGGCAACAATTACTTCACGCTGATGTACCGTCAGGGTCTCGACATCCTCGGCGCGTCGCATTTCGGCGACGATTTTGTTTCGCGCGACGGCGCATCGGGCAATTTCTCGGTGATGGATGGCTGGTTCACCCGCTATCAAACGCTGACCGATGCGTGGTCGGTGAAGATCGCCGCCGCCGGCCAGATCGCTTCCGGCCCGCTGTTCACCTCGCAGCAATTCTATCTTGGCGGTGCTGCGTTCGGTCGCGGCTATGGCAGCGCCGAGATCAGCGGCGACAACGGCATCGCCGGCTCATTTGAGCTGCGCTTCGATCAGCGTCTGAATTTCGGTTACCTGACCGGGTATCAACTCTACAGTTTCGTCGACGCCGGCGCGGCCTGGAACGACGGTTTCAATTACAACGACGGCCTTGCGCTGACTTCTGCAGGCGGCGGCGTGCGGTTCTTTCTGGGCGGCGACCTGCAGGCCGACATCGCGGTGGCGTTTCCGCTGAGCTACCGCGCGCCGGACAACTCCAGCCGCACCGCGCGTCTTTTGTTCTCCTTGTCGAGCGCCTTCAAGCTCTGTCCTCAGAAGACGCAACTGCGCTGCCTTTAGATTAGGCAGGCGATAACCGCGCGTGGACGATCCGGATTGACCTGTGTCAATGGCAGCGACTTGCAATCGAGCATCGTTCCCTCGCCGCGACAAAGGCGTCGAAGGCTGTAATCGGTTCCTGCCATGCCGCTGTATTATTTCCGGATCCGGACCGGCCGCTACAGCGGCGTGTCGAGCCATGGCACCGAACTGCCCGACCGGGATGCGGCCTGGGAAGAGTTGACCGGCGTTTGCGGCGACATGATCGGCTCGATCGCGCCCCATCTCACGGAAGACACCGAGTGGCAGATGGAGTTACTGGACGCGTCCAAAAAACCCATCTTTCGGATCCGCCCCATAGCGGAATCCTTTCAACCCTGAAATTCCGCGGAACGTATCCTGCTCGACGTCGCTTTTTTCGCCCGGCCGGCCCGTAATCACCCGGATTGATTGCGGGCAAAAAAGCGTGTTTCCCCCATTTGCGAGGGGGTGACTGACGTGATCTACAAAGGCATCCAATATACGATCGCAGCGACCGACGAGCCGGACATCTGGCGATGGCAGTTCCAGATCGGAGACGCTGTCAGAAGCGGCAAAACCCAAACCAGGCTGGCCAAGTTGGCCGCCCGCCGCGTTCAAACGAAAATCGACGCCGCGCTGAGGGCGTCAGCCTCATCATCGGCGGAAGAGAGCAGCAATTGAACCGGCTCGCGCGCGCGACGAGCGGGGGACCTGATGTCCTGGAACCTGCCCGCGTGAGCAATATTGATCACAGACAACGCCGCCCGATCGACCAAACCGGTTTCCCGTCAGCTTTCTGTCATCGCTTCGTAACCGGGCACAGGTTCTCCTCAGACTCGAACCGGCGGCCGCGGCTGCCCTGCGCGAGAGGCAGAAATGGAAAAATTTGTCCACAGTGAGAACCTCAAGCTCTATCGGAAGCTGCTGGCCGAAGCCACCGACGAACAGAAGCGCCAGACGCTTCTGAAGCTCCTGGCGGACGAAGAGGCGAAGGGCGCGCGGCCGGCCAAAAAGCAAGGCTGAGGCGCGGTGGCTACCGGCCAGACTTCAAAAATAAGGCACTCAGTCCGGAACCCGACATAGCCAAAAAGCTTGGTTTAGACGGATGCTTGGCGCAGGCCAGGCATTATTCGCCGTTGGTGTTTGACCGGTGTTCGGCCGAGCGGTCGCGTGCCTTCTCTCACTCGAGGAAACGCAAACGACTTCAGGAGGTGCCCATGGTCGGCATGAGAAGCGATCGCGCGCGCGACCGCGCCAGGAACCTGCTGGCGACGATCTATCCACTTCCAGACGATGCGGAGCTCCACCGTCTCCGCGAACTCGCGGTCGATTATATTCTGGAAGCCGAGCGGCTCGAAACCGGGCACAGCGGTCGCGTGGCCGAATCCGATGAATTGATCTCGGCCGCGCTGGACGCGGTCGCAAGAGATTACTTCGCGCGGGCCGTCGCCCGCGCCAAGTCGCATGGCAAGCGTTAGCCGCGCGCGAGCCGCCTCACGCCCTCACCTCCTGACGCTGGAACACGATGTAGCCGGCAACGAACAGCACGATGGTGCCGGCGATCAGCGCCACCGTTTGCGGCCAGGCGATGATCAGGCTTTCGCCGAGCGGAAGCGGCGCGCCCATCACCGCACCGCGCAGCTGATCGATGAATACCGGACCCAGCGAGCGCGTGGTCGGCGACAGCACTGCCAGCATCGCTTCGCCGAACAGATGGTTCGGCGACAGCCGCGAAAGGGTCTGCGCCCAGATCGCCGTGTCCGGCGTCTGCAGTCCGAGCTCAGCATAGCGCGGATCCGGCGGCGCGATCACCTGCGCGAGCGCGGGCGCCAGCATCGGCCACAACACGGTGAGGAACAGCCAGATGCCGAGCGCGACCAGTGCAGCGGTCGCGGGCGAGCGGAACACGATCGACAGCAGCATCGCCAGCGCAAGCCAGACGCCGGCATAGAAGATCGCGACCACCAGGAAGGCCAGCGAGCGCGCGATCTCCTCGCCTCCCGGCGGCACACCCAGGAAGATCAGCCCGAGGCCGATCACCATCAGCCACAGCGCCGCCAGGTTGATCGAAAGCGTGGCGAGACCCGCAACGAATTTTCCCATCAGCAGCGCGTCACGGTAGATCGGCTGCGCCAGGATGCGCGAAAGAGTACGCCGGTTGTGCTCGCTGTTGACGGAATCGAAGCCGAGCCCGATCGCCATCAGCGGAATCAAAAATCCCAGAATGGCGACGAAGGACGGCAGCGGCGCGCGGTCGACCGTGAACAGCCGCAGCAGCAGGAACGGGTCTTCCGCCGTATTCTGCCGCAGATTGTCGATCGCGCCGTAAAGCGCCGCGAGCGCCGTCAGCACGATCAACAGTTCGAGCACGAACATGCGCGCGCTCGAAAGATTGTCGGACAGTTCCTTGAGCGCCACGGTACCGAGGCCCTGGAACGGAGAACCCTCACGCCGCATGCCGTGCTCCTTGCGATGGATCCTTGTGGTCCTGGAAGTAGCGGGCATAGATCGCCTCGAGTGACGGCTCATCGACCGAAAGCCGGCGCAACGCCCCGTTCGCGGCGACCACCGCGCGCGCCGCGTCCGGCCGCACGTCGCGGTCGGCCGTCATGCGGAAGCGATCTTCCGCCAGCGTCTCGACATTGGTCACACCGGGAATGGTGGCGAGCCGGCGGGCAAGGCCGATGCCGTCGGCCTCGACTTCGACGACAAAACCGGCGCCGAGCACCTGGCGGGCGAGATCGGCCACCGGTCCCATCAGCACGATGCGCCCGGCCTGGAACAACGCGACCCGGTTGCAGATCCGCTGCACCTGGTCGAGCATGTGGGACGAAAGCAGTACGGTGACGCCCTCGGCCTTGAGCTCGCCGATCAGCTCGAGGAATTCCTGCGTGGCCTGTGGATCGAGCCCCGAGGTCGGCTCGTCGAGAATGGCGATCTCGGCCTGCTTGACGATGATCTCCGCCAGTCCGAGCCGCTGGCGCATGCCGCGAGAAAACGTCGCGACGCGCTTCTCGGCGACATCGGACAGCCGCACCCGCGCCAGCGCCGCCGCGATGCGACGCTTCCGTTCGTCAAAGGAAAGCCCCATCAGCTTCGCGGTATAGGACAGGTTCTCGACGGCGGAGAGGTTGTCGTAGAAGCCGACCGAGTCGGGCAGATAGCCGACCCGGCGCTTGACCTTGAGCGGCGCGCGGGCCGGATCCTGGCCGAGCACGCTGACCTGGCCTGAAGATATGTCGGTCAGGCCGAGCATCATCAGGATCGTCGTCGTCTTGCCGGCGCCGTTCGGCCCGAGCAGTCCGAACACCTCGCCTTTGACGATGTCGAAGTTGATGGCGTCGACGACGCTGACCTCGCCATAGCGCTTGGTCAGGCCGCGCGCGGCGATGACGATGTCGCTGGCCGGGCTGCCGGCCTTGCTTTCCGTATTGCTCATCGGCGTCCGAACCTCGCGACCGCGCCCAGCATCAGAAGCAGCGCGACGCCGATGACGCCGGCGCCGGCCATTCCCCACACCGTCGAGGTGTCGACCGTGATACGGAATTGGCCCGAGGCATTTTCGCCGCGCGACGCCGCGCTGACCGAAGTCATGTAATCGCCGGCCAGCGACTTGTCGCTCGGCGTCACCAGCGCCTGGGCCTCGGCGTCCTTGCCCGGAACCAGCCGGTCGATGGTGGCCGGCTCGAACGTCACCTTCCAGCCGGTCGGCGCGCTGGCCGAGAGTTTGACGTCCTCGGCCGGCGCGGTGCCGGTGTTGCTGACGACGATCGGGATCGAGCTCTGCTTTCCAGCGACCGCCCGCGCGCTAAACAGCCCGTCGCGGCCGGAAACCTGGAGCTGCGGCTGGCCCACGACGTCAAGCGCCAGATCCGTCTTCGCCGAGGCGTCCTCGGCGTTGACCGTCACGCGCACCGGAAAATGGCCGGCGTCGATCGCGCTCGGCGGGCGAACCTTTAACTTGATGTCCTTGGACTGGCCCGCGTCGATCGGAATCGAAGAGAGTTCCTGGCTGCCATAGGCTTCGGTGAACGAAGTTTCGAAATTGGGCGGCGCTTCGGCAGCGAAGCTCGCGACCAGGTTACGGCCGCTGTCGTTCTTGATGTTCAACGTATACTCGAAGTTCGATTTGGGGCTGCCGCGAAGCGAGGGCAGCTTCGACGTTACCGTAAGTTTTGCCGGCAACTCCTTGGCAAGGGAGACGTTTACCGGCAGCGTTGCCTCGCTTCCCTGTCCTTCCGCCTTCACCGTCAGCGTCTGCCCGCTGAGGCCGGCATTGGCCGGGACTTCAATGCGAAGCTGCAGTGAAACATTAGCATCCGGCGCCGGCATCGCGGCTGCAACGGGTTGGCCGCCGCCGAGCAACGTCGCGGTCCAGCCACTCGGCACGCCCTCCACCGAGAGCTGGTATCGCTGCGGCTGCAATCCGTAATTTTGCAGACGCAGCGGGATGTTCGACGTGGTGCCGGGCCGCACCGTGACCGCCGGATAGTCGGTCATCAAATAAAGGCCCTTGATATCATGCGGCGGGTCCGCGGCATGCGCCGCCGGGACTACCAGTGCAACCGCGAAGACAAAAGGGGCGAGATCGAGCACTCGCATCGGAACACTCCTGCAAATGGCAAAAACGTGTGTCGCGGGTTCGGCGCGCCTGCCGGACTGCGACGGCGGAGGGCCGGAACTAGGCAAGGTGATCGTGACAAAATCCAGCCCGGTCCAATTACGAGTCGGTGATGTCGGATAGGAAATTAGTCTAGTTCAGGGGCCGTTGGACGGCCGCGCGCGAGCTTCGAAGACCGGGCGGTTCGCTTTGCTGCGGAGCAGAAAGATTTCCTAAATTTAATTCGGGGGGTGCTGGCGCCCTCCTCGCCGCTGGCGCGTTTGCACACCATCTATTGAAGCAAATTGATTTGGGACGGAAACGATGAAACGAGGAATTGCGGTTCTGGCGTGCGTCTGTGCCCTTGCGGGCGCCGTCTATTTCGGCGTCAGCAAATGGGGCATCCGGCACGAAACGCTGAATTGGTTCGACGAAGCGCGGCAGCGGCCCGTCTCCGTCGACCTTGCCGTGCGCCGGGACTACGAGATGAAGGCGGATGACGGGTACTGGAAGCTGCCGGTCGCCATCATCAGCAACGGCAATACCGTCAAGAACACCGAGTATTCGTTCCTGGCCAACGTCTTCGCCGCACGCGGATATCTGGTCGCCAGCATCCAGCAGGACCTGCCGACCGATCCGCCCTTGATGACCAAGATCGGCCTGCCCTATGTCGGCCGCACCGGCGTGTATGAAAAAGGCGAAGCCAACATCCTGTTCGTGCTCGCGCAGCTGAAGAAGTTGCAGCCGAATGCCGACTACAGCCACCTGACCATGGTCGGACACTCCAACGGCGGTGACACCGCCATGTATTTCGCCAAGGAACATCCGGAGCTGGTGTCGAAAGTTGTCACGCTGGATAATCTGCGCGTGCCCTTCGTGCTCAGCGACAAGATGAAGATCCTCTCGTTCCGCTCCAAGGATCCGAACTTCCAGACCGATCCCGGCGTGCTGCCAACCGCACAACAGGCCAAGGCGGGGGGCGTCGATATCATCCACACCCAATTTCAGCACACCTGGATGAGCGACCGCGGTCCGGATGCAGTCAAGGAGAGAATCCAGGCAACGCTGGACGAGTTTCTCGGCAATGGGAGTGCCAGCGAGCTGGCACCGGCCGATACCAATAATTTGATCGTCACCAACGCCGGCGCGCCGCTTCCCTGATGCCCGCGCCTGCCGGCATCAAGCGGAACGATCGCGAATTTTGCCGCTTTGGTCGGTGTTCGAGGGTTGGGGAGCTAACTGGATCCTGGAGGCGCGAATGTCTGGAAAATGGGCGGTTCTGATTCTGGCGATCGGCGTCGCGACAACGCTGCTGAATCTGACATTCCTGGCCGGGCAACTATCGGCGCCGGCAGCCGCGCGAGGCACAACCAATGCCAGCAAATTGCTGAACGATGATGATTTCACCGATGGCCTGACCAAAATCATCCGCAGGACCGTTCGCGATTATTGCACCGTCGGCAAGCGAAACGGCATCGACTGTTAGGCGCAAACTGCTCTGCGCGCATTTTAGGCAACGTCGCCGGCGAACCGGGACCGCCCGTCTTCATTCTCTCCCGGCGTTTATTCCAGCAGGAGACCCAAATGCGAAATCTGCTTATTGCGGCGTGCTGCGCCGCGCTCGTGGGAAGCGTGTCGGTTGCTTCGGCCCAAACCACGGCCCCGACCGGCCAGGGTTCGATGAAGACCAACAATCCAATGAATGCCAATGCCAAGATGAAGAAGAAATCCACAAAGTCAAAGTCCGACGGCAGCATGAAGAGCGACACGTCGAAAGACGACATGAAGAAGGACAGCAAGTAGCTTCTTGCAAACGCGAACAGGAGCCGCGATGCCCTCGGGATGTCGCGGCTTTTCCGCTTCGGGCCGGTTGAAACGAGAAGGATTCCGCGCGGTCGCCGGAATACGCCGAGCCTATAGCCAAAGGATCGGCGGAAAGCTCAACCGCCGCCTTTCCAACTCCTGCCGCAGACCCGCGGCATATTTCTTGACGCCATCGTTGTTGGCAAAGAAATGCGTGTAGCCGCTCCGCATCGAATGGCGGTCCGCCTCGACCTCCTTGCGCACACTCTCATAGAAGCGCAGCAGGCTTTCGTCGCTTAAGGCGGACAGGCTCATGGATTCCAGACGCCCGCGTTCAACGGCCAGGCCTCTCGGCGGGCAGGCAATACAGGACAATCGAGCAGCCGCCCGGACCCGGAGGTCCAGGACATCGGATGCTGAAGGGCTTCAGGATTTACGATTTCTCGGGCAACGCGGCAGGATCGTACGATCCGACGATCGGCCGGCTCATTCCCAGTTCGGTTCGGCATTCGCGCCTTATTGTCAGTTTGGGCAGAAGTGATTTTTGTTGTTGGGGTGACTTGGTACGCAAAAGCTTTCGAAACTTCAATCGGCAGCGGTCTATTCCCTGGGCATAACCCGGGCGGCGGGGCCCGCGCGCTGGCAGCTGCGCTGGAAAGCGCGTCATGCGCTGTCGGCGTCAGCTGAATTCCGGGCGCAGCCTGGTTTATGGCGCGGAATCGGATGTCGCAATCGCGTGCATCGCGGCGAAAGCCGTGAAAAACGAAAAGCCACGGAACTCGCCGGGCGACATATGAAACAGCCGCGGCAGCCACTCGACCGGAAGACCGGTCGCCGAGAGTGCCAATACCGCCAGGAACACAACCGTTACGGCATCCAGCATTCTCAGAACAATCCTCTTGGAGGTCATCGCGGCGGCCCCTCATCGCCTGGTTATGAATTTGAGGTCGCGATAGCGATGAAGGACGCTTTCGGGATTTCCGCGGTAGTCGCCGAAATCCTTCAGTTCAATATCCGACAGATTGCGAAGCGCGAACTGGGTGACGCGACGTTCGCGATAGGCGATCGTGCCGGCTACCCAGTCATTGATCATCCACCGAATGCGGCGAAACAATTTGCCGGCTGCGGAGTGCAATCGTTCCGGCAGATTTGGGCCTTCCGGACTGGACGCTTCAGCGGCCCGCATCTTGGACAAGACGGCAACGGCCATCGTCACTGCCGTCATCAGGTAGATCTTCTTCATGAACAGCTTTCCTGGAATCAAGAACGGGAGAGTCCCGCGTTTGGCGCAGGGCCTAATTCCGCGCGGGCCATGCGTCTTGTCTCGAAACGACATCTCATTGGACAAAAGAGACGCCGTCGCTTGCGCATGACCGGCGAAGGATCAGGCCCGCTCGCCCCTCACCTCGCGCGGCGTCAGGCCGTAGTGACGGCGAAAGCGGCGATTGAAATAGGACAAGTCGCCAAAACCGACGTCGTAAGCGACCGTGCTGATCGCGGCATGTACGGAATCGGGTTCGCAAAGCCGCCGGTGAGCCTGCGCAAGACGCTGGACGACCAGAAACTCCGAGAAAGTGGTGCCGTCCTCCTCGAACAGGCGCTGCAGGTACCGCGGCGTCACGCACAGACGCGCGGCAACGCTGCCGACCGAAATATCGCGCCGATGGCTGTGCTCGATAATATGAGCCTTCGCGAGTTTCAGACGCGCCGCCCGCAAGCCGCGCGTCCGCGCCACTTCCTTGAAATCGTTCGCCGAGCCCAGCGTCAGCGCCATCAGATCCTGGATATGCCGCACCGAAAGATTGGCAAGATCGGGCTCCAGCGTAGCGCCAACCCCGAGCAGCCAACCGGCGTAACGCGACAGCAGCCCGAGCGCGCCGCGGTTGCCGGGAATCAAACGCATCGCGGCATCGTCGGCGTCCGCGACGATCGAGCGGAGCATCGCCCGCGGCACCCGCAGGGTGAAGGAGTGCCCCGGACTCGTCCGGCAGAACGATGTGGGCTCGTTGCCCATCATCAGGATGGCCTCCTGCTCGTGCAGAATCTGCTCGCGGCCACCCGACCACACGGACGCAATCCCTGTCCGGTTGATGGCGAGCAGGGCATCGTCGTTTCCGTCCGCAAGATATTCCCCGGTGCGTGAGATTCTTGCCGGCGACGACGAGCCTTCGATCAGCTGCAATCCGGGAAGCGACAGCGACGTCATGCAGGCCTGAAATGCAACGTCTCTGGCCGGCTCGAGATCGACGCGGAGCATGACGTGTCCATAATGTTCACGCCAATAGGCGATGCGATCCTTCTCGGGCAGAAAATCAGTCGAAAATTCAACAATATGGGCGCAAGTTCCTGACATGGGAAATTACTCTGATGATTGTAAAGGGCGCCAGCGGCTCAGGCCCGGGCGCGTTGTCAATGGTTACCAGTAGCGCCGAGGGTGCCGTTCTGCGTCCTCCAATCAGAGGAGGGTTCGGGCTGCGCGCCTAAACGGACACCTCAGCGCAGTCACTATTCCGTCATCCGCACCGCCGACGGCGGCGGACCGGGCGGCCGCACGGGCCCCGTCGCGCAATGCCCGGGATTGGTCGCGAGAGTCCAAGACGCGCGGCTGCCCGGATGATTGCTGTCCGCATCCGGAATCCCGGCCGCGACCCCGGGCACTGCCCAGCCCGGCCGGCCCATTGCCATCAAACAAGGAAATACTCATGAGCCTCACAGGAAAATGCTTTTGCGGCGCGGTTCAACTCGAAGTCACCGGCTCCCCGGAGGCGATGGGCTATTGTCATTGCAGCTCCTGCCGTTCCTGGTCCGGCGGTCCGGTGAATGCCTTCAGTCTTTGGAAGCCCGAAGCGGTGCGCATCACGGCCGGCGCCGAAAACGTCGCGATGTTCCAGAAAACGAAATTGAGCCAGCGGCAATATTGCGCCAAATGCGGCGGGCATCTCATGACCAATCACCCGCCATTCGGCCTGCTCGATGTGTTTGCCGCCACCATCCCGGGTCTCGCCTTCGCGCCGGGGGTTCACGTCAACTATGCCGAAACCGTGCTGCCGATGCGGGACGGCCTGCCCAAACTGAAAGATTTTCCGAAAGAACTCGGCGGATCCGGCGAAGTGGTTGCTGAATAGCAGGCCGTCGACAGGGCTCGGGCCGGGAATCCGGCCCGAGCTCGCGGCACGAGGCGGGCATGCATCGCGACCGCCGCAAATTTGTTATGCGCGCGGCCACCACAGTGACGGCGCGGCTCGCCCTGGTTCCTTCACGTCGCGCGGCGGGTCGAGCAGCCGCTTGTCGAACCTTATCGCGCGCCAATCGTCTGACCGCGCGACCGCGAAGCCGGCTTTCCGGGCCAGCGCTTTCATCTGATCGTTTGTCTTGAATGTTTCCCCGAACAGACCGAAATACCCCAGACTGACGGCGCGGGATTGCAACGCCGTCAGCAGCGCCGAGCCAAGTCCCCGATTTTGCCAGGCATCACAGACCGAGATCGCGAACTCGCCGAGTCCGGTGTGGCTCTCGACGGCGTAGCTGGCCTCGCCGATGACAGCCTCGCTCGCATCGTGCCGCACTTCCGCAATCAGCGTGAAACGATCCGGCTTCCGGTTACGCACGAGGCAGTCGAAGGCGATCCTGGAAAAATTGCTGACCGCCCCCATGAAGCGGTTGTGCCGCGACGAATACGACAACGCCGCGAAATATTCCGCCAACCTGTCGACGTCTTGCTCGTCCGCGGTGCGGATATAAAGGCGGCTTGTCTCGCTCGCGGTCATGCCTTCAGACCATGGAATGATGAACATCAAGCTGCCTCCGCCGTCACTGCCGCGGCGTCGGTCGCCGCTCGGAGGCGCCCTGGTTGGCGGCGTTCAGGTGAGCATATTCCCGAAACACCTTCGCTGCGGCGCGCATCCGGGATTCGTGCAAGGCCTGCAGCAGCGCGCGTCCGGCGCGCCTCGGGAGCCAGGCAAATCTCGCAAGCGGCTTTCGAAAACGGAATCGAGTCGAACCAGACCTCACCGACAATATGGTCATTGCGATTCTCTCTGAAGTGATGTTTGAAATGGATGCACGGGCCGGAGCATCGAATCCTGCCGCGACCGACAAACACGTCTACATGCGATGTGGGAACGGCGCTTGGACGGAAGCGCCAATCATCCGGTCTTGCGCGAAGCAATGACGCCCGTATTTCCGATCGCGATGAGTCAGTGAGAATTTTTCCGCGCGCCCTTGAACCTTCGTGCGGGTTCCGCGACCAAAACACTTCTGTTATGAATATCGGGAGCGACCTCGCGGCGGACCGAAGCACGCGAGCGCGCCGGTGTACGGTCGCGCCGAACTATTCGTCGGGGCCGAAGGCTACGGCGGGACCTTCGTCCCGATAGCGATCCCCGCCACGATATGGAATCAGCCGGGTCATGCGGCGGCCATCGGGAAGTTCTATGGTGCGCAAGGTCATCACCTCGAGCGGCCGCTTTTCGAGACCGCGGCTTGCTTGCCTGACACGCAGCCGCTTCGCCGTCTTCGTGATCGGTGCGATGGAGGCAACGGTTTGGGCGTTGCCGCGCGGCGCGGCCTGGGTCGATTGGTTTTCTTCTTCATGCCTGGCTGGAGCCGAATTGCCCTGCATGGATTCGGCCGGCAGCGCTTCCGCAGGTTGCGTGGCTTTCTGGTCGGTTGCGGCTTGAGGCATCTCGATTTGGGCCGGGCGGTCCCGATGCTCCCGCGCCGGATCTGAAACTTCAGCCTTCGCCTCCTGCTGGCTCGCCGCCACAGGCGTCGCCGGCTGCGGCGATGGCGATGACGATGGCCGTTGATCGCTTGAGACGGCCTTGTCATTTGCAGCGGCATTGACCTGATCGGTCCCGTTGATCTCGGGCCTGCTCGGTGCTTCAGGCTTGCTCGGCTCGGGCGGACTCACCTGCGGTGCATTGGCCAGCGCAGAGCCTGGACTGGTATTGTCGGCGTAATGGGGCGGTGGCGGCTTCGGTGTTGCCTTCGCCACCACCCTCACCGGCTCCGGCGTGGCGAGCCAGTTCAGTGCGCCATAGCCCCCTCCGAGAAGGACGGTGACTGCAATCAGATAGGCAAACAACGCAGGCATCGCACCCTCCATCACGAAAATTGCCGCCTGCCCCGACAAACGCGAACGGCCTCGCCGGGGCGAGGCCGTTACTGCTTTGCTTAATCGATGACCTGGACGATCCGATGGGTCGAAGGATCGACCAGAACGGTACGATCGTTGACGACTGTATAACGATATTTGGTCACGCCGTATTCGCGCGGCACCTCGTAATAGGTGACACCGGCCGACGGCAGGTCCTCGCCGACGCGAACTTCGTGTTCATAGCGGTATGACGGAACATGGCGCTCTTCGACGTAGCTGCGGAAGCGCGGCCGTGTATCGTCGGCGATGCCGCCGACCACCGCGCCGACGCCGGCGCCGACAGCCGCTCCAACCGGGCCGCCGACGATCGCCCCGGTGACCGCACCGGTGGTTGCACCGGCCGCCGCGCCGTTCTGCGCATGCGCCGCAAGTGGAAGCGAAAGCGCGGCGGCGATGGTGACGCTGGCGAGCAGTTTGGTGTTCATGATGTCCTCCAGTCCTCTGTGTGCGTTATGAAGACGGAGAACGTTAGAGGCTGACAGCTGTTCCAGTGCGAGGTCGAGTTCCTGTCAGGAACTTTCCTCAGGTTCCTACAT
The DNA here is from genome assembly GCA_041490045.1 of Bradyrhizobium sp. GTDB lineage: Bacteria > Pseudomonadota > Alphaproteobacteria > Rhizobiales > Xanthobacteraceae > Bradyrhizobium. The sequence continues at coordinate 17,019 of JBGPSI010000057.1, forward strand.
TTCCTCATCACGACGGACTGAACTGCCTTAACCGCCAATCGCAATCACCCAAACACGACTCACACTGGAGGCTTCACAATGAAATCGAAATATCTCGCCGCGGCACTGCTCGGCACCGCGCTTCTGACCAGCGCGGCCTTTGCTGAAACTGCCACCACCGATCGTTCCAACATCAACACTGCCGTCCACAAGGAAGGCCAGTGGCGGTCTTCCAAGCTGATCGGCGTCAATGTCTACAACGACAACAACGAGAAGATCGGCGACATTCAGGAGTTGATCGTCGACAAGTCCGGCAAGGTCGATAACGTCGTGCTTGGCGTCGGCGGCTTTCTCGGCATGGGCGAGCACTATGTCGCAGTGCCGATGGAGAAGCTGAAATGGGTCAGCGAGCCCGTGCGCACCTCTTCGACCGCCACACCTGCCGACAAGGACAAATCGACGGTTGGCACCAACAACCGTCCGACGCGCGCCGCCGATGAGAAGTGGTATCCCGATCACGCGGTCTTCAATGCGACCAAGGATCAGTTGAAGGCGATGCCGCAGTTCAGATACAACTAGTTCGGCGAACGAACCGCCCCGCCGGCGGCGGCGGCGGGGCGGTCTTGCCTTGCAGCGTCGCGCTTGCGACGCTACGCGGCAACCTTCAGAGCTTTCGTCGCCTGCACCGGGCGAGCAAACCGCAGATGGGCCTTGCACGCCTCGAGGGCAACGGCCAGCGAGGCCCAAAATACCGGATACTCATATCCCAAGGTGTTCCAGGTCCAGCCAAAGCCCTTAACGACTTGCAGTGAATAAACCGCGATGGCGAGTAACGCGGCCGCACCGAGCGCGGCGAAACGTGTGCAGATGCCAAGCACGAGCGCCACATCGGCCGCCGTCTCGAAAACCGCGGCGATGCAAACCCAGACTTCCGGCGGATGAAAACCTGCCTTGGCGAAGAACGCTGCCGTTCCCGCTGAGACCGCACCGGCTGCGAATTTTCCCATCACGTGGGGAAACAGGAACAGCCCGCAGATGATGCGAAGAATATTCAGACCATTCGATAAATCGAAATTTTCGGCTCTAACTCGAAAATCGTCTTTTGTGATCCACATGTGCGTTGCCCCGCTATCCCGACAACTCAGTATGGCGGACGCAACGGGGGCTAGCCTTGCGGCAGCTCAATCCTGGCGAGGAATCGCGGATCTACGCGACACCGCTCAAAGCGGGCCGATCGCGGATGCCGTCAAACCGTGGTCGCAATCTCGACCTTGGCCGGCTCGCGCGGAATGGCGCTTGCGATCGGAGGCACCGGACAAGGCTGGTGAGACAGGCGCTGCAGTTCCACTTCCTTGCTCACCGCGGCGACCGAGTTACCCACCTTCTCGACGATGGCTTTCAGGTCATCGGCCGTTACGCCTAGCCGCCGGGTCCAGGCGCGGAGCTGAGCCGGATCAGCTGTGTTGATCTTGTTGCGGATGGGCGGACGTTTGATGCGTTGCATGGCAGCATTTCCTGACTGTGAAAATTCAACGGAATGCAGGGCCCTTCGTTCCCTCCGGCTGTTGAGGCAAGTCAATGCAGGCCACGGCGGCAGCGCTAGCGTGACAAAATGGCGAAACTGATCTTTCGATGCGCCCAGACCGGCATGAACGTTCAGGTGTGGTTGCCCGAAACGGCGCCAACCGATCGAACGGACAGCTATGAGGTCGTGACCTGCCCCGCCTGCGGCCGGGTCCATCTGGTCAACAAGACCACCGGCAAGATGTTAAGCGACAAGGAAAAATAGCCAGCGCGCGGGGGTGATGGACCACCGCCCGGTCAGGCCGCAAACCAAATTTAGCCGTTATCCGGAAAACAATCCTGTACCTTGACTAAAATCAAGCGCGGGCGCCGCGAATGGCGTAGCAATATGAAATCGAAGGAGAGCACCGGATGCACGCGTTTTTCAGACTAACCCAGGTTTTGGTTGTTGCGGCCGTCGGACTCGGCGGCCCGGTGGTGCTGGCTGCCGACGCCAATCACGGCGCCGAACTCGCCAAGCGCTGGTGTGCCTCCTGTCATCTGGTCGACAGCACGCAGAAGCAGGCCAGCACGGACGCCCCCCCGTTCGACGCCATCGCCCACAAGTCGGATTTCACCGCGGAAAAGGTCGCCTTCTTCCTGCTCGACCCGCACCCGAAAATGCCGAATTTTCCGTTGAGCCGGAACGAGGCGGCCGATCTCGCCGCCTATATCGGCTCGCTGCGCAAGTATCCGGTCCAATAAGGCGCTCTCAAAATAAGGCGCCCCCAAAACAAGGCGCCAAATGCAAATCCCTGCCGGCGATAGCCGACAGGGATCAGCAGAAAAGTCAACGGACGGCGGGCGGTGTCACCCGGTGGCCCGTCAAGGACCTGCGCAATAATTAAAATCTACCGTATAAATCGATGCAAGACTAATTTGTGGGCGGGGAATGATCAGCGCCTGCGCACCTCGCGTGCCGGCGCACGCCCGGGTTTATAATTTGCCTTTCGTCGCGTCCTTTGCGGCGGACATGAGGTCGCCGGTGATCTGGCGCATATGTTCGCCGGCGTTGGTGAACTGGCTCTTCAAGAACTCCGACTGGATGCGCATGGCTTCCTGAAGGTCGGTCGCATGGACCAGCTTTCGCGCATGCTCGAACGCAGCCTTGATGTTCTGTTCGGTAAGCGACAGAGCCTGTTTCGACATCTCCGTTCCCGGGGTCGGGATTGACGCAATCGACTTGTTCGCCGCGTCGAAGAACATGCCGAACGCCTTTTCAGCCTGCTCGATTGTTTTTTCGGCCAGGTCGCGCAATTCGGCCGGCACTTCCAGTTTCGGTTCAATCATCTCGCCATCCTCCGGGTTGGATCGAAAGTTACCACAGTTCCGGAACGGCGTCTGTGCAGTATTAGCCTTGATCGGCGTTGGGGCTTATCGGCCCGTTCCGGGCAAGCCCTACCGATCGTCGTCGGGATGAACCCAGGGATAGGGCGCGATCTTCCGCTCCCTGGTGAGCCGGATCAGGTGCACCGGCGGTGCGTATTTCGGACTCGCGCAGGAGCGGCATTTGAGCGCCGCCTCCAGCTTCCAGATCGGCGTATCGCGCGGCCGGCGGATGGCATCGAGCGGCAGGCTGGCGCGGGTCTCGCAGCGGTGACACATCACCTCGAGCCAGCCATATCCGCCATTGAGGCACTGCGCGATCGTGGGCGATGGTTGCGCCGGCCCGCCGAAGCCTTCCATCTGCTCCGACCACAGCAGGCATTCGGCGGCATCCGCCTCGCGGACGGCTTTTTTGGCCTGCTCACGCGCATTCAGCCCATTGATCCTCGCGCCATGGACGCGATCGCCAAAGATCCGTTGTCGGCTGCGGCCTCCCATCGGGCCATTATCGGCGGCGTTGGCGGAGTTGCGCAATCCCACTAGGAATTGGGGTGGGGAAACCAGGCGCCCCCACGGGTTCGGTCGACTCCGTTGCAGGGCCGTCTCGACGGGAGCCTTTGGCTGAAGTATCGCTTCCCGATATCGTAGGACGATGTCGGGGCCGATCCACATGAACGCGAAATGGCGGGAAAGGCGTCGCGCCAGCCGGGCTGGCGGGTTCGCCGGAGAGGCGATGAAATGCTGACGACCAAAGCCGGCGTTCGGCGATGAGCGGCCACGCTCCACAAGGCCGTGCCGGCGAGGTCTTCGCGGTCTTTTTGAAGCTGGGCCTGACGTCTTTCGGCGGTCCCGTCGCCCATCTCGGCTATTTCCGCAACGAGCTCGTCGAACGCCGCGAATGGCTCGAGGAGCAGACTTACGCCGATCTGGTCGCGCTGTGCCAGTTCCTGCCGGGTCCCGCATCCAGCCAGGTTGGAATCTCGATCGGTCTGTTGCGGGCGGGCTATCCTGGCGCACTTGCCGCCTGGACCGCCTTCACGCTTCCATCCGCTCTGGCGCTGGTCGTGTTCGCCTACGGACTTTCGGCATCCGGCAACGCGCTGGGCAGCGGCTGGCTGCACGGATTGAAGGTTGCTGCGGTGGCGGTCGTGGCTCTTGCCATCCTTGGCATGGCGCGGAGCCTGACGCCCGACCGCGGGCGCGCAAGCCTGGCCGTGGCGGCTTTGGCTGTGGCGCTCGCTATCCCGTCCGCGTGGGGACAAATCAGCGCCATCATTGTCGGCGGCGTGATCGGAGCGGCGTTCCTGAAAGGTGAACCGTTGCCGGCCCAGGCAAGGTTGAATCTGCCGGGCAGCCGGGCAAGCGGCATCCTGGCGTTGACGATCTTTGCCGCGCTTCTGGTGGGGCTGCCGATCCTGGCCTCAGCAACCGGCAATCGGGATGTTCGCCTGTTCGACACCTTCTACCGCGTGGGTTCGCTGGTGTTTGGAGGAGGTCACGTGGTTCTGCCGTTGCTGCAAGCCGAGGTCGTACCGTCCGGATGGGTCGACAACGATTCGTTTCTGGCTGGTTACGGCGCGGCGCAGGCCGTGCCGGGACCGCTGTTTACGTTCGCCGCCTATCTCGGCGCCGTCATCGGCGGCTGGAAGACCGCGCTGCTTTGCCTCGTCGCGATTTTCCTGCCCTCGTTCCTGCTGGTCACGGGAATTTTGCCGTTCTGGGAAGGGCTGCGGCGCAGGACGACGACGCAGGCCGCGCTGCGCGGCGTCAATGCCGCCGTCGTCGGCCTGCTGCTGGCAGCATTCTACAATCCCGTCTGGACATCGGGCATTCTCACCAGGGCGGACTTCGGTCTGGCCGCGCTCGCCTTCCTGCTGTTGTTCCTGTGGCGAACGCCGCCGTGGCTGGTCGTCATTCTCTGCGCCGCCGGCGGCGAACTCCTGGCCGTCGTCCGCTGACGACGGCGCCGGGTGTTTATTCTCCCTAGGCCGCCCGCACCGTGTCGAGGAACTTGCCGACTTCGAGCTTGAGGCGATTGCTTTCGGTCGATAGCGATTGTGCCGAGGATAGCACCTGCGAGGAAGCCGATCCGGTCTCGCTGGCACCGCGCTGCACGCTGGCGATGTTGGAAGAAACCTCCTGCGTTCCTATCGCCGCCTGCTGGACATTGCGGGAAATTTCCTGCGTCGCCGCGCCCTGCTCTTCCACCGCCGCCGCAATGGTCGAGGAGATCTCCGACAGTTTCTCGATCGTGCCGCTGATGCCGTGAATCGCGCCCACCGACTCCCGCGTCGCCGCCTGGATTCCGGTGATCTGCTGACCGATTTCACCCGTGGCCTTCGCAGTCTGCTGGGCCAGCGCCTTCACTTCCGACGCCACCACGGCAAAACCGCGGCCGGCCTCGCCGGCGCGCGCCGCCTCGATGGTGGCGTTGAGCGCCAGGAGATTGGTCTGTCCGGCGATGGTGTTGATCAACTCGATCACGTCGCCGATGCGAGCGGCGGCCTGCGACAATTCGCTGACGCGATCGTTGGTCTGGCGCGCCTGGTCGACCGCCTCGGCGGCCATCCTTGCCGATTCCTGCACCTGACGGCTGATCTCGTTGACGGAAGACGCCATTTCTTCGGTGGCGGAAGCCACCGACTGCACGTTGGTGGACGCTTCCTCGGAGGCCGAAGCAACCGCGACCGAAAGCTGCTGGGCGGAATCGGCGCTGGTCGTCAGCGTCCCCGCGGCGGCTTCGAGTTCGGTTGCAGCGGAAGCGACGGTCTCGATGATTTCTCCAACTGCGGCTTCGAAATCGCCGGCGAGCTTGTGCATATCCGCCTTGCGCTGGATGGCAGCGCGCTTCTCCATGTCCTTCTGGGATTCCCGGTCAAAGCCGAGTTTTGCCTGCATCGCCTGCACATTCCGCAAGGCGATGCCGATCTCGTCATCCCTTTCAACGGCGATGCGACTGTTGAACAAGCCCTGCGCGATTTTCGCCATCACGCCATTTAGCTGCTCGAGCGGCCGGCCGATGGCACGTATGGTCTGGATACCGATCCATCCGGCCAGCAGCAGGCCAATCGCCAGGAGGGCAATCGAGAGGCCGAGGATCACGATATATTGGTGCTCGGCTCCTTCATACAGCGCCTTGGCTTCCTTCACCTGAATCGCAATCAGCTTGTCCATATCCTCCTTGGCGAGAGCGAACAGTTGGTTGGCAGTGCCTGCAAGCAGCGCGTCTAATTCGTCATATTTGCGGTCGGCGAGCAGCGCGATCCCCGGCTTGATCGCCCTCTCGACGTAATTCTTGCGCTTCGGCCCGAAATCATCGGCCACCATCTTCTCTTCGGGCGTCAGATAGGTTGCCATATATTCGGCCCATGTCTTGGAAATGGCCTCGACATTGCCGTTAACGATGCCGGCGACGTCACCGGGCGGCTTGCCGGCCCGCGACTTGGCGAGCGCGTCATAGAGCGCGATCGTATTGCCCTTCATGCGATCATTGATGTCGAACAGCTGTGCCAGCGGCACCGCGCGATCCTCGTAGACCGACTTCAACTGCGTATTGCTGTCCCGCGTCGCCAGGATGCCGGCCACGCCGACGACCACCATGAAAGCCGCCTGCACCGTCATCAGCGTGACCATGCGGGCTTTCAGGCTGCGCGCAAAAACGGCGAAAATATCCGAGAAAGACCGTTTACGGATCATTCCCGCCTCGACCTTGAAGGCTTGCGCCTTGTTGGCGCGGAACAGCGCGTAGACGCGCTCGGCCTCTTCGCGCTGATCGGCTGGAAGCCTGGTGCGGATCGACATGTACCCGGTAACCTGGCCGCCTTCCCAGATCGGGGTTGCGCTCGCCAGCACCCAGTAGAAGTCGCCGTTCTTGCGGCGGTTCTTCACCGCGCCGGCCCATGGCTTGCCGGCCTTGAGCGTGTCCCAGAGATTGCCGAAGGCTTCCGGCGGCATGTCGGGGTGGCGGATGATGTTGTGCGGCTGCCCCATCAATTCCTGCTCGGTGAAGCCCGACGCGTCGACAAACTGGTCGTTGAAATAGGTCAGCTTGCCCTTGAGGTCCGTCTTCGAGACGATCAGTGTTTCGTCAGTGATCGGATATTCGAC
>JBGPSI010000058.1:0-23596 GCA_041490045.1 Bradyrhizobium sp.
ATCGCGAATGTTCACCGAAGGGCCTACCGATATAGCCGCTCTCGAATCTCGAAGAATTTCATTTTCATGACCGAAACGATCCGACAAGAAGCCAAGAAGAACCCCCAAAACATGGTGCTTCGGTTACTCGGCCCGGGCCTGGTGACCGGGGCGGCGGACGACGACCCGTCGGGCATCGCGACCTATTCCCAGGCCGGCGCCCAATTCGGCTACGGCCTGCTCTGGACGGTGTTTCTCACCACGCCGTTCATGATCGCGATCCAGCTGGTGAGCGCGCGGATCGGCCGGGTGACCGGCAAGGGCCTCGCCGCCAATGTGATGGAGTTGGCGCCGCGCTGGCTGGTGCTCGCGCTTGTGTTTCTCCTGGTCGCGGCGAACACGTTCAATATCGCGGCCGACATCGCCGCGATGGGAGAATCCCTTTCGCTGGTCATCGGCGGCCTCAACCACGAACATGCGCTGATTTTCGCATGCGTGTCGATCCTGCTGCAGGTCTTTGTACCGTATCGTCGCTATTCGCCGGTGCTCAAATTCCTGACACTGACGCTGTTCGCCTATGTCGCGACCGCCTTCACCGTCAACATTCCGTGGAGCACTGCGCTCCTGGCGGCAATCTGGCCAAGGCCGACGATCAATGCGGATTACTTCCTGATGGTGGTGGCGGTGCTGGGGACCACGATAAGCCCCTATCTGTTTTTCTGGCAGGCTTCACAGGAAGTCGAGGAAATGAATCAGGGCAAGAGCCGCCGTCCGCTGCGGGAACTGACCCGAGGCGGCCTGACCGAGCTCGACCGCATCAAGCTCGATACGACCGTCGGAATGATCTTCTCCAATGCGATTGCATTTTCCATCATCCTGACCACCGCCGCCGTCTTGAACGGCCATGGCGTCACCAACATCAATTCGGCGACGCAGGCCGCCGAAGCGCTGCGGCCGCTGGCCGGCGATTTCACGTTTCTGTTGTTCGCGCTCGGCATTATCGGCACAGGCCTGCTGGCGATCCCGGTGCTGGCCGGCTCCGCCGCCTATGGCGTGGCTGAAGCCTTCGGATGGCACGCCACCCTTGAAGCCAAGGCTCCGGATGCCGTCGGATTCTACACGATCATCGCGGCCGCGACCGTGATCGGATTCGGTCTTGGCTTCACCGGAATAGACGCCATTCACATGCTGGTCTGGAGCGCCGTGCTCAACGGAATCGTCGCGGTTCCGATCATGGCGATGATGATGGTGATCGTCGCAAATGAAGGACTCATGGGGCGGTTCAAGGCGAGCCGCCGACTGACGATACTGGGCTGGATCGGAACGGCGGTAATGGCCGTGGCCGTGATTGCCCTGTTCGGCTCCTTCCTCATCGGATAGCCGCGGCCGGCATCCGCGCTCAGTTCTGCGCGTTATGAGCCTGAGTCACCAATTCCATTCCGGGTGGCGCCTTGACCCAGGAGTAGCCGTGGCTTGCGAGGTCATAGCCGCGCTCGAATAGCGCGACCATGTATTTCTGGTCGAACGGCTCGCCGCTCTTCTCCTTGAAGTCGGCTGGAATGCTCGCAAGATTGAAGTCAATTCCGTCGCGCTTGGTGACCGAATAGATGCGGTAGAGGTCACCGATCCCCTGGTTCTTGATCAGCGTGGAGATTGAACGTTGCGTAATGGACAGGACGTTCTCGTTGACCGGTTGCCATTCGGGATCGATTTTTCCATTCCGGATCACGAACAGCCGCGGCTTCGTTATGGGTCTTGCCGATTTTTGATCGCGCGGAGCAGCCGATAATATCGACGGGGCAATGAAGACCTGTCTGGTGACGCCACCGTCGACATGCAGTTCGTCATAGCTCTGTCCACCCACCCGAACCTGAATCCGGACCGGCGCGAAAATTCCGGGGAGCGTCGCCGACGCCAGCAAGATCTTGCGGAACAGGCTTTTCGCGTCGGGATTACGGCTCATCGCGATACGGCCCATGTCCCACATCACCGGCCGCTGCGTATCGAGGTTGGTTGTACCGATCAGCAGAACGCGGCCCTTGGCCCGCTCTCTGGCGATGTCCTGCAAAAAGGTATCGTCGACATATCTCTCGATCAATCGCGCCAAGGGAGCGTCGTCGGCCAGCGCGGATCCTTCGAGCAAGCCCGGTACGTTGTAGGTGAAAATGTCCTGCCTTCCGTATTTGGTGAAGATCTCGCGCAGCTGACCGTCATATTCGCGCCCGAGGAACGCAAAGGGAGCAATCAGCGCGCCAGAGCTTACGCCGGTGACGAGGTCGAAGCTCGGCCGCGTACCCGCATCGCTCCAGCCGACCAGCAGGCCCGCGCCAAACGCGCCGTCCTCGGCGCCGCCGGATATGGCGAGCAGGTTTGAGACCGGCGGATGCCTTTCGGCGCCCGAAGGCGATCGCATTTCCGCCCTCGGGGTATCCGCCGTCATGATCGCCTGGATATCCCGGGCGGATGCGTCGCCCCAAAAGCGGATGTTGTGAAATCCGTCGAGCTCGATCTGGGCGGCACTGGCCTGCGGCAGGACGTGGCGCGGGGCAATCGTCGCGCATCCGGCCGTCAGGAAAATCGAGGTGCCGATCAGGGCAAGCCGCAATGCCGGACGCAGCAGACGCACAGCAGACGAGGCCCGCCTGTTCAGCCGGCCACACCCCAATCCTTCCGGATCTCGAAAGGACCTATTCAAAGTGGCGACCGCAGCGGCATTTCCGGGATATCTCGGTATTCCCCGCCCGGGCGGCCATTCCGCGCCCCGAGCGCGCGCACTTCAGTTATGGAGCGGCGGCGGATGAATGTTCGATTTTGGGCATTATCGCGGCGACTTCCAAAGCAGGGAAACATCCGGAAACAGCTAGCTGGCCAGTGCCGACCCGGATTCGATTCTCGAATTCAAAGCTGAAGGATACGTTACCGTGGCAACGTCAGTTGCACGCCTCCCGAGACCGTCTTGGTCGGCCCGCAATTTAGCGATGTTATCGAAGTGTCGCTCGCAGCAAGGTCACTCGTATCGCAGCGCCTCGATCGGATCGAGGCTGGCGGCCTTCCGCGCGGGGTAGTAGCCGAAGAAGATGCCGACCGCGGCGGAAAACAGAAACCCGCCGGCCACGGCTGCGAACGAGATCGGAGCCGGCCAGCCGGCAATAACTGAGATCATCCCGGAGAACGCCACTCCTATGACGATTCCAGCGATGCCGCCGGTGACGCTCAAGATCACGGACTCGGCCAGGAATTGCAGAAGAACATGGGTCCTGCGGGCGCCGATCGCCATCCGCAGACCAATTTCTCGCGTTCGCTCCGTCACCGACACCAGCAAGATATTCATGATGCCGATGCCACCCACGATAAGGGATATCGACGCGACCGCAGCGAGCAGAAGCGCCATGATGCGGCTGCTGCTCTCGGCGGTCTCGGCGATCTGGCTCAGATTACGCACTGAGAAATCATTGGCATCACCCGGACGGATGCGGTGTCGGCGTTTCAGGATATCGGAGATCTGGCTGACAGCAGGTTGAACCTGGCTGGCGTCGGTTGCCTGGACATAGATCTGGTTCACATATCCCATCAGTCGCTGCTGAAGGTTGTAGGGATTGGGCGGCGAGGGATAGACCCAGTTGAGAGGAACCTGTTGCTGGCTTGGCGCCGCAACGCCGAGGACCTTCCGTTGTGCGGTCGTGAACGGGGTCATGACGAGATCGTCCTGATCCGTCCCGTAGGGTGTTTGCCCCTTGGATGCGAAGATGCCGATGACACGCAACGGCACGCTCTTGACCTGGATCACCGCACCGACCGGGTTCTCGTCGACGCCGAATAGTTGACGGGAAACTGTCTGACCGACGACCGCGACAAGCGCGGCACTGCGATCGTCCTCTTGCGAAATGCCGCGTCCCGACGCGATCTGCCAATTAGTGATCGGCGGATAATTGGCGCTGACACCCTGAATGCTCGTCGTCCAGTTCTGATTGGCGTACTGGACCTGTCCCGACTGCCGGATGAGATAGCTGACGCTGCCAACCGCCGGCGCTTCACGACGGAGCGCCTCGGCGTCCACAACCGTGAGAGTCGATGCGCTGCCTTGCCCGCTGCGCATTCCGCCCATCGTGGTGGCGCCGGGAACGACCACCAGAAGGTTCGTGCCGAGGCTCTCGATCTGCTTGCGCACTGCGTCATTCGCGCCCTGGCCGACGGCAACCATGGCGATCAGCGCGGCAACGCCAATGAAGACACCCAGCATGGTCAGCGCCGATCGCATCTTGTTGCGGGCGAGCGCCTGTAGCGCTGCGGCCACGATCATCAGCGCGAACGCCCTGACGGTTCCGGTGCTGCCGGCGGGAGCCGGCGCCGCTTGCCCCGGGACGGGAAGCGAACCGGCGGGCAATACTCCGCTCGGCGCTCCCGGCTGCGGATGGGCGGTTGGCTTTCGTTCGTCCGATATCACTTCTCCGTCCCGCATCGTGATGACACGGTCGGCGTAGCCTGCGATGTCGGATTCATGCGTTACGACAATGATCGTAACGCCCCGCTCGCGGTTGAGCGCCTGGAGCGTCACCATGATCTCGTGCGACGTCTTGGTATCGAGATTGCCTGTAGGCTCATCCGCAAGCAACAGAATTGGATTATTGATCAAGGCGCGTGCGATAGCGACGCGCTGCTGCTGACCACCAGACAACTGCCCTGGTGTATTGCGCTCGCGGTCAGCCAGGCCTAGGAGTTTTAGCGATGCGCGCGCCCGTTCGGTGCGCTCGGTCCGGCTCGAAGACCCTCCCGCGGCATAGAACAAGGGCAGCGCGACATTCTCGATCGCACTGGTGCGGGCGAGAAGGTTGAAGCTTTGAAAGACAAAACCCAGCCGTTCGCTGCGGATTCTAGCGAGCTCCGGCTCCGTAAGCCCCGCGACATTGACGCCTTCCAGATAATACTCTCCGCTGGAAGGCCGATCCAGACAACCCAGTTGCGACATCAGCGTGGATTTTCCTGATCCGGACGAACCCATGATGGCGATGAATTCGCCGGGCTCGACAATCAGATTGACACCGCGCAACGCGTGCACATCTACGTCCCCGACATGATAGGTCCGCGTGATGTTCACGACTCTGATGATGGGGTTCGGCATGTTTGACCTGCGAACACCTGTCCAGCGCGACTTCAGCGGCCGAAGCGCGGCATGGCGGTTTTGGACGCCGTCGCGACCTGCTCAGCGGTGATAACAAGATCGCCCGGCTTTACTTCACCGCTTGCGATCTCGGTAAAATTATCGTCGTCCAGCCCGGCGACCACCGGGATTGACGTCGGCTCTCCGCCGCGCAGGACCCAGATTTGCGCCTGATCGGACTTGACGGCACCCGCAATGGTCTTGGGAATATAACGCAGCGCCTGGTTTGGCACCCGGATCGCGTCGTCGCGTTGATCGACGATGATGCGGCTGGCGGCCGTCATGCCCGGCATGAGCGTCAGGTCCGTATTATCGACGCCGATCACGATGTCGTACGTCACGACGTTCTGAACCGTTTGCGGGGACTGACGGATCTGCGTTACCTTGCCCTCGAATGTGCGCTTCGCGTATGCATCCACCGTGAAGGTTGCTTTGTTGCCCAGCTTGATTCCCCCGATGTCGCTTTCGCTCACATTCGCGTCGACTTGCATCCTGGCGAGGTCGGTAGCGATGAGAAAAAGCGTCGGAGTCTGGAAGCTCGCCGCGACCGTCTGCCCCATGGTCACGTTGCGCGAGACTACAGTTCCCTCGACAGGGGACACGATGCTCGTATAGTCGAGATTGACCTGCGCGGCATCGAGCGAAGCCTGACGTTGCTGAACGGTTGCTTCGTCGAACGCAATCTGCGCCAGCGCCTGATCGTAAGTGCTCTTGGCGCTGTCATAGGCGTCCTGGGAGACGGCATGAGTCGGCAGGAGGGTGGCGGCACGGCCGAGGGCAAGCTTTGCATAGATCAGGTTGGCCTTGTCCTTTTCGAGTTGCGCTTTCGCGACCGCCAAATTCGCCTTGTTCTGGTCGACGATGCTCTGGTACGGACGGGGATCAATTCTGGCGCAGACCTGGCCCTTTTTCACTCGCGTATTGTAGTCGCAATATAGCTCCTGGATAAAACCGGAAACGGCCGCGCCGACGATGATTGTCAGCTCCGGATTGACGGTTCCCGTTGCGGTCACGGTCCTGATCACCGGGCCTTTTGCGACCGGCGCGGTTACGTAGTGGACGGTGCCGTGTTCGTCTAGAGCCCACCAAGTCGCAGCGATGGCTGCAACGGCGAGAAACGATGCCAGCCCGCCAATGAGCCAAGCCTTTTTGAAGCCGGGCTTGGGCTTGATCGGAGGCGTCACCGGGAAAGGAACGAGCTTACTCGGCGTCCCCGGCTGACCCGCGTCTGGTAGGCTGCGTTCGTTGAACATCACGTTTCACCAAACCCGCTCCGCCCCGCGATTACCCGACCGCCGCGGTACATCGCGGCGTGGTTCGAGCGGTAACTTGGCCCGAAAACCGACGAAGGTCTTGATTTACCTCAAGGGATTTTGCGGCCGGCGCGGAGTGGGCGGGACCTGACTTGGCGGCTGCGTTCAAGCCCTAGATCGCGATCTGCCGCCCGATCTCGACGACCTGATCGTTGGGCAAGCTGAAGAAGTCGCTGACGTGGACGGCGTTGCGTTCCATGACGGCGAAGAACCGCTCCTGCCAGGCCGGCAGGCCCAAGTCGTCCTCGCGGCCGACCACCGTCTCATGGCCGACATAGTAGGTGACATCGTTGAGGTCGACCGTACAGCCCAACGATTTACTGGTGGCGAGCAGTTCCGGGATATGCGGCCGCTCCATGAAGCCGAACCGGGCCTCCGCGCGCCAGTAGTTCGGCGCGACTTCCTCGATGGACATGCGGTTGCGGGACGAGACCCACGGCACCGACAGGATTTCGACGCGCAGCACGAACAGGTGCTCGTGAAGCGCGCGGTTATGCTTGACGTGCCACACCATCACCGGCGGCGTGTCCCGCTCGGTCCGGGTCAGGAATACCGCCGTGCCGGGGACTCGCGGAATATTTCGCGCGGCGATATCGGCCATGAATCCCGCAACCGGGATCAGCGCTTCGTGCATCCGGGCCGAGACAGCGGCGGCGCCGCGGTGCCAGATCCACATCACGCCGTAGACGCAGATCGCCAGGATCACCGGGACGTAGCCGCCCTCGCCGATCTTGGTTAGATTGGCGAGAAAGAAGGCGCTGTCGATGACAAGGAAGCAGGCGGCGACGGAGCCAGCCGCCCACAGGCTCCAGCCCCAGATCTCGCGCATCGCAATGAAGAGCAACGCCGACGTCATCAGCATGGTCAGCGAGACGGCGATGCCGTAGGCGGAAGCCAGATTGTCGGATTTTCCAAATCCGATCGTCAGGCCGACTGTCACGATCATCAGCAGCCAGTTGACGACGCCAACGTAGATCTGCCCGTAGCCTTCCGACGAGGTCTGCTTGATCGCAAGCCTCGGCAGCCAGCCGAGCTGGATGGCCTGCCGTGTCATCGAGAACGCGCCGGTGATGATCGACTGGCTGGCAATGATCGTGGCTATCGTCGCCAGCACGATCAGCGGCAGCAACAGAATTTCGGGACAGAGACGATAGAAGATATTGCCATCGGTCGGCGCGCCTTCGATCACCAGAGCCGCCTGCCCGGCATAGTTCAGGATCAGGCTCGGAAAGACGATCGCAAACCAGGCGAGCTTGATCGGTCCCCTGCCGAAATGGCCCATATCGGCATAGAGCGCTTCGGCGCCGGTGACGCAGAGAAACACCGCGCCCAGCACCCAGAAGCCGGTGGCGCCGTTCGACAATAAGTAGGTCATGCCGTGGACCGGGTTGAGCGCGGCGAATACCGACGGATGCTGTACGATGCCCGATATCCCCATCGCCGCGATCGCGACGAACCAGACCAGCATCACCGGGCCGAACAGATGGCCGATCGCCGCCGTTCCTCGCGACTGGATCGCAAACAGCGCAATCAGGATCGCAACCGCGGCGGGGACGACATAGGGCTGCAGTACCGGGGTCGCGATGTTCATGCCCTCCAGCGCCGACAGCACCGAAATCGCCGGCGTAATCGCGCCGTCGCCATAGATCAGCGCGGCCCCAAACAGACCGACCGCGACGATCGTCGGCCGCTGCTGTCTTTTCACGCCCAACAGCGCCATCAAGGCGAGGATGCCACCCTCGCCGTCATTGTCGACCCTCATGGCAAACGAGACGTATTTCACCGTGGTGATAATGAAGAGCGTCCAGAGCACCAGCGACAGCGGGCCCAACACGGCGTCCGCATGGTGGGATGCGCCGGCCACGCCCAGTATGGTCTTGAAGGTGTAGAGCGGGCTGGTCCCGATATCGCCGAATACAATGCCAAGCGCCGACAGCGCCAGAACCGGCAACTTGCCTTGCGGAGGTTGCCGCGCCTTTTCGCCGACAACCGATGTCGAAATCTCGCTCAATTCGGCTTGTCCGATGTGGTAATTTGCCTGTCAGCCGCTGGGCGGAAGGCCGCAAATTCTCATGATGACATCACGGCCAGATAAACCGGGCTGAGCGCAAAAAGCCAATTCACTTATCGTACAAATAATCGGGTACGGCGACAACCAAACGACCGGCGAGCCGATCGCATGGCTATTTGACCGCATCGCTTTCGCCTTCTGGAGCGCCAAACGCCAAGTCCGGCGTTTGCCCGTCGGCCGTGGCGATCAGGTGTTTCGGCACCAGCAGCAGGCTGGGGAGGATCAGAGCGTAGACGATTGTGATCGCCATGACGCAGACGGTAAAGCCGCCGTAGCGATCGTAAAGATGGGTGCCGAGAACATCGCCAAATCGCGAAACGACGTAATACAGACTCCACGACATCATCAGCGTGGTTCCCTGCAGGCCCCGCGGGCACGACCGAATAATCAGGTCCAGATAGGCACCGGTGGCAAGACCGCCCATCAATCCGATGGGTATCGCCGCGATCAAAGCCTGCGTCACCGTATCGATGAAGAGCAGCGGAACCATCTGCGGGATGGCGAGAAAAGTTCCCCACAACAGCAACGTCTTCAAGGGAAACTTTCGGCAGAGCAGTCCGTAGACGATGTAGGTCGGAATGAAGGAGGCGGCAAAGATGGCATTCCACTCGCCCCACTGGGCATCGGTGGCGTGCAGGGCGTTCTGGAGGTGATACTGCAGCGGCGTAGTCGAACCCGGCGCGAAATTCCACAACAGCCAGATCAGCATCGCCGGATAGACGGGCCAGTGCCCTACCAGCCGCTTCAGATCCTCGATCGGACGATAGCCCGTCCCGTTTTCGATGCGGATATTGTCGAACACCTCCGCCGGCTTCCACAGCGCATAAAGCGCGATCGCGGTCATGATGGCGGCGCCGACCAGGAACAGGATGCGGAGCGCCTGATCGGGGTCCTTCTCCTCCAGTAGACCGCTGAGCTTGCCGCCGATCAACAGCGCGCCGACGGTGGGAATCGACAGGAATACGTTCCAAACCGCGCTGACCTGGCCGGTCATCGCATGTTGCTGGCCGATCACCGACGTCAGCCCGTTTTGGGCGCTGGAGACGAACAGGAACGAAGCCGTCAGCACAACAACCGCGAAGAGGAGCGTCGCATAGCTCATCGGCGTGAACGCAAACAAGACGTAGAGCAAGGCAGTGACGCCGCCAAACAGCAGCATGAATCCGCGATCTCTCATCCCGAGCGGATTCCAGGTATCGCGCATGAATCCGAATACGAACGAGAGGTAGAGCGGGATCGCGGCGATAAGCCGGAAAGCGGCGACCTCCTGCGCGGTCAAATGCAGCCTGTTCTTGAGGAAGAAGCTGATGGGAATATCGATCAGGCCTCCAGCCGGCCCGCCAAAGGCCAGCAAGACAATCAAAATGCCGAGATAGAGAAAAATGCCGTGCCGCTCCGAGGGCGACAAATCGGCGGCAGAGGCGGCGACAGCCGCTGCGGTGGCTGTAGAACGGTCAATCGGCATCGCGGGCGATCTGTCCCTCGAGGAGAGCAAGGATGAAGCACGCTCTACAGGGACGGCTGAACAGGCAGACTAAACCACGAGCAGCATCGCAATAACGGCGGTGGCGATCAATGCCGAATGGCGAATCTCCGGCCGGGTGAGCCCGATGTCGTAATGCGCCACATGCGCCAGCAGGAAAGCGATCAGGACTGCCGAGCCGGCTATCACGGAAAGGGTAATCATGCGGCCCAGCCAGTACATAATCCTGCCCTGTCGAGGCGGTTGACGATCGTGCAACGCCGCCTCTACGCCAGTTCCGAATAGGACGACGTCGGCACCTGCGCCTCGATCGCCTGTTCCTCGGCGACGATCTTCGGCTTGCGCAGCCAGACATAGATCTGGGCCACGATCAGCACGACGCAGATCAAGAGGAAGAACGCGCTGATCGGACGCTCGATGAACGTCATCAGGTCGCCGCGCGAGATCAACAGGCTGCGCCGGAAGTTCTCTTCGAAGCGCGGCCCCAGCACGAAGCCGAGCAGGATCGGCGCGGGATGGAATTCGAGCCGCAGCAGGATGTAGCCGATAACGCCGATGAACAGGGTCTCGCCGACCTGGAACATGTCGTTGTTGGCGGCATAGACCCCGATACAGACGAAGAACATCGCGCTCGGATAGAGGTAGCGATAGGGAATGCTGAGGAGCTTCACCCACAGGCCGATCATCGGCACGTTGAGGATGACCAGGAGGATATTGCCGATCCAGAAGCTCGCGATCAGGCCCCAGAAGATGTCCGCGTGCTGGGTGATCAACTGAGGACCTGGAACGATGCCGTGAATGATCAGCGCGCCCAGCAACAGCGCCATCACGGTGTCGCCGGGAATACCGAGGCTCATGGTCGGGATGAAATCGCCCTGCACCGAGGAATGCGTCGAGGCCTCGGGGCACGCCACGCCCTCGATGGCGCCGTGGCCGAAGCGTTCCGGCGTCTTCGATATCTTCTTCTCGGTGGCGTAGGACACGAACGAGGCGATGGTCGGCCCCGTGCCCGGGATCAGCGCGCAGAGACTGCCAAGAAGGGTGCCGCGGATCATCGGCCAGAACGATTTCTTCATATCCGCCTTCGACGGAAACATGTCGGAAATGCCGACCTTGGCGTATCTCAGGTCGACGGTTTCGGTGTTGTTGATGCTGTTCATGAATTCGGCGATGCCGAACATACCGAGCGCCAGCGCGATGATCTCGACGCCGTCGAACAGTTCGGTGATGCCGAAGGTGAAACGGGGCTGTCCGGTCTCGATGTCGGATCCGACGATGCCGACCAGGAGGCCGAGCACCGTCATCGCGATGCCCTTGAGCGGCGATCCCTTCGCGAGTGTCGAGCCCGCGAGCAATCCAACCAGCATCAGCGAACAGACTTCGGCGGGGCCGAATTCCAGCGCCACCTTGACCAGGAACGGCGCCAGGAAAATCATCTCGGTAATGCCGAAGGACGCGCCGACGAAGGCGGCGATGATGGTGATGCCGAGCGCGGTGCCGCCCTTGCCCTGCTTGGTCAGCGGAAATCCGTCGAGACAGGTCACGGCATGCGGCGGATGGCATGGCAGATTCAGGAGAATCGAGCAGATCGCCCCGCCGTATTGGGCGCCGTAATAGACGCCCGACAACATCAGGATTGCCGGCACCGGCTGCATCCCGAAGGTCAGCGGCAGCAGGATCGAAATGGTGGCGACCGGGCCCATTCCCGGCAGCACGCCGACAAGGTTGCCGACCAGCACGCCGAGAAAGCAATACATCAGATTGTGCGGCTCGAGCGCTACGCCAAAGCCGTACCAGAGATCGGTAATCGCCGTTGAGATCACAGGTTGAACCCCCGCAGCAGGGGGAACGGAATGTGCAGGAGATAGTGGAACAGCACGACCCCGAACACGGTGATGCCGGCCGCCAGGATCGCCGAGGATTTATAGGTGGCGGTGTTATCCCCGAGCGCGCAGACGAAGACACAGGCAAACACCGCCGGAATCATGCCGCCGTACTGCCCGAGGATGATGAACAGGACGGGGCCGCCGATAATGCAGAGCCAGCCGAACCATTGCGGATTATCCGGCAAAAACCTGCCGTCGTCGGGCTCGGAAGACCCCAGCGCGGTGCCGGCGATCAAAAGGCCGAGAAAAGCGAGCACGACGCCCAGCACGACCGGCATGAAGCCGGGACCCATTCGGGCCAGACTGCCGAACTTGTAGCCGGTGCCGGTCATTGCGGCTCCGACACCCAGCAGCAGCATCAGCCCCCCGGCATAATAGTCGCGCTTCAGCGTAACTTTCCCCCGCAATGGAGTTCTCCCCTTGTCGTCTTTGGCCGGACCCTACCCGGGGAGGCGTGACCTGTCGATACTGTCCTGAGACTCGCCGACAGCCGCGCCCAGCGAACGAAACCGACGCTTGTGCGTTGAGATTCATGCCCAAAAAGCCGCCACCTCCCGATGACACCGGGCCGATGGGAATGCAGCCTCTGGCGCACGGCCCGACGGCGGCCACGCAAATGCTGCCGCTGATGCCCGGCATCAAGGGGAAAGAGAAAGATCTGAAAGCCGAAACGCAGCAACAGCCGAAGCAGAAGGAGCCGCCTACCCGGGCCGAGGCCGTTCGCGCGGCATGGGCCCGGATCACGCGCCGAAAGTCGCTAAGAAAACAGCGGGACGCCCAGAAGGGCTAGCGGCGCGGTGGCCCGGAGATTCTGCGACAGAGGGTCGCGCTGACCCCTTTGATTGCCAGCGGCACTACGATTCCCGTTCCGAAAAACCGCAACGGCGCTGCAGCAATTTTGGCGACGCAAGTCAGCCAGAGGCTGCAAATTCTCGCTCAGACATCCATGCATTGGTGCGATGAGTTGCCGGCGTCGGAACAGGCCGGAGCCCCGACCGCAAAGTGGCCATCACCGGACGCGCCGACGAGCCATGGTCGCGCCCGAGCCGTGTCACCCGAGCGACGGGCAAATTCAAACTTTTCGATGAGTGCAGGCTATTCGCTGGCCAGCGCTACCGGCGCCCGGGGCATCGTCACCCCGCCTGAAATCTGCGATGCGATCAGGAACGCCGCAACCACGGCCGGCACGCTTATCAATCTCAGGAATTGATCTACCGAAAGCATCGCCCACGTCCCCCGAACGGCCGGCTGCAAATGGCGAGTTTCAATTCACCCTTTGCGCAGTCTGCTGATCGCCGGTCAGGATCTGGTCTGTATAAGCCGCTCCGGAAATCGTGAGCAGCGCCAGAATCGAAATAACGGCCAGCGTTTTCATGCCGCGATGGTTGTTTTCGAATGTGGCCAAAAACGTCAGAGCTTGGCGCCTTTTTTGGTCAATCCGGAGAAACAATCATGGCCGCACCCGCAGTCGGCAGGAGCCCGTCTCGCTCCGGTCGCCGCCGCCTTCGGCTTCTGCCATTTTCCCTAATGGCGGATTAATTTTCCGGCCCGTAGGACTACGGCGCCACAGGGGAGAGAGCGGGATATGCGTGGCGGGAACGAGCACGGTTCCCCTTGGCCGAGGCCACCAAGCCGTGGCATCCAAATCGTCCATGGACGGCGCGGCCGATGGCTGCTCTGGACAGCGGCCGCGCCCCCCAAAAGGACGCGGCCGCAAGAAGGCACGCGGGCTCTTGGATATCCGGCAGCTTGCCAGGGTCGGGTCATCGGCCGGCGCGTTGCCGCCCGGGCTGATTTGCCGTAGCGTTCGACGATAAAAAGCAGGGGGGCTCGCCGATGGACATCTTGCCGTTGGGTGCAGGATTCGGCGCAGAAATGCGCGGCGTCACGCTTGCCGATGTTGTCGCCGACGATGCCGCCTATGCCGCAGTACGCACCGCCTTCGAAGAGCACTCCGTTCTGGTGTTTCGCGATCAGGAAGTGACCGAAGAGGTTCAACTCGCCTTTTCCCGACGCTTCGGACCGCCGGAGGTGACCAAGGTCGGCTCGCAGGGCACCGGCTCGCATTTCGTGATCCTCTCGACCATCGGCGCTGACGGAAAAGTGGTGCCGCCGGATCACCGGCTTTCGCTGCGCAACAAGGCCAACCAGCTCTGGCATACCGACTCGACGTTCAAGCGCGTGCCGGCGCTGACATCGATCCTGTCGGCGCGGATCATCCCGGCGAACGGCGGCGAGACCGAATATGTCTCGACCCGCCTCGCCTTCGAGCGGCTCGATCCGGGCCTGCGCAATAGACTGCAAAACTCCTTTGCCTGGCACGACTACGCGCATTCGCGCGGCCAGATCGCGCCGGATCTCGCCAGCGCCGAAGAACGCGCGGCGCTGCCGCCGCAATGCTGGCGCATGGTGTGGAACAATCCGGTCAACGGCCGCGGCGCGATTTACCTCGCCTCGCACGCTTATGGGGTCGAAGGCATGGAGAAGGCGGCGGGGGAAAAACTGATCGACGAACTGATGGCGTTGGCGACGGCGCCCGGCACGAGCTACCTGCACCAATGGCGCAAAGGCGACGTCGTGATGTGGGACAACCGCGCGACCATGCATCGCGGACGACCATGGCCCGCGCATGAAGCGCGCCTGATGGTGCGCACCACGATTTCGGCCACGGAAGCCGACGGCGTCAACACCATGCGCCCGCCGTCGTCGCAGGCGGACGAATAACGGCGCCGCTCATTTCTCCATCGATGAATCTCCTGGCGGCAGTCGAGCCAGCTCTCCCAGATCGGCATAAAGAACAAGAAAAGGAAGGTCATGACCAAGGAATCGAAGATACGAAGCGTCGAACTGCTCGCCTGCGACGCCGGCTGGAGAAACTATCACTTCGTCAAGATCACCACGGAAGACGGCATCGTCGGCTGGAGCGAGTTCGACGAAGGTTTTGGTTCCCCGGGCGTCGGTGCTGCGATCCAGCGTCTCTCGACGCGGGTGGTCGGACAGAACGCCTTTCAGCATGAGCGGATTTACGCGGAGCTTTTTTCCGCGACCCGCCCCGCCGCCGGCGGCGTTGTCGCCCAGGCGCTCGGCGCGATCGAAAATGCGCTGCTCGACGCCAAGGCAAAGCTGCTCGGGGTTCCCTGCTACGAGTTGCTCGGCGGCAAGATCCGCGATCGGATTCGGGTCTACTGGTCGCACTGCGCCACCTGGCGCATCAACCATCCCAGTTGGTACAAGCCGGCGATCACCGACCTCGACGGCGTCAAGGCGATCGGCCGCGAGGTGCGGGAAAAGAAATTCACCGCGCTGAAAACCAACATCTTCGCCTATGACGAAGGCAAGCCGATGGGATGGCGGCCCGGCTTCGGCGCGCCGTTCCAGCCCGAGATCAATGTCGACCGCAAGATATTGCGCGATCTGCGCATGCATCTCGAGGCCATCCGCGATGGCGCGGGACCGGACGTCGATATCCTGCTCGACCTCAATTTCAACGCCAAGACCGAAGGCTACCTGAAGATCCTGCGCACCATTGCCGACCTCGACATGTTCTGGGTCGAGATCGACAGCTTCAATCCGGAAGCGCTCGGTTATATCCGGCGGCAAAGCCCGCACCCGATTTCGTCCTGCGAGACGCTGTTGAGCCTGCGCGAGTTCCTGCCCTATTTCCGCGAGCAGGCGATGGATGTCGCGATCATCGACACGCCCTGGAACGGCGTCTGGCAATCGATGAAGATCGCGGCAAGCGCCGAGGCGCACGAGGTCAATGTCGCGCCGCATAATTTCTACGGCCATCTCTGCACCATGATGAACGCGCATTTCAGCGCGGCGGTGCCGAATTTGCGGATCATGGAAACCGACATCGACCGACTGGCCTGGGATCATGAACTGTTCACCCATGTGCCGGAGTTCGTGGACGGCCATCTGATCATGTCAAACCGGCCCGGTTGGGGTACCGAGCCGAACGAGGAAGCTCTGCGGGCGCATCCGCCGAAGAGCGTCGGCGGACTGCTGAACTATGGTCAGAAGACGAAGTAACAGTGGACTGATTACCCGGCGCGCGGCGCTTGCGGGCGCCGCCGCAGCGGCCGCATACGGGGCTGCCAGAGCTAGTTCCGCGATCGCCGAGCCGGCTAACGGTCCTGCGGCAGTCGAAACCAGCGCCGGGCCGGTGTTCTCTGCGACAGGCCCGGACGCCGAACGCTACGGAGCGGCCGAGGGCTTTCCAGTACCGGGATCGCTGCGTGCCCGACTCCAGGGCAATCCATACAAGCTGAAATATCGCGTCGGTGCATTCAGCCATTTCGACGAGATCTATCCGACGCGGCAGATCGCACGCGCCGCCACGCCCTGGACGTTCACGCGCTCGGCAGTCCACCTTCGCTATACTTATGCGGGCAGCACCTCCTCCCTGACCGAATACCTTTCGCGCAATCCCGTCACCGGCCTCTTGATTGCCAGGGATGAGCAGATCCTGTTCGAGCATTACCAGTACGGCCGGACCGACCGCGACCGGCTGATTTCCCAGTCGATGGTGAAATCGATCATGGGAATCCTGATCGGCATCGCGATTTCGGAAGGCGCGATCAAGACCGTCGACGACACCCCCGACATGTACGTGCCGGAATTCAAGGACAGCCAATACGGCAGGACGCCGATCCGCGATCTCCTGCACATGTCCTCGGGCGTCGATTTCGGCGAGGAGCGCAACGGCGGCCGGGATCTCAATCGCCTGTGGAGCGACATGATCGCGGGATCATGGATCGGGAACAAAGGCACGATCAACAGCATCGTGCAGTTCAACCGGCGGATCGCGCCGCCGGGAACGCGATTCTACTACGCCAGCATCGAACCCGACGTGCTCGGCGTGGTGCTGCATTACGCCGTCGGCAAATCGGCCTCCGATTATTTGCATGAAAAACTTTGGGAGCCGATCGGCGCCGAGGCCGATGCGAATTGGCTTTTGGATGCGGAAGGATTCGAGGTGGCGCATTTCGGCTTCAACGCTGTGCTGCGCGACTACGCGCGAATTGGCCGCCTGCTGGCCCATGACGGCGCGTGGCAAGGCAGGCAACTCATTCCGGCGCAATGGATGATCGATGCGACCACGGTGCGCCCCTCCGACGCCTATCTGAGGCCGGGAAAGACCACGAGGGGGTATGGCTATCTGCTGTGGCTACTGTCCGGGTCGAGGCGCCAGTTCGCGATGATCGGGGCCTTCGGTCAATATGTCCTTGTCGATCCGGCCGCGAAGCTGGTCATGGTCCAGACGGCCCTCGAGGACCACGACGAGGTCTCTCGTTTGTGGGCAGCGCTGGTTGCGCAATTCGCCTGACGCCAGGCCATCGCAACATTTCGTTACCGCCGGCTGGCGCGCGTCTACGCCGCAAATCGACCATTACGGCACTGCAGAACGAAAATGGCGAGGCGGAGTTGTCTCGCCGTCGGGCGGGACACGGAATAAACCATGCGCGAATCCCTCAACAAGGTCCCCGAGGTCACGCTCGTCTTCTGGATCATCAAGATTGCGGCGACGACATTGGGCGAGACCGGTGGCGATACCGTCACCATGACGCTCAACTGGGGCTATCTGGCCGGGACGGCGCTGTTCCTCACGGCACTGGTGCTGCTGGTCAGCCTGCAGATCATCGCGCAGAAGTTTCATCCGTTTCTCTACTGGGCGACCATCATCGCCTCGACCACCTTTGGCACGACCATGGCGGACTTCGCCGACCGGTCGCTGGGCATCGGCTACACCGGCGGCTCCTCGCTGCTGCTCCTATTGCTCCTGGCCACTCTCGGCCTTTGGTACCGGTCATGCGGCTCGATCTCGGTGGATACCGTCAGCACGCCGAAGGTGGAAATGTTCTACTGGGCGGCCATCACCTTCTCGCAAACGCTTGGTACCGCGCTCGGTGACTGGATGGCCGATTCCACCGGTCTCGGCTATGAAGGCGGCGCGCTGGTGTTCGGCATCGCCTTGGCGATCGTCGCTGCCGCCTATTACTGGACCGACATCTCCCGCGTGACGCTGTTCTGGGCGGCCTTCATTCTGACCCGGCCGCTGGGTGCGACCGTCGGCGATTTCCTCGACAAGCCGGTCCATGACGGGGGCCTTGCGCTGAGCCGCCCGCTGGCCTCGGCAATTCTCGCGATTTTCATCCTGGGCTGTCTTTTCGTGCTGCCGCAGCGCGCGGGCTCGCATCCGGCTCGCGTGGAAGCGGCGCGCGAATAGCGGAATTTTATTTAAGATAAATTATCCGAAAATCACGCGATCGTTTTCAACCGAAGTCTAAGAGGTTTGCGGGAACAATCGAAGCGTACACGTTCGGCAGCGCGGCAACTGCATCGCAACCAATTCGCCGCCTGCACCTTGATCCCGATGTGGAGGACGTCCGATGTATTTCGCGGCCTTGGTGCTCTTAGTCTCGTCCGCGGTGTTCTACGCCGCCGGCCAACATGAGATCGGCAGCTTCAGCGCGGATGTATGCCGATATGGCGACACGTTCTGCCAAAATCCGTTCTATGTTCTGACCGGCGCCGGCCTTGCTGCGGTATGGGGAAGGCTCGTCAGCATCCGCTGAGACGCCTAGGGCATGACCGGATTGTTCGGTTGGACCTTGGGCCCGGGAGCAACGGGTTCAATCGCGGCTTTGCGCGTAGTCTGCGTTACCGAAGCGCCGGCGGCGCGCGCCGCCTCGCCGGTCGTCCTGTAAGTCGCGACTTCGGCGGTCTGCACCTGGGGACGGCTCCATGGGCCATGATCCACGATCAGCATGGCCAGCACACCGAACACGGCAACGGCTATCGTGACCATCAGCGGGCCGCGCCGGATCGCCCGCGAGCGACTTTCATTCTCCGCTCGATTTTCCTGCATCTGATGTCCCTGACTTGTTTCCTCCGGGAGTCCAATCGCCGGCGGCGACGAAGGTTCCTGTCGGGCGCCGTGTTCCCGCCCGCTTACTGCCGCTTCATCCACATGCCGATCGCGACTTTCGCAATCAGCCCGAGGACCACAAATGCGCCGAACAGAAGCAGTGCGGTAACGAGCGGGCTCATCGCGTTGTCTTCCTCAAATCAAGAAGGGCGTTCGACATTGTGTCCCGGTTTTCCTGGAACCGGCAAGCCCGCACAATCGCCCAGATGACCGACAAAGCTTGCATGCAGGAACAATTCCCTATGCCGCCTGTTGCCCGTTCTTCAACCAAGGAGATGCACAATGGCTACGGAAGCAAGAGAAACGGGTTCCCTGATCGGGAGCGACAAGGTGGAAGGCACGGCCGTCTACGGCGCCAACGATACCAAGATCGGATCGATCGAGCGCGTCATGATCGACAAGAAGAGCGGCCGGGTTTCCTATGCCGTCCTGAGCTTCGGCGGCTTTCTCGGCATCGGCGACGACCATTATCCGCTGCCCTGGCAATCGCTTAAATACGACACCGACCTCGGCGGCTATCGCACCGGCATTACCGAAACCCAGCTCGAGGGCGCGCCGAAATACGGCAACGACAATACCTGGAACTGGAACGATCCGGCGCGCGCCCGCGCCGTGAATGATTACTACGGCGTCGCGATACCGTGATCCCGCTGCGACATCCGCCACCTGGAAAGGCCCGCCCGACGGCGGGCTTTTTCTTCAGATGCTGGTCAGGCTGGCGACGGTGCTCACTTTCCAACAATCTCGCCTCAGTCCGAATCGTCCGCTGTCCCTTTCCTCGAAACCGGTGGAGAATCCGCCCAGGCTGTCACGCAGCGTTCCAGGTCCTTCAGGTTCTGCCGCATCTGCTCCAGCGAAAATCCCAGCGCGAAAAAGCGCTCGGCCACATCGCCCGGCACGCCCCGCGTCAGACCTTCGCTGCGCACCGCCGCGACCTCGGCTGCGTAGTCCTGCAGCGCGGCCTGGACCGGCAACATCGGCGGCGGAAGCTTGCCGGCCTGCAGGCTCGCCGCAGCGGCCTTGAGATATTCGACGAAGGCGTCGCTGACGCCCTTCAGCGGCGATACCAGCCGTCGTTGCAGATCCGCGGGCAACGGCACCACGGTGGCGCGTCCGATCATCACCAGATCGTGCCGCAACCGCAGCACGGTTCGCAGCAGCGGTCCGGTATCGGGCCCCGTGGTGAGGCGCGCGGCGCGTTCGCGCTCGGCCTCGGCGCCGATTGCAGTCAAACCGGCGAGCGCGGTGCCAATACCGTCCTGCAGACGATGCAGCGCCTCGTTGTCCCGGCCGCGGGTCAGACCGGACAACAGCTCGTGGAGCGCCGACGCCATCAATTCGAGCACCTTTGCCGCATTGGCGCGGACCTGGCTATGCGCGCGCGACGGCAGCACCAGGAAGGACACCAGAAGGCCGGTGAGCGCGCCGACGGTGACTTCCAGCACGCGATCGATTGCCGAATCCAGTACGTCGGCATGGCTCATGATCGGGAGCAGCAGCACGATGGTGGCGGTGATCGTTGCGACGTTCAGGCTGGGATTGATCGCGGCGATGAATGCCAGCGGCGCTACCGCCAGCACCAGCACCGCGAGCAGCGCGCCTTCGCCATTATGCGGAATCAGGATCGCGACCGCCGCGCCATAAAGCGCGCCGCCGACGGTGCCGATCAGATAGTCGCGGGTCGCCTTGAGCGAGCGCCCGACGCTCATCTGGGTGACGATGATGGAAGTCAGCACCGCCCATAGCGGCAGCTTGAGGCCGAGCGCCAGCGCAATCGCCAGCGCCCCCATCGCCGCCACGGTGACGCGCACGCCCAGGCCAAGCTCGACCTTTCGTGACCGCAGCCAGGCGGCGATGGTTTTGAAAGAGGCGGTCAAGGTCTCCCCTACTTGCTGCCTCCGCAATTCGTCATGCATTCCGGATTCTTGACGTCCGGACGCGGGTCGCCGACGAACCTGTCGCGGTTCGGCATTTTGATCGCACTCAGCGTCCCGGCGTCAAGTGTCGCATCGGCCGGAAGCAGGCCGTTCAGGTTGAGGATATAGGCGGAGACCGCATAGACGTCGTCGTTAGTCAGCGACTGCGGCGCGTTCTGCGGCATGGCGCGGCGGATATAGTCGAACAGCGTCGGGGCGTACGGCCAATAGCTGCCGACCGTGCGTATGGGTTTTGGCGATGCCAGTGTCCCCTGGCCGCCGACCAGCTGGTCGCCGACGCCGCCCTCGCCCTTGACGCCGTGACAGGCCGAGCATTGCTGATCGAATACCTCATGGCCGCGACTGACGCTGCCACTCCCCGGCGGAAGGTTGTTGCCGTAGCGATCGATGTCGATGTTCCAGCCGGCGATCTCCGCCGGTGTCGCGGCGCGCCCGATGCCGTAGGGACTCTGGGCCTGCGCCGGGGTTGCGCCCGCCAGCGCAACGACGACCAGCGTGATGGCGTAAGACTCACGCGTTCGCATTGGTCACCTCGCCGCCGGCCGCGATCCGCCAGGGCCAGATCGCGTTGTTGTGATAGAAGTGATTGTCCCCGCGCACGCCGAGAAGCTCGGCCAGCGTCGGCTGGACGTAGCCGGTTTCATCGACGGCGCGGCTCTGGATCACGGCCGGCTGGCCGTCCCAGTGCCAGGGTAACCTGAATCGGGTCAGCGCCCGTGTCAGCACCGGCTGCTGCAGCTGCGCTTCCTGCCAGCTCTTGCCGTCATCGACGGAGACCTCGACGCGCTTGATCTTGCCATGGCCGCTCCAGGCAATCCCCGTGATTTCGTGAAAGCCGGGCGCGCTCAGCTTCTGGCCACCCGAGGGCCGCGTGATGATGGATTTGGCTTCCATGTAGAAGGTGAACTCGCGCGCGCTGCCGTCCGGCATCAGGTCGGTGTATTTGGAGGTCTCCTCGCGCGAATAGGTCGGCTCGGCGGCGACCCGCAGGCGGCGCAGCCATTTCACGTTCATGTTGCCCTCGAAGCCGGGCAGCAACAGCCGCAGCGGATAACCCTGTTGCGGGCGCAGCCGCTCGCCGTTCTGGCTGTACACCAGCATGGCATCGTCGAGGCATTTTTCGATTGGAATGCTGCGCGTCAGCGCCGCGGCGTCGGCGCCCTCGGCGATCACCCATTTCGCATCCTTTTGTAATCCCGCTTCCTGCAAGACCAGCTTCAGGCTGACCCCGGTCCATTCGGCGCAGCTCAACAGGCCGACGAGATCGGAAGCCGTCTTGCCGTACGGCTTGGTGTAAATCGGATTGCCGGAGCATTCGAGGAAATGGATGCGCGATTGCGAGGGAAAGCGCTTGATGTCGTCCATGGTGAAGATCAGCGGCTTGTCGACGAGGCCATGGAGCATCAGCCGGTGCTGGGCCGGATCGATCGTGGGAACGCCGCCGTGATGGCGTTCGTAGAACAGCCCGTTCGGCGTGATAATGCCATCGAGATCCTGCAGCGGCGTGCGCCCGGAGGCGGAGATGTATTGCTTCAGGTTCTTCGGAATGTTCTTGATCACGCCCTTCTCGAACGGGGATGGCGTGCCATAGAGCTGGTCTCCCATGGGAGCGCCGGGCGTCTTCATCCACTCCGGAATATTGGGCGGGAGATTGCTGGCGTCGTCAGGCGCCGTAGCCAGGGCGTCGCTGCCGGCAAGCCCGCCAAGGACGGCCCCACCCATTAATGCGCCGCTCTCCCGCAAGAAACTACGACGCGACGTGACGGCAGGTTCCTTGTCGACGTCCGTTGGCTCGGTCATCTCTTTCCTCCGTTCGAAAGCGGCGCGTTACGCCTGAACTTTTTTGACAGTCTATACCTCTAAATATTTCAAAACGGAGGCATTTCCGGCGGGTCCGCCATGAAACCCAGCCATGGCTATCGCCTCGCCGCTCCTCACCGCGGTGCGGCAGAAAGCGCGAGCAGCGAAAGCAGCAGCGCAGGCGTCATAATGACCAGACCGAGCTTGAGAAACTGCAACGCGCTGACGCCCTCGCCTTCGCGCCGCAGCGCGATCAGCCACAGGATGGTGGCAAGCGAGCCCGTCACCGACAGATTGGGCCCGAGATCGACGCCGATCAGGATCGCACCGGTGACATGCGCGGGTACCTGCGCGATCTGACTGGTCGTCGCCGCGATCAGGCCAACGGGAAGATTGTTGGCCAGGTTCGACGCCACGGCAACCACGATGCCGGCGATCCACGACGTCGCCTGCGGCGAGGCCGTCGTCGCCTCCCTCAGGATGACCGCAAGCGCCGGCAGCACGCCGGTCCGGTTCAACCCCTCAACCAGGATGAACAGGCCCGCCACCAGCGGCAGCACGGACCACGAAATGTCCTTCACCACCGGGAACGGCGACTGCCTTCCGATCAGAAGAATAAGCGCCGTCACGGTCGCACCGGCGATGAAGGTCGGCAGTCCGAGATCCCGGCCCATGGCCGAAGCCACGAGCAGCACAACCGCCGTCAGCACGATTCCAAAAGCCGCCAGTCCTCCGCCGAGCGTCAGCGGAGAAATGTCCTCGATCTCGGCGACCTCGCAATCGAGCGCGCCGCGCTGCGTCAGCCGGAGCGCGAGATAGGTCGCAACAATCGCGACAACTGAAGGCAACGCGAATATCCGCAGCCAGTCCGCCAGCGGCGGCATCTGCTTGCCGAATACGACGAGGTTGGCTGGATTGGAAATCGGCAGCACGAAGCTCGCCGCATTGGCGATGAAGGCGCAAATGAAGAGATACGGCAGCGGTTCGACCTTGGCGGCGCGGGTCGCCGCATAGACCGCCGGCGTCAGCACCACGGCG
>JBGPSI010000059.1:0-23508 GCA_041490045.1 Bradyrhizobium sp.
GGACAAGGCGACCGGCAAGGAGCAGCAGATCCGGATCCAGGCCTCCGGCGGCCTGTCGGAAGCCGACATCCAGAAGATGGTCAAGGACGCCGAGGCCAACGCGGCCGAGGACAAGAAACGCCGCGAGGCGGTCGACGCCAAGAACCATGCCGACGCGCTGGTGCATTCTACCGAAAAGGCGCTGGCCGAGCATGGCTCGAAGATCCCGGAGACGGATCGTCGCGCCATCGAGGACGCCGTCGGCGACCTCAAGGAAGCGCTGAAGGGCGACGATGCCGAGGCGATCAAGGCCAAGACCAATACGCTGGCGCAGGCTTCGATGAAGCTCGGCGAGGCGATGTACAAGCAGCAGGCCGAGAGCGATGCGGCCAAGGATGCCGCCAAGGATGACGTGGTCGACGCGGAATTCACCGAGGTCGACGACGACAAGAACAACAAGAAGTCTGCTTAAGCGAGCTTAGACCATGACCCTCATTCCGAAGAGCACGCGCGTCTGCGTCTCCAGGGATGAGGGTCATTTTTCGTTAAGCCGAAGGCTGCATGGTTTCACGCGCGTTCCTTCGGAATGAGGACGAATATCGGGCGGGTTTGACGGATGTCCACCAAGCGCTGCTACTACGAAACCCTTGAAGTCGACCGCAACGCGGATGATTCCAAACTCAAGGCCGCCTTCCGCAAGCTCGCGATGAAATGGCACCCGGACAAGAATCCGGGCGATGCCAGCAGCGAGGTACGCTTCAAGGAGATCAACGAAGCCTACGAGGTGCTGAAGGACGGCGACAAGCGCGCCGCCTACGACCGCTTCGGCCATGCGGCGTTTGAGCACGGCATGGGCGGTGGCGGCGGTCCGGGCTTCGGCGCCGGCTTTGCTTCGTCCTTCTCGGATATTTTCGAAGATTTGTTCGGCATGGCCGCACAGCGCGGACGCGGCGGCGGCGGCCGCGAGCGCGGTGCCGACCTGCGCTACAATATGGAAATCACGCTGGAGGAAGCCTTCGTCGGCAAGACCGCCCAGATCGAGATTCCGGTTTCGGTCACCTGCGAATCCTGTTCGGGCACCGGCGCGAAGGCCGGCACCAAGCCGAAGACCTGCTCGACATGCGGCGGAGCGGGGCGGGTGCGGCAGGCGCAGGGCTTCTTCACGCTGGAGCGCACCTGCCCGGGCTGCCAGGGCCGCGGCCAGATGATCGAAGATCCCTGCCCGTCATGCTCGGGCTCCGGCCGGGTGACGCGCGAGCGCACGCTGTCGGTCAATATTCCGCAAGGCGTGGAAGACGGCACCCGCATCCGGCTCGCCGGCGAAGGCGAGGCCGGCGTCCGCGGCGGTCCGTCCGGCGATCTCTACATTTTTCTGTCGCTGGCGAGCCACGAATTCTTCCAGCGCGATGGCGCCGACCTGCATTGCCGCGTCCCGATCTCGATGGTGACGGCGGCACTGGGCGGCGAATTCGAGGTGCCGACCATCGACAAGGGCAAGACCAAGGTGAAAATCCCCTCGGGCACCCAGTCCGGCCGGCGCTTTCGCATTGCATCAAAAGGCATGCCGGTGCTGCGCTCGCGCCAGACCGGCGACATGTACGTCCAGGTTGTGGTCGAAACGCCACAGAATCTCACCAAGAAGCAGCAGGAATTGCTCGCCGAGTTCGAAAAATTATCGTCCGGCGTAACCCAACCCGAGGCGGCGGGTTTCTTCACCAAGGTCAAGGACTTCTTTGGCACCCGCGCCACTCCGTGAGCGCGGTCAACGGCTTGACCGTATCGCCTGCGACCTATACGTCTTTATGACTATTTTCTGACACTGCCGCGCGAGCGGTCCCGCCTGGTAGCGACATGCCTTTGCAATCGTCCGTGCGTGCGTTGAAAAAACCTCTTCGTCTCGACGACGAGGTTCGTTTTCTCCGTTCATGGATCGAGAAGCCGCTGCACATGGGCGCGGTGATGCCGTCGGGACGGGTGCTTGCCCGCACCATGGCGCAGTATGTCGACATCAAATCCGAAGGGCCGGTCGTCGAACTTGGACCGGGGACCGGTGCGATCACCAACGCGCTGATCGAGCATGGCGTCGATCAGAAGCGTCTCGTACTGGTCGAATATAATCCCTCCTTCTGCGCGCTGCTGCGCGAGCGCTATCCGCACGCCAAGGTGGTGCAGGGCGACGCCTATACGCTGCGCGATTCACTGCGCAACGTCCTCAGCGCTCCCGCCTCCGCCGTGGTTTCCGGCCTGCCGCTGGTGACAAAGCCGATGCTGACGCGGCTGAAACTGATCCGCGAGGCCTTTGCAGCGCTCGCGCCCGGCGCCCCGTTCGTGCAGTTCACCTATTCGGTGGCGCCGCCGATTCCGAAATCGCTGCCGGGCGTATCCACCGAAGCCTCCGAACGCATCTGGATGAACCTTCCGCCGGCGCGTGTCTGGGTGTATCGCAAACACTGACCTTGCGACCGCTCGCGCTGCGGTTCGTCCCGAACGCGATTCTTAAATCATGTCCGCCCTGAAGATTTTGGTGATCCCCGGCTCGCTGCGCACCGGCTCGCTCAATGCGAGGCTCGCGGCTACCGCCGCCTATGAATTCACCCATGCCGGCGCCGACGTCACCCGCATCTCGCTCGCCGATTTTCCGCTGCCGATCTATGACGGCGATCTGCAGAATAAATCGGGCGTGCCGAAGAACGCTCTCAATCTCAAGCGCATGATGTCGGCACATCATGGCGTCCTGATCGTGACGCCGGAATACAATTCCTCGGTGCCGCCGCTGGTCAAGAACACCATCGACTGGGTGAGCCGGGTGCAGGATGGTCAGGAAAGCCGCGGCCAGATATTTCGCGAACGTCCGTTCGCGCTGGCGGCCGCTTCCGAAGGCCGGCTCGGCGGCACGCGCGCGCTGGCGGCGCTGCGGCTGATCCTGTCGGCGTGTCACGCGACGGTGATTCCGAACCAGCTCGCTCTGTCGTTCGCTTCAGAAGCCTATGATGATATGGACAGGCTGAAGCAGCCGGCCGATATCGAGGCGCTGGCCGCGCTGGTGCGGCAATTGACCGAAGTCTCCCAAAGCATGATGTGAGGTGACATGCAGCCATCCAGGATCGCTCCCCGTGACCGGTTGATCGTGGCGCTTGATCTGCCCGAAGTCACTGCGGCGGAAGCGATGGTCGCCCGGCTCGGCGACGCCGTCACCTTCTACAAGATCGGCTATCAGCTCGCCTACGCCGGCGGATTGCCGCTGGTCGGCCGGCTCGCGGACGCCGGCAAGAAGGTGTTCCTCGATCTCAAGCTGCATGACATCGGCAACACCGTGTCGCGCGGCGTCGAGAGCATCGCCAGACTGGGCGCGACCTTCCTGACCGTGCACGCCTATCCGCAGACCATGAAGGCCGCGGTCGAGGCCCGCGCCGGCTCTAGCCTGAAAATCCTCGCCGTCACCGTGCTGACCTCTTACGACGACGGCGATCTCCACGCCGCCGGCTATCGGCTCGGCGTCTCCGATCTGGTCGAGGCCCGCGCCCAGCAGGCGCAGGTGCTCGGCGTCGACGGCCTCGTCTGTTCGCCGGAGGAAGCGGCCAGCCTGCGCAAGATCGTCGGCCACCAGATGGTGCTGGTGACGCCCGGCATTCGGCCGGCGGGGGCGGCAACCGGCGACCAGAAGCGGATCATGACGCCGGCGCGTGCGATCGCGGCCGGCAGCGACTATCTGGTGGTCGGGCGGCCCGTGCTGGAGGCCGCCGATCCAAGGGCGGCGGCGGACGCCATCCAGGCGGAGATTGCGCAGGCGCTGCGCTAGAGCAAGAGAGGGAAAACACAGATGGCGAAAGGCTACTGGATCGCGCGCGTCGATGTGAACAACATGGAAGGCTACAAGGAATACGTCGCGCAGAACGTCGCGGTGTTTGCCAAATACGGCGCCAGGTTCCTGGTGCGCGGCGGCAAGCACGTGCCCAAGGAGGGCACCTCGCGCGCGCGCAACGTGGTGCTGGAATTCAAGGACTACGAGACCGCGCTCGCCTGCTACAATTCGCCTGAATATGCCCGCCTGGTCGCGATCCGTTCGCCCCATGCGGAGAGCGACCTCGTGATCATCGAAGGCTATGACGGGCCGCAGCCGCAATAGCGGGCCCTGTTCGGTTGCCGGAAGGGCCCGCCCCGGCTATACGGCAGGGGCGAGGTCTTAAAATGTCAGACATGCGCTTGATCGTTGCAGGGGCCGGCGGCCGGATGGGCCGCGCGCTGACGCGCGTCATTTCGGAAACCAAAGGCGCGGTCCTTGCCGGCGCGCTGGAGGCGCCCGGTTCCGAACTCCTGGGCAAGGATGCCGGCGTGCTGGCGGGCCTGCCCGCCAACGGGGTCAAGCTGTCGGCCGATTTGTGGTCGATGTCGGCCGACGCCGACGGCATTCTGGATTTCACCGTGCCGGCCGCGACCATCGCCAATGTCGCGATCGCCGCCGAGCGCGGGCTGGTGCACGTCATCGGCACGACCGGTCTTTCGGGTTCGGATGATGCCGTGATCAAGAGCGTCACCTCGCGTGCCATCGTCGTCAAGTCGGGCAATATGAGCCTCGGCGTCAATCTGCTGGCGGCGCTGGTCAAGCGCGTCGCGCAATCGCTCGACGAGGGTTTCGACATCGAAATCCTGGAAATGCATCACCGCGCCAAGATCGACGCGCCGTCGGGCACCGCCCTGATGCTGGGCGAGGCCGCCGCCTCGGGCCGTAAAATCGCGCTCGACCAGCATGCCGTGCGGGGCCGCGACGGCATTACCGGCGCGCGGAAAACCGGCGATATCGGCTTTGCCTCATTGCGCGGCGGCAGCGTCACCGGCGATCACAGCGTGATCTTTGCCGGTCCCATGGAACGCATCGAGCTGACGCACCGGGCTGAGGACCGCACCATGTTCGCGCAAGGCGCCGTCAAGGCCGCGCTGTGGGCGCGTGCGCAAAAGCCCGGCATGTATTCGATGGCCGACGTGCTGGGCCTGAGCGATTTCTAGACCGGATGGAATCAAGAAAATGAGCGACCGTCTACTTGTGCTGGTGCGTCATGGCCAGAGCGAATGGAACCTGAAGAATCTCTTCACCGGCTGGAAGGATCCCGACCTCACCGAGCTGGGCGTCACCGAGGCCAAGGACGCCGGCCGCAAGCTGAAGGCACAAGGCTTCACGTTCGACGTCGGCTTCACCTCGGCGCTGACGCGCGCGCAGCATACGATGGATCTGATGCTGACCGAATTGGGTCAGACCGGCCTTCCCGTCGAACGGCATCTCGCGCTCAACGAGCGCGACTATGGCGATCTCTCCGGCCTCAACAAGGATGACGCGCGCAAGAAATGGGGCGAGGAGCAGGTGCATGCCTGGCGGCGCTCCTACGACGTGCCGCCGCCCGGCGGCGAAAGCCTGAAGGACACGCTGGCGCGCACGCTGCCGTATTATGTGCAGGAGATCCAGCCTTGCGTGCTGCGCGGCGAGCGCACGCTCGTCGCGGCCCACGGCAATTCGCTGCGCGCGCTGATCATGGTGCTGGAGAAGCTTTCGCCCGAAATCATCCTGAAGCGTGAACTCGCCACCGGCGTCCCGATCATCTACCGGCTCAACGCCGATTCCACCGTGGCATCGAAACTCGATCTGGCGGCGTGAGCGCGCAGGCGGAGATCGTCTCTCTGCGCGCGCCGGTCGCGGATGCCGCGCTCGATCAACTGGCCGACGTGCTGGTCGATTGCGTCGAGGGCGGCGCCAGCGTCAGCTTCATGACGCCGTTCCCGCACGATTCCGCGTTGGCGTTCTTTCGCAAGGTCGCGGGCTCGGTTGCGGCGGGAGACACGGTGCTGCTGGCGGCCCGGCTCGACGGAAAAATCGTCGGCACGGTTCAGCTTGGGCTGGATACGCCGCCCAACCAGCCGCACCGCGCCGACATCAAGAAGATGCTGGTGCACCGCGCGGCGCGCGGCCGTGGCATCGGTGCTGGCCTGATGGCGGCGGTCGAGGACGAAGCACGGCGGCACGGCCGCTGGCTGCTGGTGCTGGACACCGTGCCGGGCGAAAACGGCCATCGCCTTTATCAGCGGGCCGGCTGGACCCAGACGGGACTCGTGCCTGACTACGCGATGTTTCCGGACGGCCGGCTGTGCGACACCGCCATCATGTGGAAGCGGTTGGAGCGATGACCGACGCCGTCATTGCGAGCGAAGCGAAGCAATCCATCTTGCCGCGGAAAGGAAGCTGGATTGCTTCGTCGCTTCGCTCGTCGCAATGACGGATACTTTTAAGCGTGCCGTTGCGGTCCAAGCCGCTGGCCTACTGCATCCCCACCTGCCCGGCTTCCCAGCCGAGCATTGCCTGCTTGCGGGTGATGCCCCAGTGATAGCCGGTGAGTGCGCCACCCTTGCCGAGTGCGCGATGGCAGGGCACCACGAAGGAGATCGGGTTTTTTCCGACCGCGGCGCCGACCGCGCGCGAGGCTTTCGGGCTTCTGATCTTGCTGGCGATATCCGAATAACAGACCGCGCGGCCCATCGGGATCTTCAATAGCGTCTCCCACACCCGCACCTCGAAATCGGTGCCGATCAGGACCACGCGCAGCGGCTGGTCCGGCCGCCACAGTTTGGGGTCGAAGACGCGCTGCGCCAGCCCGGCGGTGCCGTCGCGGTCTTCCACGTAGCTCGCGCGTGGCCAGCGCCGCTGCATGTCGGCGAATGCGGCCGGCTCCTCGCCCGGATCGGCGAACGCCAGTCCGGCGAGGCCGCGGCCGCTGGCGATCACGATGGCGGTGCCGAACGGCGAGGGATGGAAACCATAACGCAGCGTCATGCCGGCGCCGCCGTTCTTCCATTCGCCCGGCGACATCGCCTCATGGGTGACGAACAGATCGTGCAGCCGGCCCGGACCGGAGAGCCCGGAGTCGAGCGCCGCGTCGAGCACGCTGGCGGAATCGCGCAACAGCCCCTTGGCGTGATCGAGCGTCAGCGCCTGCATGAAGGCCTTGGGCGTCAGCCCTGCCCAGCGGCGAAACAGATGATGCAATTCGTCCGGCGTCACGGCGGCGGCATCCGCCATCGCTTCGATGGTCGGCTGGTCGCGCCAGTGCTCCGAAATGAAGGCGATGGCGCGCCGCACCGAATCATAGTCGCGCAGCGCGGCGTTCTGGGGTCCCGGTTTGGTGAGGCGGTGCTCATTCATGGCGAGGTTCATCATGGGGCTGATGTAGGCCGGGGTAGCTTCCGAAACCACCCGATTCCCGACGAGGTCTCACGAAATCGGATTGTAGGTCGGGCCGCGCTTGGCGGCCTGCAACGCTGCATTCAAGGCCTTGGCAAAGCTTGCTTTTTCGTCGGGGCCCAAGAAGCTCCCGATCGAGACGCGATGGCCTCTGGAGGTCAAATAAAGCTTCTCGATGCCATATTCGGCGTGGCTGATCTGGTCGAGCCGCACCCACAGCGGATTGAGCACGAATTCCACCACATCGCCGCGGTGGCTGATCCGGCGTACGCGCAGCTCCGACGGCGTCACCAGGATTTCCTCGCTCGCTCTGGCGCGGCGGAAATTGACCCGGAACGCCCAGTAGATCGCCAGAACGTCGAGGCCGAAAACGGCGAACACCGGCCAAGCGCCCATCAGCAGGAACGCCAGCCCCGCGGCAAAACTGACGAAAGTGACGAACGCCATCACGACCAGAAAGCCGGTCCGATTCAGCGAGCGATGCGGCGTCAGCAGCGCCGAAAACAATTCCGGCTGTGTGTCCGGATCAAAATCGTTGCCTGCGGTCATCGCGTGTCAGTATACCCGCATCATGGCGAAAATCACCCGCAAGTCTCTGCCCAAATCGCGAGCAACGGTTCCTCAACCTGCCCCGAAGTCCAAGGTCCCCGCGGCGGCGACGCCGAAGCGGGAAAAATCAGCCAGGAAAGCCGTGGCCGGATCACGGCCGGCGCGCAGCGCAACCAAGAAGACAAAACCGTGGACGCCGGCGGAAGTCCGCGAGGCCTTCAGCCGCTTTCGGAACGCCAATCGCGAGCCGAAGGGCGAACTGGAGCATCTCAACCCCTACACACTCCTGGTCGCGGTGGTGCTGTCGGCGCAGGCCACCGACGCCGGCGTCAACAAGGCGACGCGCGCGCTGTTTGCGGTGGCCGACACGCCGCAAAAAATGCTCGCGCTCGGCGAGGAGAAGGTGCGCGACTACATCAAGACCATCGGGCTCTACCGCAACAAGGCGAAGAACGTCATCGCGCTGTCTGAAAAGTTGATCGCCGAATTCGGCGGCGAAGTGCCGCGCAGCCGCGCCGAAATCGAGTCCTTGCCCGGAGCGGGGCGCAAGACCGCAAATGTCGTGCTCAACATGGCCTTCGGCGAGCACACCATGGCGGTGGACACCCATGTGTTCCGCGTCGGCAACCGCACCGGGCTCGCGCCGGGCAACACGCCGCTCGAAGTGGAACTGGAACTCGAGCGCGCGATGCCGCCCGAATTCATGCTGCATGCGCATCACTGGCTGATCCTGCACGGCCGCTACACTTGCCTGGCCCGCAAGCCGCGTTGCGAGGCATGCCTGATCAACGATCTCTGCCGCTGGCCGGAAAAGACGATCTGAGGATCACGCCACCGGCACGCTCGTCTTCCGCCGCGGCTCGAGCAGCTCCGGCCGTGGTCCGCTGAGGCGCTTGTGCATGTGAACCATGAAGGCCATGCCGAACAGCGGCGTCGCCAAATTGACGATCGGGATCGACACGAAGGCTGCGATCAACAGGCCCGCCGTGAAGATCACGGCCGCATTGTCCTTTCGCATCGCCTTGGCTTCCGCCGGCGGGCGAAACCGCATCGCCGCGAGTTCGAAATATTCGCGCCCCAACAGCCACGCGGTCGCGATGAAGAAGGCCAGGAAACCTATGCCCGCGAAGAACACGAACGGCAGCGCGATCAGATAGACCAGGATCGTCAACAGCGCGGTCTTGACGCCTTCGGTCATGGCGACGCCCAGCGGCAGCGCCATGCCGGGACGCTCCGCCGGATAATATTCCAGCTCGACATGCTCGGCGACCTCGTCGACGAAGAAACTCGCCACCAGCGAGGTGATCGCCGGCATCAGGAACACCGCGCCGAACACGACGCCGAAACCGGCGGCGATCGAGACGATCCAGGCCAGCACGTTGAGCGGCGTCTGGAAGTTGGGGCCCAGCATCGCCTCGGCCCAGCCTTCGCCCGAGGTGGCGAACCAGCTCAACAGCCGCTGCAGGCCGATCGCCAGCACGGTGATCAGCACCAGCGCCAGCGCGATCGAGCGCCACAGGATGGAACGCATCGGCGGCGACAGGATTTGCGAAAGCGCCTTGACGGCGGCGTCCAGCATGGCGGTCTTACCTCAAGCGAGAAACCCTCGCGAGAGGTAGCCATGCGCAAAGGCTTCGGCAAGGCCACAAGATCGATTAAGCGTCGAGGGGCTTGCCGCGCACGTCGGGGCCGAAGGTCGCGATCGCCACGATCACCACGACCATCGCCGCCGTGATCAGGCCGAACACGCCGGCAACGCCGCCCTCACGCAGCATGTAGGCGACGATGAAGCCCGAGAACATCGCGCTGACCCGGCTCATCGAATAGACGAGCCCCGCGGCCCTGGCTCGGACCGAGGTCGGAAACACCTCGGTCTGATAGGCGTGATAGGCGTAGGACATGGTCATGTTGGCCGCGGTGAGCAGCACGCCGCACAGGATCAACAGAGCCGGCAGCGTCAATTGGGCGAATATCAGCCCGAACACGATGATCGCGACGCATGCGCCGCAGATGATCCATTTGCGCTCGAACCGGTCGGCAATGGTTGCGGCGAGCAGCGGCGCGATCGGATAGGCGAAGGCGACGATGAAGGAATATTGCAGGCTCTTGGTTATCGTGATGCCCTTCTCGACCAAAAGCGTCGGCACCCAATTGGCGAAGCCGTAGAAGCCGAAGGCCTGGCAGAAATTGAAGACCATGAACAGCACGACCAGCGACAGATAAGGCGGCTTGAACAGATCGGCATAGCCGACTGTCGTCATCGCCCGCGAAGGCGCCTTGTCGGCGATCTTGCTTGGACGCGCAGGTCCGGCGGCGGATTCCAGCGTCGCGAGGATCTTGACCGCTTCCTCGGTTCGGCCGTGCCGCGCCAGCCAGAGCGGGCTTTCCGGCACGTACAGCCGCACGACCCAGACGACCATGCTGGCGGCGGCGCCGATCAGCACCACCCAGCGCCAGCCTTCGATCCCGTAAGGCGCCAGCGGCACCAGCCACCAGGCGAGCGCCGCCACGATCGGAACCGCGATGAACATCACGGATTGATTGACCGCGAAGGCGCGGCCCCGCATCCGGCTCGGCACCAGTTCGGTGATATAGGCGTCGATGGTGATGATCTCGACGCCGATGCCGATTCCGGCGATGAAGCGCCACAGCAGCACGCCGCCGGAGGTGGTCTGGCAGGCCATCAGGACCGACGCCGCGGAGTAGCCGAGCAGCGCCCAGGTGAAGATCGAGCGCCGGCCGAACCGGTCGGCGAGGAATCCCAGAAAGAAGGCGCCGACGAACAGACCGGCAAAGGTCGCCGCGACGAAGGCGCCGATCCCGGAAAAGCCGAAAAAGGCCTGCGTCGTTGTGGTCAGCAGGCCGCTTTTGTTGAGGCCGGGGGCGATATAGCCGGTGAGAAACAGGTCGTAGATCTCAAAACAGCCGCCGAGCGACAGCAGGATCACCAGCCGCCACAGATAGGACGAGACCGGCAGGCTTTCGAGCCGCCGCGATATCTCGTCGGCCCCGCCGCGCGCGGCTGCAAGGTCAATTCCACTGTCGATGCCGACGGCGCTCATGATTTCCTCCCCGGAATGTCCCTCGCCGGCCGTCCTTCTTTCGAAAACGTGCCGGAAAACCCATGTTTGGCGTTTATGACCCAGAAATCCAGACGAACATATCGATAACATCGTTCGTTTTATTCGATACCGCGGTTTCCGTGGCCTCATGGTTCGAGACGCGCTTCGCGCTCCTCACTATGAGGGTCTTCGACCTCATCGTGAGGAGGCCGCAACGCGGCCGTCTCGAAGGAATGAAGCCGAGGGCAGGCCGCCCTAGATCAGCAGCGTCGCCTCCCAGGCGCCGCGCCCGACCTGCTCGGCGATCAGGCTGAGCATCAGCCGCCGCATCTCTTCCATGGCGTAGGTCATGGGACGGTTGCGCAGCCGGCACAGATAGAGCGTACGCGAAAGCGTGGGATCGATTACTTCGCGGGCGATCAGGCTTTCG
Organism: Bradyrhizobium sp.; assembly: GCA_041490045.1. Lineage (GTDB taxonomy): Bacteria > Pseudomonadota > Alphaproteobacteria > Rhizobiales > Xanthobacteraceae > Bradyrhizobium. The sequence continues at coordinate 11,246 of JBGPSI010000059.1, forward strand.
GCCGCGAGTTGTTCCCGGGCGAATAGTTTGGTTGCGATCGCGCAGCCCAGCCCCGCCAACAGCGCGCCGGTGGTCCCGCTGATCGAGTTGAGATGCAGGATGGCGTTGGCCTCCAGCCGCTTCAGCAGCACGGGATCGTCCAATAGCGCTCTGGACGAAAGTCCGTGCCGCAACAGCATCAGCGGCAGGCGCGTCAGCTCCTCGAAGGTGATCGGCGCCTTGCTCTTGCCGATGACTTCAGTGGTGCCGACGCAGAACATCTGCTCTTCCAGCACCGGCTCGGCGATCAAATCCTTTTCCGACGGCGGATTATAGACCAGCGCCAGATCGACCTCGGAGGCCATCAAATGCAGCAGCGTCGCGCCCGACAGGCTTTCGGTCAGCGACAGTTTCAGGTTCGGATATTTGGCGAGCACCGCGCGCATCAGGGGAACGCCGATCGCCTTGACGCCGGAATTCGCCATCCCGATCGAGATGTCGCCGGCGATGACGCTGCCGCCCTGCTTGATCTCGCGTTCGGCCGCAGCCATTGCCCGCAGGATGATGCGGGCGTGCTCGTAGAGCCGCTCGCCCGCGGCGGTCGGTTCCATGCCGCGCGGCTTGCGCTCGAACAAGGGCGTTGCGAACTCGGCTTCGAGGTTGGATATGTGATGGCTGAGGGCGGACTGGGCGACGCTCGCCTGGTCGGCCGCCCGCGACAGGTTGCGTTGCTCGTACACGGCAATGAAATAGCGAAGCTGGCGCGAATCCATGGACTGCGTTCTAGAAGGCAGAATACACTATTCGACAGATTATATTTTTCAGATGGCACGGGGAAGCCTAGTCTGGCCGAGGCTGATCTGAACAAGGCCGATGGCCCAATAAGAGCGGGAGACGGGAATGACAGGGACAGGATTGCCGCTTGAGGGCGTGAGGGTCGTCGAAATGACCCACATGGTGATGGGCCCGACCTGCGGCATGGTCCTGGCGCAGCTCGGCGCCGAAATCATCAAGGTCGAACCACCGGCGGGCGACAAGACCCGCAGCCTAGGGGGCATGGGAACGTCGTTCTTCCCGCTGTTCAACCGCGGCAAGCGCAGCGTCGTGCTCGATTTTGCCAAGCCCGAAGACCGCGAGACCATGCACCGGCTGCTCGCCGGCGCCGACGTGTTCCTGGAAAATTTCCGCGACGGGCAGTTGGAGAAGCAGGGGCTCGGCGCCGACGAGCTGCGCTGCAAATATCCGCACCTCATCGTCTGCGGGCATAAAGGCTTTCTGTCCGGCCCCTACGAGCATCGCCCGGCGCTCGACGAGGTCGTACAGATGATGTCGGGGCTCGCCGCCATGACCGGCACGGTGGCAAAACCGCAGCGCGTCGGCTCCTCCGCCAACGACATCATGGGCGGCATGTTCGGCGCGATCTCCATTCTCGCCGCGCTCTACCAGAAGCGCGGCGCCAAAGGCGCGAATGCGGACAAGGGCGCCGACATTCGTATCGGCCTGTTCGAGAACTGCCTGTTCCTCGTCGCCCAGCACATGGTCGAATACGAGATGACCGGCAACAAGCCGCGCTCGATGCCCGAGCGCGAACATGCCTGGCCGATCTACGATATCTTCGAGACCAGAGGCGGCGAGCGGATTTTCATCGGCGTCGTCACCGAAGGCCACTGGCAGAGCTTTTGCCGCGAGTTCGGCATGATGGAATTTCTGGAAGATCCCACGCTGCGTACGACCACCGACCGCATTCTGGCGCGATCGAGAATCATTCCGCGCGCCGCCGAGGCGATAAAAGGGTGGAATGCGGCCGAACTGTCGGCCACGCTGGACCGGCTCAACATCTGCTTCTCGCCGATCAACCGACCCGAGGATCTGTTCAGCGATCCGCATGTGCTGCGTCCCGGCGGTCTCGTCAACAATTTCAATGCCAATGGTGCGCCGTTCCGCGTGCCGGCGTTGCCGATCGAATGGAACGGCGCCAATATCGGCGAAGGATTGAAGGTGCCGGGGCTCGGCGCCGACACGGCGGCCGTCCGCGCCGAACTCGACCAACAGGACCCTTCATCTACCGGCAAAACCGCTGCGAGGCTCGCATGACCCGCGTTCAAGACGTTTATCCCGACGATCGCGTGTCGCTGCGCGAGGTCGGCCTGCGCGATGGCCTGCAGCTGGTAAAGACCTTTCCCTCGACGGCGGCGAAGCAGCGCTGGATCCGCGAGGAATACGCCGCGGGCGTCAGGCATTTCGAGGTCGGCTCGTTCCTGCCGGCGTCCACCTTTCCGCAGTTCGCCGATGTGCGCGACATGGTCCGCACCGTGGCATCGCTTCCGGGCGCGCACGGCATCGCGCTGGCGCTCAACGAGCGCGGCGTCAACGAGGCGCTGGCGTCAGGGGTTGCCGAAATCGCCTCCGTGGTCTCGGCCACCGAGGAGCACAGCCAGGCCAACGCCAGGCGCTCGCGCGAACAGGCCATCGCCAACGTCAAACGCCTCTGCGAGTTGCGCGACGCCAGCGCGCACAGGCCGATCGTCAATGCCGCGATCTCGATGGCGCTGGGCTGTTCGATCGCGGGGCCGGTCGATCCCAAAGAGGTGATAAAACTCGTCGAAAAATGCCTGGAGGCTGGCGTCGATTTCGTCGCCATCGCCGATACCGTCGGCTATGCCGGCCCGAAGCAGGTCGGCGAACTGACGAGCGCTGCCGTCGAGCTGTCCGGCGCAAAACCGGTCTGCGTGCACCTGCACGATACCAGGGGCATGGGCATTGCCAATGCATCGGCCGCGCTCGATGCCGGCGCGCGCATCCTCGACGGCTCGCTCGGCGGCCTCGGCGGCTGCCCGTTCGCGCCGGGCGCCACCGGCAATGTCGTGTTCGAGGATCTGGCGTTCCTGTGCGAGACCAAGGGATTTTCTACCGGCATCGACATCGGGAAGCTGGTCGCGGTGCGCTCGATCCTGAAATCGGAGATGCCGGGTGAGCCGCTCTATGGCGGACTCGCGCGCGCCGGACTGCCGGCCGGAAAAACCAGCGTGGCCGCCTGATATCCGGAGACGGCCACTCCTGTGTTCGTCGCGGCTTCGGGTGCGCGATGAACTACAGACGCGTCACGCGCAGCCGCAGCGCATTGCTGACCACGCTCACCGACGACAGCGCCATCGCGGCCGCAGCGATGATCGGCGAGAGCAGGATGCCGAAACTCGGATAGAGGATACCTGCTGCGATCGGAATGCCGGCGGCGTTGTAGATGAACGCGAAGAACAGGTTCTGCCGGATGTTGCTCATGGTGGCCTGCGACAGCCGGCGTGCGCGAACGATGCCGCCCAGATCGCCTTTCAGGAGCGTAATGCCCGCGCTTTCCATCGCCACATCGGTACCGGTCCCCATCGCGATGCCGACTTCGGCGGCGGCGAGCGCCGGGGCGTCATTGACGCCATCGCCTGCCATGGCGACGATCCGCCCGGCCTTCTGCAGCTTGGCGACGACAGCGCTCTTCTGGTCAGGAAGCACTTCCGCCTCGACATCGGTAATCCCGAGCTTCCGTGCGACCGCGTTGGCCGTGGTCCGGTTGTCTCCGGTCAGCATGATGACCTTGACGCCTTCCGCCGCCAGCGCCTTCAAGGCGTCCGGTGTCGATTGCTTGACCGGATCGGCAATCGCAAACAGCCCGGCAAGCTTGCCGTCGATTGCCATGTTGATGACGGTGGCGCCTTCGCCGCGCAGACGTTCGCCTTGCTCGTTGAGCGACCGGGTTTCGATACCGGAAGACGTCAGGAAGTTCGAGTTGCCCAGCAGGATGGTCTTGCCGCCGACCTTGCCGGTCGCGCCCTTGCCGGTGGGCGAATCGAACTCATCCACCTTGCTCAGGTCGAGATTGCGTTCCTTTGCGGTCCGCACGATCGCGTCGGCGAGCGGATGCTCGGAAGCGCGCTCGACGCTGGCCGCGAGCCGCAGGATTTCGCTCTCTTCAAAGCCTGCCGCGGCAACGATGGCGACGACCTTGGGCTTGCCTTCGGTCAGCGTTCCCGTCTTGTCGACCACCAGCGTGTCGATTTTTTCCATACGCTCCAGCGCTTCGGCATTCTTGATCAGGACGCCGGCCTGCGCGCCCCGGCCGACGCCGACCATGATCGACATCGGGGTGGCGAGGCCGAGCGCGCATGGACAGGCGATGATCAGCACGCTGACAGCCGCGACCAGCCCGAACGCCATCCGGGGTTCCGGCCCAAAGTAGGCCCAGGCGCCAAAAGCGATCGCCGCAACAACGATCACGGTCGGCACGAACCAGCCGGCGACCTGATCGGCCAGCCGCTGGATCGGCGCGCGCGAGCGTTGCGCCTCCGCGACCATCTTGACGATCTGGGAAAGCAGCGTGTCGCGGCCGACCTTGTCGGCGCGCATCACGAAGCTGCCGGACTGGTTGAGTGTGCCCGCGATGACCTTGCCGCCGGCTTCTTTGGTGACGGGCATGGATTCGCCGGTCACCAGGGATTCATCGAGCGAGGAGCGGCCCTCGAGGATGACGCCGTCCACCGGCACCTTTTCTCCCGGCCGGACCCGCAATCTGTCGCCGACCACCAGGCTGTCGATCTGGACTTCGTGGTCGGTTCCATCATCGCCAATCCGGCGCGCGGTTTTCGGCGCCAATTGGAGCAGGGCCTTGATCGCGCCGGACGTTGCTTCGCGCGCGCGCAGTTCGAGCACCTGGCCAAGAAGGACGAGGACCGTGATGACCGCGGCCGCTTCGAAGTAAACCGCAACCGCGCCGCCGTGGCCGCGGAACGTTGCCGGAAAGCTCTCCGGTATGACGGTCCCGACGACGCTGTAGACATAGGCCACGCCGGTGCCCATCGCGATCAGCGTGAACATGTTGAGATTGCGGGTGAGCAGCGATTGCCAGCCGCGCACGAAAAACGGCCAGCCGGCCCAGAGCACGACCGGGGTGGCAAACACCAGCTGGATCCAGTTCGACAGGGTCTGGTCAACCCAGCCGTGACCGCCGACGAGATGGCCGCCCATCTCCAGTACCATCGGCGGTATGGAGAGCACGAGGCCGATCCAGAAGCGCCGTGTCATGTCGGCGAGTTCGGGATTGGGCAGCGCATCCAAACTAGCCACCTCTGGCTCCAGCGCCATGCCACAGATCGGGCAGCTTCCAGGGCCTACCTGGCGGATCTGCGGATGCATCGGGCAGGTATAGATCGTGCCCTCCGGTACGGCAGCTTTCGGCTTGCTCTTGTCGAGATAGGCTTGCGGGTCGGCGGCGAACTTGGTCCGGCAGCCGGCCGAGCAGAAATGATAGGTTTCGCCGCGGTAGTCGAACCGATGCTTGCTTGTCGCGGGATCAACCGACATCCCGCAGACGGGATCGCGCACCTTGGCGTCAGCGCCGGCATGATGGTCGCCATGGCCATGGCGGGAGTGATCGTGGCCGCCGCCGCAACAGCCCGACTTTGCCGTCTCCGCGGGCGTAGCGGCCGTGGTTTTGGTCGAGCAGCCGCAGCCGGAACCCTTTGAGGCACCGTTCGGATTCGTTGCTTCTACTTCGGTCATCGCGTTCTCCACCGGCCACTTGAAACCCATACCCTGTAGGGGTATATAGGCTGCATGCGAAAAGACATCAAGACGTCCTGTCAAAAACGCCTCAGCCGAATCGAGGGCCAGGTCCGCGGCCTGTCCAGGATGGTCGACGAGGACCGCTACTGCATCGATATCGTCACCCAGATCTCGGCGGTGCGCGCAGCGCTCCGGCGCGTTGAGGAAGAAGTACTCAGGGATCACGTGGCCCATTGCGTCGAGCACGCGATCACAAGCGGCGACAAGGCCGATCAGCGGGAAAAGATCGCGGAACTGATGGCGGTTATCGGCCGATCCGATCGATAACCTAGGCTTAAGCCGCGTTTGGCAGTTTGATACCGATCAATGCCGGCCGGACAGAATTCCATAGTGTCGAGGCAAAACTTTTCTTCGCCGCAATTTTATGAGACCTCAACGCCCGTGAAACCTAAATTCGCCATACGCCGCTTGCTCGCGATCCTGATGATCGCGGGCCTTGCGTTGGCTCCGGTTTCCCGGCCGGTGATGGGGGCGACGTCCCCGCAGGACCCGATGCAGGCGACGGCGGATGAAATGACGCCGTCGGAAATGACCTCGTCCGAAATGACCTCGGCTGAAATGTCGGCGGACATGATGGACGAGATGGCAAGTGACATGCCCTGCTGTCCGTCGAAAGCTCCTGTGCCGGTCGATTGCGACAAGTGCGTCTTCATGGCGGCCTGCGGGTCGGTATGTTTCGCCGGCATTTCCGCAGGCATCTCGCATCCGTTCCCGGTCGTATCGGGCACCATTGCGCTTCAGCGCAACGATGCCCGGCCCGACGGTTTTGGTCACCCGCCGCCCGAACATCCACCTCGACGTCTGGTCTGAACGGCGCCACCGCGCCGTGTGCTGCCGCGCGGCTTGATCCGCGCGGGAATCGACGCATGCCGCCTTGCGGCAGGACCATGACATCAGAGGATTTTTCATATGAAGACGTTCAAACTCTCGCGGGCCTTCCAGGCCGCGCTCATCGGCATTGCCGTGATCGGTTCCACCGGCCTCGCGCTGGCCGATATCAAGGACTATGAATTCAAGCTGGTCGAGCCGACCGTCGCTGTCGGCAAGGACAAGATCGTCACCGTCCAGCTCGTCAACAAGAAGACCGGAAGGCCGGTGCCTGACGCCGTGATCTTCGCCACCCGTCTCGACATGGGGCCGGAAGGCATGCCGGAGATGGCGACCAAGATCGTGCGCGAGCCGGGCGGAGAGCCGGGCAGCTACCGGTTCAAGGCGGCTTTCGGCATGGAAGGCAAATGGCTGCTGTCGCTCGGCGCCAAGGTGCAGGGCGAGACCGGAACGGTCGAAAGCAAGCTTGTCATCACGGCCCAGAAATGAAACGCGCCCTTCTCGCGGGCGTCACCCTCGCCGCTGTGACAGCGGCGGCGGGTGGCGGATTCATAGGTGTCCGCGGGCACCTTCACCTCACAAGCGCGGCGACCGTCGCGCTGGTTTCAACGGCCTCGGCACAGGCGAGCGACGAACCGATCTATTATCAGGACCCGGACGGGCGTCCGCTCTATTCGCTGACGCCTCGAAAAACGCCGGATGGACGCGACTACCGCGCCGTGCCGCCGGGCGCCGATCTCAGTTTCGAAGACGAGCCGGCCGCCGCGCCCCCGACCGCGGTCGCGACAGATCGCAAGATAAAATTCTACCGCAACCCGATGGGGCTGCCCGACACTTCGCCGACTCCGAAGAAGGATCCAATGGGGATGGACTACATCCCGGTCTATGAAGGCGACGACGCCGACGACGGGTCGATAAAACTGTCGCCGGGAAAGATCCAGCGGACCGGCGTCAAGTCGGAGCCCGCAGCATCGCGGGTCATTCGCACCGCGATCCGGGCGCCCGGCACCATTCAGCTCGACGAACGGCGGGTCTCCGTCATTTCGATGAGATCGGAAAGCTGGGTTCAGAAAGTCACCAATGTGACCACGGGCACGAGAGTAACCAAGGGTCAGCCCTTGATGGAAATCTACAGCCCCTTGATCTCCTCGGCGGCGGCCGAATACATCGCCACCATCAATTCGAAGACCACCGGCGGCAGCGTCGCCTACGGCCGCGGTTCGCGGCAGCGGCTCCAGAACCTCGACGTGCCTGACGCCGTGATCGCCGCCATGGAAAAGACCGGCAACGTTCCGATCGCGATCGAATGGTCGGCGCCGCGCGACGGCGTCGTGCTCGAACGCACGGCCGTCGAGGGCATGCGCGCGCAGCCCGGCGACGTGCTGTTCCGGGTCGCGGACACTTCGGTGGTCTGGGCGGTGATTGATCTGGCGGAGCGCGACCTCGGCGCGGTCTCGGTCGGCCAGCCCGTCATCGTGCGTGCGCGAAGCTATCCGGGCCGGGAATTCGCCGGCAAGATCAGCGTGATCTATCCGCAGGTCAACAAGGATACGCGCACAGCGCGGATCCGGATCGAGCTCTCCAATCCGGACTTTGCGCTGCTTCCGGATATGTATGTCGATGCCGAGATCGACACCGGCAATCCGCAAGCCGTGCTCGCCGTTCCCGAGAGCGCGGTGCTCGATACCGGCTCAAGGCAGGCGGTGTTCGTCGACAAGGGCGAAGGGCGGTTCGAACCGCGCGACGTGAAAATCGGGCATCGCGGCGGCGGCTATGTCGAGATACGCGAGGGCGTTGCCGAAGGCGAACCGGTGGTCGTCGCCGCCAACTTCCTGATCGACGCCGAAAGCAATCTGAAGGCGGCGCTGAAGGGCTTCTCGGATGCGGGAGAAAAGCCATGATCGCCCGCCTCATCGCCTGGTCGGCGCGCAACCTGCTGCTGGTGTTTTTCGGCGCCGGCTTCGCGGCCGCCGCCGGCATCTACGCGCTGTCGCATCTGCCGCTCGACGCCATCCCCGATCTCAGCGATACCCAGGTGATCGTCTACACGGAATATCCGGGTCAAGCGCCGCAGGTGATCGAGGATCAGGTCACCTATCCCCTGACGACCGCGATGCTCACAGTGCCGCGGTCAAAGGTGGTGCGGGGATTTTCCTTCTTCGGCGTGTCGTTCGTCTACGTCATCTTCGAAGACGGCACCGATATCTATTGGGCCCGCTCGCGGGTGCTGGAATTCCTCAACAGCGCGGCGTCGCGGCTGCCAGCGGGCGTGACGCCGACGATGGGGCCGGACGCAACCGGCGTCGGCTGGGTCTACCAATACGCCGTGATGTCCAAGGAGCTAAATCTCTCGGACACGCGCACCATCCAGGACTGGAACCTGAAATTCGCGCTGGCCAAGGCGGAAGGCGTCGCGGAAGTGGCCAGTGTCGGCGGCTTCGTCCGCCAGTACAACGTCATCCTCGATCCGCAGCGGATGCGCGATCTCGGCATCACCATGCAGAAGATGCGCGATGCGATCCGCGCCAGCAACGCCGATGTCGGCGGCCGCACCGTCGAACTCTCGGAGTTCGAATATGTCATCCGCGGCAAGGGCTATCTGAAAGGCATCAACGACCTCGGCAATATCGTGCTGAAGACCAGCAACGGAACGCCGGTGCTGCTGCGCGATATCGCCCGCGTCGAGCTGGGGCCGGACGAGCGGCGCGGCATCACCGAACTGAACGGAGAGGGCGAAGTGGCGAGCGGCATCGTGCTGCAGCGCTTCGGCGTCAATGCCCTCGACGTGATCGAGAACGTCAAGAAGCGCTTCAAGGAGATCGCCAGCAGCCTGCCGAAGTCCGTTGAGATCGTCGCGGTTTATGACCGCTCCAACCTGATCAACGCGGCGATCGAGACGCTCAAGCACACGCTTCTCGAGGAGAGCATCGTGGTGGCGCTGGTCTGCATCGTCTTCCTCTTGCATTTCCGCAGCGCGCTGGTGGCGATCGTGATGCTGCCGGTCGGCATCCTGATGGCGTTCGGCACCATGAAGCTATTGGGGCTTGGCGCCAACATCATGAGTCTTGGCGGCATCGCGATTGCCATCGGCGCCATGATCGATGCGGCCATCGTCATGATCGAGAACGCCCACAAGCATCTCGAGCGGGCCGAGCCGGGGCGTCGGCGGGTCGCGGTGCTGATCGAGGCGGCTTCCGAGGTCGGGCCGGCGCTGTTCTTCAGCCTGTTGATCATCACGGTTTCCTTCATGCCGATCTTCACGCTGGAATCGCAGGAGGGGCGGCTGTTCAGTCCGCTCGCCTTCACCAAGACGTTTTCGATGGCGGCGGCAGTGCTGTTGTCGGTGACGCTGGTGCCGGCGCTGATGGTGGTCTGTGTCCGCGGCCGGATCGTTCCGGAGCACAGGAATCCGATCAACCGATTCCTGATCTGGATATATCGGCCCGTGATCGCCGGCGTGATGCGCGCCAAGGTGCTGGTGATCCTCGCCTCGTTGGCCATTCTCGCGGTCACGATCTGGCCGGCGCGGCAATTGGGCACCGAGTTCATGCCGAGCCTCAACGAAGGCACGCTGCTGTATATGCCTACCACCTTGCCGGGCATTTCCGTGACCAAGGCGGCCGAATTGTTGCAGACGCAGGACAGGATCATCCGGTCATTCCAGGAAGTGGCTTCCGTCTACGGCAAGGCGGGCCGCGCCTCCACCGCCACCGATCCGGCGCCATCGGAGATGTTCGAGACCATCATCAACCTGAAGCCGAAGGCGGAATGGCGGCCGGGGGTGACGATCGAAAGCCTCACGGCCGAGATGGACCGTGCGTTGCAATTTCCGGGCGTCTCCAACGCCTGGACCATGCCGATCAAGTCCCGCATCGACATGCTATCGACCGGCATCCGCACGCCGGTCGGGGTCAAGGTGATCGGCACCGATCTCGTCGAGATCGACAAACTGGCAAAGCAGGTCGAGCAAGTCATCAAGACCGTGCCGGGAACGTCGTCGGCCTATGCCGAACGCGCGCTCGGCGGCTACTATCTCGACGTGATCCCGGACCGCGCGGCGCTGGCGCGCTACGGCATCATGGTGCAGGACGTCCAGGACGTCATCGCCACCGCCCTTGGCGGCCAGACCGTGACCACCACGGTGGAGGGCCGCCAGCGCTTCACCGTCAACATGCGCTACCCGCGCGATCTCAGGAGCAACCCGCAGGCCATCGCCAGCGACGTTCTGGTGCCGCTGCCGAACGGCGGGGCGGTACCACTGGGAGAGGTTGCAAAAGTCGCGCCCTCGCGCGGCCCGACCTCGATCCGAACCGAGAACGGGCAGCTCGCTGTCTATATCTATGTCGACATCAGGGATCGCGATCTCGGCGGCTATGTGGCCGACGCGCAGGCGGCGGTGAAGGCGAGCATCCAGTTCCCGGCTGGCTCTTATGTGGTCTGGAGCGGGCAGTACGAATATCTCGAACGCGCGGCGGCGCGGCTGAAAATCGTGGTGCCGGTGACGCTCGCGATCATCTTTCTCCTGCTCTATCTCAATTTCCGCTCGTTCACCGACACCATGATCGTGATGCTGTCGCTGCCGTTCGCGCTGGTCGGCGGGATCTGGCTGATGTGGTGGCTCGGCTTCAATCTCTCGGTTGCCGTGGTCGTGGGCTTCATTGCGCTGGCCGGCGTCGCCGCCGAGACCGGCGTGGTGATGCTGATCTACCTCAACCATGCGCTGGCGCAGATCGAGGCACGACGCGCGGCCGAGGGCCGCGCGCTTTCAAGGGCCGACCTCTACGACGCCATCATGGAAGGCGCGGTCGAGCGGGTGCGGCCGAAGATGATGACGGTGGTCGCCATCATGGCGGGCCTGCTGCCGATCATGTGGAGCACCGGCACCGGATCCGAAATCATGCAGCGGATCGCGGTTCCGATGATCGGCGGCATGATCTCGTCGACGCTTTTGACGCTGATCGTGATTCCGGCGATCTATGGAATCGTCAGGGGCTTCCGGCAGTGGGACGAAGACCGTGTCGACAGCCAGCCGCCGTCGCCGCCGCCCGAGTCGATCAAGCGGCCACAGGCTGTTCCGGAGCCGGCCGAGTGAGATGAACTGCGCACGAGATGGTGTGCGGCTCGTTGTATCCTGCGGCTGTCGGTGCGACGGTCGCGCACCCATATCTGGCAGGGATCATCAGGGAGCGACCGATGGGTTTCTACAGCGACGTCATCCTGCCGAGGCTTTGCGATCTTGCGATGCGCAACAAGCTGCTGCTGCCGATTCGCGAACGGGTGATCGGCGCGGCGGAGGGCCGGGTGCTCGAGATCGGCGTCGGCTCGGGACTGAACCTGCCGTTCTACCGTCCGCCGGTGCGGGAGGTGCTGGCACTCGAACCGGCGGCGAAGCTGGTAACCATGGCCCAAAGCGCATCACGCGGCATCATCATGCCGGTCAGTTTCCTCGAGGCGTCCGCAGAGGCCATTCCGCTCGAAGGTCATAGCGTCGATACCATCGTCACGACCTGGACCATGTGCTCGATCCCGCACGCCGACACGGCGCTGGCGGAAATCCGGCGCGTGTTGCGGCCGGGCGGCAAACTTCTGTTCGTCGAGCACGGCCGGGCGCCCGACGAAAGCGTACGGCGCTGGCAGGACCGGCTGACGCCGGCCTGGCGCTGTATCGCCGGCGGTTGTCACCTCAACCGGCCGATCAGCTCGATGATCGAAGGCGCGGGTTTTCGCATCGACCGGATCGAGACCGGCTATATCCCGGGACCCCGGCCCATGACCTACATGTATGAAGGCAGCGCGCGGCCGAATTGATGACGGCTATGTCCCATACGCCGCGGGATTGAGGCTGA
>JBGPSI010000060.1:0-23474 GCA_041490045.1 Bradyrhizobium sp.
CGGCCCAGGCTCCTTCAGAAGCTGCCGAGTGACATTTTAACTTTGCAGAGCAAGGGACACCTCAACTTGGTTGCAACACCGCTTTGTCGAACGCTATCTTCTCGCTCATCAGCTTCATACAGATCAACTTAGGCGGCGATAGCGATCTCCAACTGCGCGCTAGTTGGCTGCGCTGAGCCCTTAAAGTAGGATTCCAACTCCGCCAATGCGCGATACTCCCAATCTTTTGCCTGCCCCAGCAACGACCAGCTTTGACTAGGCCGGAAGGCCGCGGTTTGTCGGTATAACGAAGCGATCGTGCGAAATCGCCGTACGTTCTCCAGGACTGCTTCCCTACTCATGATCTGCGCTCCACCTTACCCCTTTGGTTGAGGATAATGTGAGCAAGAACGATTTTCGATTCGTTACTGGTATTTGCACGGTCAGTTGAATGGTTTGCGAACGGTTGCCAATCTGAGGACCCCAACTGCGCGGGCAATTTGTGGGCGGCCTTGTTCAATCCGCTGGCGAGAGCATTCGAAAAATCGATCGACGAACTTGGCGTATCGGCCTTTTGCCGCGCGGCGGGACTTAACAAAAAAAGAGCCGCCGAGGCGGCTCTAAGTGAATGGCTGTGTCAGGGTCAGCCCCCAGCTCGCCCGTTCTTTGCGGTCGTAGTGGAACATAGCTATTGCGATTCGATGTGGCTTTCCCGTCACATGCTTTGATTTCCAGAAGTTTAACCTGTGCCAATCTCGACGTGTCGCGTTTTCGCGTCGCTATCGCCGTAGCAATGCTAATCGGACCTTGATAAGCGGCTGCATGGCTCGGGAACTCAATGAATCCTACTACCGCGGCCGAGCCTCTGTGAACCGGGTAATCGTCGCATGGCAGTCGCCGCTTCGTGGCGGATCCCGATAGCGTTTAGCTTTGCGAGGTCAGCCGCAAGTGTTGCCAGGTCAGTCACGATCGCGATCTGGGGATTGCGGGCCTGCAGTTCGTTGGAAAGCATCAAAGTCACAGCAGCCGTCGTCGGATCAATCATCCGCTTCACCTCAGTGATCTTCGAAGCGGGAAAACCGCTGATTTCGGCGCGGCGTCGGATCAGCGAAGAAGCGGTTAGAGTACGTCGTTAAAAATGCTTGTCGGTGAATAGTTCGACGGGAAGCACGCTGGAGTTCCTGGTGTGATCCGTAGCATCGACGGGACGATCTCGCGTTTTCTCAAGGAGGCCACCCGCTCCTTCAAGGTCGTATTGGTTCTGTCGACGGTTCCAGCTTCTATTGCTGCGTAGAGATAATGCGGCGCACTTCCGCGTCCCTGATTGAAAAGTAACGACAACCCCGTCTATTGATTGCCGGCGTGTGGCAGAAGGTTGGAAACTGGGTCTTCCTATTTAGCAGCTATCGTGTTCGTCGTCCGCTATTATCGGCTCTCACAATCGCTCCGCGTTTGCTCGTACCGTCACGCGGTACCTCAATGTGGTTGTGCGATTGCCAGCTTCGATTTCGACCTGAACCGAGTCAGTCCCGACGAAATCCTTGGTTGAGGTGTAGACGAGTGCAATGGTCGGAATTTTTCGAGCCGGGCAGTTCTGCGAAGCTGCAATATCTGTCGCGACGACTTGCATGCCAACATTGCCGTTCGTCGGCTTCTCACGAATAACAGGCACAGCGATCAGACCGGGATTAGAGCTGCAATCCGGTCGCGCGCTCACGAGATTAACTATGATTATTGGCGTTCCGCTTTTTGTTTGGAATTCTTTTTCGCTCTGAGCCGCGACGGGATGGCCGATTGATGTGAAAGTCGCGGCAACCGTGAGAGCGTTGAAGAGCCGTTTCATTTCGCTTTCACTCCGTGCGGCGACTTCTTGATAGTCATTTTGGCATTTCCGACGACAGTGTCGTCATCGCAAATTTCACGCTGCAATGCACGCCGGCCGGGAGGATGCCTCCCGGGTTCGGCAATCTCAGCTGGACGAGAAATAACCCGCTTGCAGCGTCAATCTGCGGATCTTTCGTGATCACGATGCCTTCGCGGGGACCGCCGAGCGGCTCCTGCGGAGTAATAGCCGCCGACATGCCCATCGATACAAGCGGGTACGCCGTGGCAGGCAGATAAACGTCGACGGTGAGCGGATCGATCTCGGTTACCGTGGCAATTGCATTCGTAGGATCAGCGTACTCGCCCGCATGCAGATCGACGGAAGTGACGACGCCCTCTGCAGGAGCGCGAAGAATGCGGCGCTCGAGTGTCGCCTCCAAGCGGGCAAGCTCTAGAGTTGCCAGCTCTTTGTCGAGTTGTGCCTGCTCAATTTCCTCCTTCGCGACGGAAGCGGCGGCTTCGGCTTCTTCCCACGCTTGTTCCGAGTTTACCGCAGCCGCCCTGAGCTTACGCTGGCGCTCAAGCTTCGCGGCGGCCGCCGTGTATACCGCCGTTTTTAGACGAATAGCGACATCGGTGGTGGATCGCGCCCGGGCGGCATCGACCTGCGCCTGCTCGACAACGGATTCAAGCATCGCGATGACCTGACCTTTCTTGACCACGTCTGCTCGCTTGACCGCGACGGAAGCAAGAGGGCCTGGCGTGGGCATCGCCAACTTGTAGACATGGAATGGAGTAATCAGACATGATGCCCGACTTGCATAGTCATCGAGGGATTGGGCCCGCGCAGGGTGAGCCAGTACATAGATCGCAATTGCGGTCAGAGCCGCGTGCAGCAGAAATGCCCGCATCAGTCAAGTCCTCCGGCGAAGGCCATCACCTTCGCCAGTTGCTTGTCGCGGCGCAAGAGCTGGAGGCGGCCGTGCCGGGTGCGACGTTGCGACAAGGCCTGTGCGCGCAGGATGGCAAGCCCCGTGAGACGGGGCCAGGCCGTCACCGTTCTCTTCCAAGGGGGTCCCAATAGATGCAGGATCGCATCCTGCTGCGAAAAAAATTCCGCCACCAGACCTGGATCACCCTGGCGAGCGCAGCGGCCCATCAATTGGCGATCGACGCGGCGGGATTCATTGCGTTCGCACATCAACACCACGAGGCCGCCGAGTTCGGCGACACCTTCGCCGAGCCGAATATCGGTGCCGCGGCCGGCCATGTTGGTGACGACCGTCACGGTACCGCGCACGCCGGCGCCGGCGACGATTTCGGCCTCGGCTTCGTCCTGCGCGGCGCTGAGCACGCGATGACGGACGCCGCGCGCATCGAGCGCGGCACTCGCCCGTTGCGCTTCGACGACGCTACGAACGGCGACCAGCACCGGCTGCCCGCGGGCCTGCAGCTGTTCAGTCATTCGCGCGGCACTGTCCCACAATTGTGCCCTGTCTGTGAAAACCCGCGGCGGCGCCGAACCCCGGCGCAGCGGAAGACGGCGCTCGACGCGGGACAGGCGAAGACCATAGACCGTGTACAATTCCTCCGCGACCTCGCGAACCGTGCCGCTGAGGCCACAGATCGTCGCATAGTTGCGGAAGAAGCGCTGGAAACTGATGCTTGCGAGCGATTTGCGTTCGCCGCTCATGGTGCAGCCTTCCTTCACCTCGACCATCAGGCTGAGGCTCTGGTTCAAATGCCGGTCGGGCATGGTTCGCCCGTTTTGCTGGTCGATCAGGACAATCTTGCCGTCGCGCACAAGGTAATGGTGGTCGCGCTTGAGCGTGTGGATCGCGGCCACCGCGGCGCGCAGCAATTCGTTGCGGATCAGGCGAACGCGCCAGGGTCCCGTCAGCGTCGCGGCCTGATCTTCCAGGCGGAGTTCCCCGCGCGGCGTCAGCATCGGCATCAGGCCGTGGGGGTCGGCCGTGAAATCGATGCCTAGTTCGAGAGCGGCCGCCATCTCCAGCGCCTGCCGCGCGGTCTCTTCGGAGATGTCGCCGCTTTGGTTGGCGGAAATCAGCAGCGGCGTGGTGGCTTCGTCGATCAGAACGCTGTCGATCTCGTCGATGATCGCGACGTCCAGCGCGCGCTGTAGCGGCTGGGAATCGTCCCGCGCCGCCGCGCCGAGCAGCCGCCCGAGCTTGGTGGCAAGGGTGGAGTTGCCGGCAATAAATGTGCGGGCCAGTCCGTCCCTAAGGTAATCGAAGCAAACTTCCTTGCTCGAAACGTAGACGACATCGGCGGCATAGGCGGCGCGGCGCGGCGACACCGGGACGGAGCCGGTTACGACGCCAACCGTCAGTCCGAGCGCCTGCAGCGCCGGCCGGACCTGTTCGGCGTCGCGGTTGGCGAGATAGTCGTTCGAGGTCACGATATGCACGGCCCGGCCCGCGAGGCCGAACACCGCGGCCGCCAGGAAGGCCGCGATGGTCTTGCCTTCGCCGGTGTCCATCTCGGCGACGCAGCCCCGCGTCAAGGCAGCGGCGCAGGCCATTTGCTGCGGGTAGGGCTCCAGCTGAAGCGTGCGACGGGTATATTCACGCGCAATCGCCAGCGCCTCGACAATATTGTCGTCGCTCATGCCTCGCGAACGGAGCGCGACAGCCGTCTGTCTACGCAGATCAGTTAGCGCATCAGACGAAAGCGCGGCAAGCATCCCGGCCCGTGCCGCCGCCGCCTCGCCCATGCGTCGTGCTTTGCGCGAGCGAAGATTGGTGGCGGCGACCGACAGGCGCGCAGCGATCCAGGTCGTGGCGCTGTCGATCGGCGGATCCGCCGCGGCTCGACTGCGGCGCTCGAAGGCGCGCGGAATGGTCAGGTTCGGGGCGGTGAGCACGTCAGACATGGAAGCGCCCGAGAAACAATTGCCGGCCGGCGCGGTATATCCGCGCAAACGCTGGACTGACGCCGTGGTCGAAACGCACCCACACGCGCTGGCCCCAGCGCTCCAGCAGCAATTTATCTGGCGTGGCGATGTCTACCTCGAAAAAGGCTTCCAGACTGGTGTCTTTTTCCTTCGCGCCGGGGTCCGGGGCGAATGGTCCGCCGTTCGCGCTGGACAGCGCCGGGCTTGGAAGCTGATGGGTCGATTGCGGGAATTGACGCTCGATCCGGGCAGCGCTGATCGGCTGCCACGACGCCTCGTCGAAGCGGATCGAGACCGCCATCGTTCGATCGCGAACGTACTCGATCTCGCTTTCGGGAATGGTAGTCCGGACCGGCGGCGAATGCTCGGTCATGACATAACCAATCAACTGCCCTCTTTTGACGAAATTGTCGGCGAGGTCGGCGGAATGCGGAACCACGAAAATGCCGGCCGAGGGGCTTCGGATGACGAGGTCGCCATGCTGGCGCTCGATCTCGCGCAATTCGCCGTCCGCCAGTTCCTTCTGACGCCGCAACAGTTCGGCGTCGAACGGCGTCCGCGCCTGTGCCGAAAACAGCCGGGCTTCGATTTCCGTCAGCCGGGCCTGCGCCTTTTTTCGTTTGCTGTCGATCAAGGGATCTTCGAGACGCACCAGCGGATCGCCGGCCGCTACCACGGTGCCAGGGTCGGCCAGGAACTGAGACAAAGTGCCGGAAGCGTTGGCGACGATACGGGCCTCCTGCGGAATCCAGACGATCCCCCGTGTCACCGTACCGTTGGGAAACGGGATGACCGCGCCGAGCAATCCACCAACAGCGACAAAAAGCGTCGTTACCGCGATCGCTCGCCACCGTACTCTGTCGAGCGACGGCGAAACCAGCACGAATTTAAGGCCCTTGACCACGGGCCAGACAAACGAAACCACCGCCATCCAGATCGCCAGCAATACGCCGACCACGAAATACTTCGAGGCTATGAAAAGGACCAGGCTTCCGATCGTCAACATCCGGTAGACAAAGGAAGCTGGCGCATACAGCAGGAACCAGAATCGCTCCCCGGGCGCCGGACGCGCGACGGTCGTTTCATTCACCCCGAAAAGATGCGACTGCAGCAGGTGATTGTAGTAACGCTGCGACCGGCTTCCCAGATTCGGCAATTCCAGCAGATCGCAGAAGATGTAGTAGGCATCGAAGCGCAGCAACGGATTGCCGTTGAAAATCAGCGTCGAGACGCTGGCAATCAACACGGTGTCGTAGGCGACAGATCTCAAGAGTCCCGGCTCGGCATTGAGCCAAACCAGCATCGCGATCGCCGCAACCGAAAGTTCGACCATCATGCCGGCGGCGGCAATCAGCGCGCGCTTCCATTTTTCCGGCACGATCGCGGAAGCCGAGGCGTCGACGTAGGGCGCCGGCAGTAGGGTCAGCATCATCAGTCCCATTTCGTGAACCTCGGCGCCGGCGAGCTTCGCCGCGTAAGCGTGTCCGAGTTCATGCAGGATCTTGAGAACGGGGTAGACCAGCACCAAAGTAATCAGGCTTTGCGCGGCGAGAACCCGGTCGACGATGTCGTCGGTCAGCGCCTGCCAATGCACCGCCATCTGGACGGCGAGCCAGATCATCGCGCCAAGCCAGGCCGCGCCGCCCAAGCCATTGCAGAATGGCCGTACCAGATGCACGGTCGCGTTCAGGAATCGATCCGGATCGACCAGCGGGATCCGCATGAACATCGGGTTCTTCAGATTTGCCATCGGCAGATGGCCGCGCTCCTTGCGGCCACGCTCGGCGAGGTCGCTCTCGTCGACCGCCGCATCGGACTGCAGTAGATTGGCTGCATAGAGTTCGGAGGCGGTGTGCAGGATCTGGTCCTGCGACGGCGCATCTTCGCCGAACCGCGCCACCACGTCGCGCCAGATCTGATCGAAGGTCCGGGTGCCGTCCATGCGCATCAGCACGCCATAGGCCGCGGGCGAAAGCCGATGAACTCTGGTCGACAAGCGGTCTCTGACGACGTGCCAAACCGCGCCGCGAACAACGTGACGCTCGATGGCGCAATCTTCGCGCAATCGCGGCTTCAGCTTTTCCGCCAGATGCCACAGCGACGAATGGATTGATCTCGTGCTCATGCCGTCCTCGAGCGCCTCACGGGATCAAGCTCCAGACCTTGATCCGCAGCCAGTCGAACAGCGGATGAAACCAAATCCATGCGACGTTTCGCCGCCCGGCCTCGATCTTGACCACGCCCTCCATCCCCGGGCGAACGCTTGGATCGGTGGTGTCGACCGAGCCAATGGCCTCGAAGCCGTTCACGCTCTCGTTGGTCTGGGCCACCCGTGTCACCGAATTTACCGCCATCGGGTAGGTCCGGTCGGGCAGCGCCGACAACAGAAGCTCGCCGGTCTGTCCCGGGTTGACCAGTCTGATTTCGGCCTCCGGCACGACGGCGGTGACCCGGTAGCGGTCGAGCGGGGCGAGCTCGAACACCACATCGCCCCGCGATATCGGTTTACCGACGGACTGGCTGAGGTCGCCGCTGACCACGACGGCTGCGAAAGGGGACTTGAGCTGAGCCCGTGTGATCATCTGGTCGGATAGGTCTATCTCCGCGTCCGCCTGTTCGATCTGCGCGCGCGCGATGTTGGTTTCCGCGAGGTCCCGCTTGGCGAGCGCCTTGTCGAGTTCAAGCTGATATTGCCGTTTCTTCGAGATCTGCCGCAATCGTTCCAGCACCAAATCGTTATCCTGCAGTTCGGCGAGAACGAAGCCCGCCGGAACGACGTCTCCGGCCCGGGCGAACTGGGCGCGGATATACCCGTCGAAGGGAGCCGATACCAAACGCCTAATCTCGCCCTGGATTTGGGCGTGCGCGCGCACGCGATAATTGTCAGTTGCAAATGCCAGATAGGCCGCGGCCGTCAGACCGACGATCACCGCGGACTTGAGGAGCAGGCGGTCGGGACCGATCAGCCTGCCAACGAACGCGCCGACCCGGTCGGCGGCCAGAGCCGGAAGCGGCCGATCCAGGCTCCATTTCTCAGCCAGGAGGCCGCCAGTCGCGCTCGCCAGCGTATCGGCCAGGTTGATCTCTTCCTGAGTGAAGGCACGGTCGTTCCGGCGCAGCGTGACGGCGCCGACCGCCTTGTCTCTCGCGACCAGCGGCACCGTCAGCACATGGGCGCCGCCGAACATTCTCGATAGCTGCACATGCGCGCGCGTCAGAAGCGATGAAGCCACCCCCCTTGCTGGCGCCAGCACGGCGCTTTCCTGATCGATAGCCTCGTCCTGGGCGGCTTCGATCGCGATCGCCAGCGAGCCGCGGCGATCGACCGAGGCCGTCTGCGACAGCGCGAGCAGTTTCGAACGTTGACGATGGTAGCGCCCAACAGCGACGCTGTCGCATTCCAGCCGGCGCGCGAGCAGATTGCTCAAAAGGCGTCCCGCGTCGACGCCGCTCTCCGTCGAGACGAGTGCATCGACGACACGGATGAGGAACTCCGCCGTCGCGGCAGAGCCGACGCTTCGCCGTGACGCATCGCGATTGAGGAAAGCCTCCACTCCGGAGGCGCTCCACTGCAAATGACGTATGAGACGGCGCACGCCGTTCGGATCCAGCGGCTTGGCCTCGACCAGGATGGCGCCGTGCAGAAGCTCGGCGAAGACCAGGGGATAGGCAATCCGGGTCGGCAGCTCGCCGCCGCCTTCGATCGCCGGACGCCGCTTGCGGCTCGCGGTCTCAAGCACATGCTCGGCGGCGCCGGGAAATTCGTCGTCGCCGGGCGATGCGGCTGTCGGAAAACGCGCCGCAATCTCGAAGGGGCCGCGGTCCGGAACGCCAAGCAGCAACGCCGAGCGAGTGATGCCGTCGTGGGCGCGGCTGAGCAGCGCAATCCAGGCGCCCGCAAAATCCTCGATCCGCTCGGCTTGCGCCAGCAGGCGCCAGATCTCGGTCTCGTTCGAGACATCCGGGCCCTGGTTTCGTATCGCTGCAGTTGCCTGGGTTTCGCTCTGCAATGAAGTTCTGCCTGTGGTTCAAGCCGGATTAAGTTGCGAGGTCCAACACACCGTATTTCGCTTCATACTCTGCCAGCCGTTCGGTCAGCAAAAGGTTCAGACGTTTGGCGGCGTAAGGCGTCAGCACCATGCGGTTCGAGAGCTTGACTTCAAAGCCTTTGCCTTCGGCAAGGCTCCAGGTGCTGTTCATGCCAAACAGCAGTGAAAATTCTTCCCGCGTGCTCAACACGTTGATGACGTTTGAGAACTCGGTGCGCATATGGGTCTGGTCCCAGTGCACTGCGGTAGCGGTCGGATTGGGCTGTTCCGGGCTCTCCCCGGATTTAATGCCGCTCATTAATATTCTCCCTTTAAACTATCTCAAAAATTGTAACTAACAAAAAATCCCGTAATCCGCCAGGCGATCCGCGCTTACCGCTTCCATCCGCATACGACGTTCGTCATACGCTCTGGTCGAGACGACAGCCGCCAGTGATAATCATTTTACAAACCTTAATTGCTTTGGTACGTTTTTTACAGTTCGTTGCGCTTTCGCGAGCGCACTTGGCTTTTATTTAATTTCGGCCGCGCGTCTGCATTTTTGATTGAGCATGATCTTTTTATTGCCCCGGTGCCAGTTTTTTCCCGGATCATGCCTAATCGCCCGTCCTTGGGTGGAGGCTTGTTTTGAAGAGAGCGGATCATGGGAAAAAGGATAGGCTCTCGTCAGGTATTTTAAAACGCCGCAACGGACGTGTGAAGGCGCAGCCGCGGGCGTCGAGGCGGGCCGCCGGCGACGACCATCTTTTCGTCATCGAGCCGCTTGAGCCGCGCCTGCTGTTGTCAGCCGATCTTTCGCCACTCGCCGGCATTGCCATCGTCGACGGCTTGCACAAACTCGCCGACGCCGCGAATACGCTGGATGCGTCGACCGCACTGAATGTCAATCCGCCTGTCCTCAACCGCACGCTCGGCCAGCTGGCCGCGCTGGGCGATCCGGTCGGACAAATTCAAACGGCGACGTCCAATTATTTTGCTGCCAACAATACAGCGACCATCGACGGTCTTGCCGCCGCGCTCAAGGCCATCGACCCCGCGCATGTCACGACATCAACCTCGGTCAACGGCAACATCGATCTCGTTACCGTACAGCTTACGTCCAGCGCGACCGCGGAGCTCGTCTTCGATCTAAGTGCGACGACGCCTGGCCACAGCTTTTCTGGACTCAGCGGGCAGAATGGCAGCGAAACCCAGAACGCACATACGACGACGCTGGTGTTCGGCGCCGACACGGCGGCGAATTCCTTCATCCTGAAAAGTGCCGATCTCGCTTCCAGCATCGAGGTCAAGGCGAGCAGCCTCGCCGGCAATGTCGTGCTGGACGGCGTCTCGACCAAGGTGACCAGCGGCTCCGCCGATGTCGTTTCCCAAGTTTCGACCCATATCGCCGATTCGCAGGGGGGAAACCTCACGACCGCACAGCTTGCCGCGATCACGGTCCAGAACGTATCGACCATCTCTCAGACCAGCATCAGCGGCACTGCTTCGCTCGCGGCGCATGTCAGCGGCGGCGGCCTTACCTCGCCGGAAGTTGTGTCGATGAACTGGGCCAATGTCGGCCAGCCGACTGTGGGAACGTTTTCGAACCAGGCGGCGACCGCGTCGTTGCTTTTCGGTGAGATCAATACCGCGCTCGACGCTGCGTCCAACGCATTGAATACAGTTGCAACGGGTCTGAAGGCGGCGTCAGTGCTAGGCGGCGATCTGCCATTCATCGGCAATCAACTGTCCAACATGGACATTCTCGGTCCCGCGATCGGACAAATCACCAATCTGAAGAATACGTTGCAGCAGGACTTTCTCGACAACACAATTTTGCTGTCGAAGATCAGGGACGATATCATCTCACTTCTGTCGGCGGCCAGCCTCCTGCCGGACGCGAATCCATCGAGCGACGTCACCCTTTATTATGTGGAGAACGGCGTCACCCGTCAGGCGGCCGACGGCTCTGCTGACGACCTGACGCAGGTCAGCCAGGTTGAACTCGATCTCATCCTCGGCAAGACCATCCCTGGTTCCACGGGTGTCGGCGCCGATCTCGGCTTGCCGGGGCTCGGGCTGAAGGTCAATCCCGGTTCGACCATCAACGGCTCGCTGGGCTGGACGTTCGATTTCGGTGTTGGATTTTCGGCCAACAATGCCTACGTGGTGACCGGGAACTCCGGAAATAACGGCTCGCCTCTCAATCTGACCGTAGGCTACACGCTCGGCGACGGGTTCGGCGCGCTCGGCACCATGGGCTTCCTGGAAGCCCTGCTGACTGAAAAGGCCGGAGCAAATCATACCGGTTTGACGGGCACCATCGGTTTGGCCGTCGGCGGGAGCGGCGCAAGTTCGGCGCTCAACGGTGGTACCAAGATCGACAGCAGCAATGCCGGATCGGTGACCCTGACACCGAAGTTCAATCTTCAGGCTCATTCAAACCTGCAATTGGCTTTCGGCGGGGCGTTCCAGAAGGATTCCGGCGGCAACTACGTCGACAAGAGCGATTTTCCCAGCCTGAAGGCTGATTTTGCCTTCGACTGGGCGATGTCGAATGCGAGCTCGCTCGCGAGCGCGCCGACGCCGACGGTCGGCATCAACAATATCGGTCTCGACGTCGGCGCGGCGATCACGAGCTTCCTGCTTCCGGTCATCAAGCCATTCTACGAAGCCACCAGCGGGATGAGCGATGTCATCGACTTCCTCACCTCGCCGGTACCGATCATCAGCGACTTCCTTCGGCTCGGGTTGCTCCCGCCGATCGTGGTTCAGCAGTTCTTGCCGACCTACACCAGCGGCGAAACGCTAGACTGGCTGCACTTCAGCCTCGACATGTTGGTGGATCACGGCGACCTCGACGCGAGCACGGCGAAAACGATTGCGCCGATCGCCGAGGCGGTGTTCTCGATCATCAAGCAGCTCGATAGTTTCTACACCGACGGGGCCAAGACCGCCGGCATGGGATTGGTCATATCGCTGGGCAATCTCAACTTCAGCACCAAAGACCTCCGCCTGCCGCAGGTCAATGTCAACAGCGATGCCGATCTTGCGAGTCTTGGTAACGCCGTCGGAAACTTCGCGGGTCTTGGAAGTGGCGGCAGCGGCGACCTCGACGTCGCAGCGGCAGTCAAGAACCTCGGCAATCTCATTCCCAAGGGTCCGGTGGCGGATCTGCTGAACGGTGCAAGCGAAATCGCCAAGGCTGCCCAGGATGCCTACGACGCGATCAATACGGCGGTCGATTCCACGCCGCTCGGCGAAAGCGATCCGAAGGTAACGACACGTTCGGTCGCGGACGTCCAATTTCCCTTCTTCAACGATCCCTCCAGCATTCTGGGGCTGCTGTTCGGACAACAGGTCACGTTCGTCAATGTAGATCTCGGTTTTGGCGCCAGCGTGTCGTTCAAGCCGACACTGGCGGCTATCAGCTTTTTCGGCATCCTAACGGCCAGCCTCAATCTCGACGTCGGCCTCGATGCGGATATCGGGCTGAGTTTCGGCTACGATTCGACCGGACTGCTCGATCTCATCAACAGCAACCGGGCCGACCCGTCGAAGTTGCTGGACGGCATTTACCTTGGGCCCGATCCGCTGCTGCCCGGCAGCAGCGACGTGCTGAAGCTGGATGCGAAGCTTGGCGTCGGCATCAATGCCTCTGTGCTGTCAGGTCTCGCCAGCGTCGGCCTGGAGGGTGGCCTGCAACTCAACTTCGACGCCGCGCTGACGGCTTCGACGCCACAGAACCCGCGGGTCCACTATGCGCAGTTGATCGATAACGGGATCAACGAATCTCTTGGGCAGATCGGCCCACTGTCTCTGACGGCGGATGGCTATGCCTATCTCGACTTCGTCTATAGTTCGTTCTGGGGTCTCGGCCCGTCCGGCACCGAGAATATCGCTGATGTGCCGATCTTCCATTATCCCTCGGTCAAGCCGCAGGACGTGGCTCCGCTCGGCCTGTATGATCCCCATACCGGCGATCTAAGTCTCTATATGGGCGGCCAGTCGGTGCTGCGCACGCAGGCATTGGCGAAGCTCGGTGTCGTCGCCAACGATTCGCAGAACAACAGTCAGAACGCCGCCGACATCCTGGCGGCGGAGAGCGAAACTTACGACATCTACATCAACGGCGATAATACCGTTCGCATCGAATATGTTGCCAGCAACGGCCAGACCTATACGCAAACCCCGAGCGGTCCAGTCGATACCATCACGGCGGATACCGGTGCCGGAAACGACGTTATTCGCATTCACAATCTGGCGCCCAACACGGTGAAGGTCAATTTCACGGCCTCAGGGGACAGCGTTCTCTCCAACCCCAACGCCACGACCGGGCCGAACGGGCAGAAGGTCGAGTACGCCAAAGACGCCAACGGGAATTTCCTCAAGGACGCCAACGGCAATCTGCAATATCGGGACAGCAACGGCAATCTGGTCTCGATACCTCCGACCGGAACGCTGGCACCGGTCGGCGGCAGCGCCTATTTCACCTCCGCCGACGGACCCGCGATCCTCAACGGCGGCGCCGGCAACGACACGCTGATCGGCGGCCCCTCAGCCGACGTTATCAAGGGCGGAGCCGGCAACGACATCATCGTCAGCAACGGCGGCAACGACTTCATCGACGGCGGTGACGGCAACGACACCATCACCGCCGGCGCCGGAAACCAGACCATCCTTGGCGGCAATGGCGACGATCTGATCATTGCCGGCGGTCCGGGCAATTCGATCTATGATGGCGGTGCTGGCAACAATACGGTCGACTACAGCGGCCAGACGGCTGGGATCACTTTCAATCAGCTGACCGGCGTGGCGACGGGGGCGAGCATCGGCACCGAGACGGCGTCCAATTTCCATACCATCATCGGCACGAATTTCACCGATTCGATCACGGCCGACAATTTCGGCGATGTCATCAGGGGGCTTGCCGGCAACGATACGCTCATTGGCGGCACCGGTGACGACATCATCATCGCCGGTGACGGCAACAACTATGTCGACGGCCGAGCCGGCAACGATGTGATTTCGAACGGCCTTGGCGCCTCGACGCTGCTCGGCGGTGACGGCAACGACATCATTACCGGCGGTTCGGGCGGCGATACCATCGATGGCGGTATCGGGGACGATACCATCGTCGGCGCGACGCCGACCGATCCGGCCTACACCGGCAATCATATCACCGGCGGCGACGGCAACGACAACATCACCGGCGGCAACGGCCACGACTTCATCTATGGCAACGCCGGCAATGACATTATCCACGGCGGCGACGGCGGTTCCTATATCGATGGGGGCAGCGGCGATAACCAGATCTACGGTGGCGCCGGCGCCGACACGATCCTGGCCGCCGACGGCACCAACCTGATCTACGGTGGGGGTTCCGGCGACACGATCACGGTCGGCAATGGCACCAACACCATTTACGGCAACGACGGCGACGACGTGATCCTGGCCGGCGACGGCCCGAACGTCATCGACGGCGGCACCGGCAACGACAAGATCACCGCCGGCAAGGGCAACAATATCGTCTACGGCGGCATCGGCGCCGACACGATTGTTGTTGGCGACGGCGCCAACATTGTTTACGGCGGCGACGGCAATGACACCATCACGGCCGGTAACGGCAACAACATCTGGATCGATGGCGGCAATAATGATGACCACATCGTTGTAGGTAGCGGCAACAATACTCTCATCACCGGAGGCGACGGCGCAGATTATATTCGCGCGGGCGACGGCGTGAACACGATCCTCGGCGGCATTGGCAACGACATCATCATTGCCGGCAATGGCGGCAACAATGTCGACGGCGGCACCGGCGACGACATCATCACGACCGGGTCGGGCGCGGATACGATCTATGGCGGCGATGGCAATGACCAGATCAACGCCGGCGACGGCAAGAACCTGGTCGATGGCGGCACCGGCAACGATACCATCACGACGGGCTCCGGCGACGATACGATTTTCGGCGGCGCGGGGGATGACGTCATCGTCACCGGCGACGGCACCAACGTGGTCGATGCCGGATCGGGCAACAATACGGTCACGGGCGGCGCGGGCGTCGACCAGATCGTCGCGGGAGACGGCGCCAACACCATCGATGGCGGTGGCGGCAACGACACCATCGTGGTTGGCATTGGCAACAACACGATCACCGGGGGCGCCGGTGACGATAGCATTCAGGCCGGCGACGGCAACAATACGATCAATGGCGGCGATGGCAACGATGCCATTGTTGCCGGTGCCGGTGCCAACCTGATCTTCGGCGGGGCCGGCAACGACTGGATCAACGGCGGCGCAGGCCTCGACACCATCTCGGGCGGCGACGGCAACGACACCATCTTCGGCGGCAGCAGGGGCGGCCTGTTGATGGGTGATGGTGGCGACGACGTCATCGTGGCCGCTAGCGGCACCAACCTCATCATCGGCGGCGACGGCAACGATACCATCACGGGGGGCGCCGGTACCGACACGATTTACGGCGGCCTCGGCGACAACATGCTGAGCACGGGCGGCGGCGCCGACAAGGTCTATGGCGACAATGCCGGCCTTGCCTTCTCGCTGTCCTTGACCGGCGTGCTGACGACCACGGCCGCGGCGGCGAGCAGTTCGGTCAGCAACGATCGCAACATCATCAACGGCGGCAGCGGAGCCGACAGCCTCTATGGCGGCGCCGGCAACGATACAATCATAGGCGGCTCCGGCACCAAGCTGATCGTCGGCGGCCGTGGCCAGACTAATATCCAGGGCGGCAGCGGCACCGGTGTTTCCATCACCGGCGGCAATGGCGGCGACACCATCATCGGTTCGGACGGCGGCGGCGACATCATCCAGGGCGGTTCGGGCGCGGACCGGATCGAGTTGCGGGGCTCCGGCAACTTCGTCAATGGCGGCGCCGGCGATGACGTCATCGTCGGCGGCGCCGGCAACGATATTCTGGAGGGCGGACCCGGCAACGATCTGCTGACCAGCGCGTCCGCTACCGACACGCTGTACGGCTACGCCGCCAATGCGGCCGGCGATGATCACGCCGCCGATCGGCTGTTTCCGCTTTCGACGGCGTCGGGAGATTCATTGTCGTCGCCGACCGCGGCCGTCTCGGTGCCGAGCGTTGCGCTGCCCAGCGATCCGGTGCCGCAGGGCTGGTGGAACGCGCTCGCCGGTCCGGCGGGAATTTCACTCGGCGGCATCGCCGGCAATGCGTCCTCGCCGGCCATCGCCGCCGATGCGTCCGGGCCGTGGCTTGCCTGGACCCAGTCCAACAACGGCGTCGTCGGACTTTATGTTGCGCACGACGGCGGCGGCACTTGGCAGGCAGTTGCGGGCAGCGCGACTGGCAACGGTCTGACGCCGGCAGGCGCGTCAGCCTCCAATCCGTCGATCGCTATAATTGGCGGCAAACCGGTGGTGGCGTGGACGCAGATCACTGCGGCTGGCACCAGCATCGAGGCCGCGGCTTATGATTCGAGCGCCAATGGCGGTGCCGGCGCCTGGGTGGCATTGGGCAGTTCCTTGACGACGGCGGGGATCAGTGGCGTCGGCGCCGTCGACAATGCCCAGATCCTGGCCACCAGCAGTGGGCCGGTGGTGGTCTGGCGGGATCTGTCGGGCGCAACGGCGCATTTGTTCGCGCGCAGGTTCGACGGCGTCAATTGGGTCGAACTCGGCGTCGGTTCGGCGTCCGGCAACGGCGTCGCCGGAACGCTGGCGGTGCCGACCGACTACACCGTCGCCACCGACGGCAGCCGTGTCGCACTCGCCTTCAGCGTGACAACATCGATAGGAAGCGCGCTTCAGGTCTTCGAATATTCCGGCGCAAGCTGGCAGAGTTTGGCCTCCCCGAATGCGGCCGACGCCCCGACCGATTCCAGCTCCAGCACCTCGCCAAGCCTGGCCTATTCAGGCGGCAAGCTGTTCATCGCGTGGACGCAGCACGATCAAAGCACCGGCTATCTCTCCCGTATCTTCGTCAAGTCGGAAAGCGCCGGAGTCTGGACCGCGGCAGGCGCAGGCGCCGCGTCCGGGACCGGCATCGCCTCCGGCGACGCAATGCCTGGACAACCAATCCTTGCCGGATCTGGATCGACGCTGCGGCTGGTCTGGAGCGCGACGGTCGACGTCGGCTCCGGCGAAGCGCACTATTTGCGCAGCCTTTCCTGGAACGGCGCGGCGTTCGTCGCCGACAGACCCAGCGACATCACCGGCACCGGGATCGGCCAGTTGTCCGGCCTCGCGCGCACTGCCGCGCTGGCGCTCGATCCCTCCGGCCGGCCTTATCTTGCGACGGATACCGCCGGCAGTGGCGGGCTCACCGTTCGCGCCGGTCTGACCAGCGCGGCGCATGTTTTTGTCGCCGACGCGCAAACCTCGATCGCGTCGATCCTGAGCGGCGGAGCGATCACCTCCGGCGATCTGATTCTGGTGACGGCGACGACGGCGGATACCGACCTGACGCTCGGCGCCGCGGCGTCGGGCATCACCATTGCCGGCAGGGATGGCGTGGTGTTCGCCCATGGCATCGCCATCAATGGCGCCACCGGCGTTACCATCCGCAATCTCGACATTACCGGCCCGGTGTCGGTCACCAGCACGGCGCAGGTCAAGCTCGCCGAGAACACCTTCCGCTCGACGGTGACGCTCAACCAGGCGACGACGCTCGTGATGCGCGACAACCGCTTCGTGGCGGCAAGTGTCGGCCTCGCCATCGCCGGCGCGTCGCAAGGGGCGATCTACGACAACAGTTTTGCCGGTTCGGCCACGGCGCTTTCGATCAATGCGAGCTTTGCCGGCCTGATCTCCGTGAACGATATCAGCGCCATCGGAACCGCGGTGGCGTACGGCGCCGGTGCGGCGCTGTCCGGCAACCGGATTCACGGCGCAACGGTCGGCGTAGCGACGTCGGTCCCGGATGCCAACGCCCTGTTTGGCGCTTTCGCCGGTTCCGGCTCCAACGAAATCTTCCATAATGCGACCGGCGTGGTGCTTACCAGCGCCCAGATCGTCGGACAGCACATTTTCGCCAATGTGATTGGGATTTCCGGCAACGGCATCGTCGGCGGTGCGGTGCCGGCGAACGTCAATCTCATCAACTACAATCAGACTGGCATTTCCAGCTTCGCTGGCCTCGTGCGTTTCGACCGCATCGAAGACAATGGCATCGGTATTGCGGCCAGCAACGGCCTGCGCATCTTCAACAGCCAGTTCATCGCCAACACCGGCGCGGCGATCCAGGTTTCCGGCGTCGGCAATGTCGAGATTGCGGGCAATACCATCCACGCTGCGATCGGCGATGGCGTCCGCCTCGTTAACGCCGCCTTCAATGTCGAATTGATCTCCAACATCATCTGGACCGACGGCGGCATCGGCATCAACGTCGCCAATAACAGCCAGGCCGGGTTCTGGAGCGACTACAACACGCTGTTCGCCACCGGCAACGGCGAGATCGTGTACTGGACCAAGGGTTTCAAGGACATCCTCGACTGGCAGGACGATGTCGCGCGCTTCGACCTGCATTCGGACGGCGCCACCGTGGTCAATCCGGGTTGGGAGGAGCCGCATTTCGCCGCCGATGCCCTTGGCTTCATGACCACACGCCCGGTCGTCGCGGGGCAGCGGTTGTCGGACCCCACCGCCGATGGCGGCGATCCCACCGGCACTTTCATCGGTTACACCGGTGTTGCCAATCTGCTCGGCAATGGCGATTTCGAAAATGGTCTGTCGGGTTGGACGGTCACGGCCGGCGGAACCACCGTCACCACCGGCCTCGCGGCCTGGAGCGGCGCGGCGACCTTCCAGTCCGGACCGTCCGCGAATTCGGTCGCGCAGCAGACAGTCGATCTTGTGGCGACGGGTTACTCCACCAGCCAGATCGATTCCGGATCATTGAAGCTGGCTTTCGGCGGGCGCGTCTCGCCGCTGACGTCGTCGGTGTCGGCGCAAATTTCGATCGTGTTCCGCGATGCCGCCAACAATCCGGTTGGAGATGCGATAGTGGTTCCGGCCGGAACCGATCTCGGCCGCTGGCTTCGGGTCTTCAGCACGGTCTATATCCCAGCGGGGGCGCGCTATGCGCAGTTCCTGTTCGGCGTCAGCAAGAGCGACGGGAGCCAGGGCGCGCTGCTCGATGCCGCCTATCTCGCGGTGGTGCCGCGCGGTGCCGGCGTCGATCAGGGCGTGCGCACCGCTGCCGACAATCTGCCCGGCGACCCTACGCTCGGCCGTATCGCGCTGCGCTCGCCCGATCTTTACGTCGACCTCACCGTCAACAAGCCCTTGTTCATCACCTGGGATAGCTACGGAGCGGCGGCCAATAATCCGGTCAAGATCGAACTGTGGCAGGATGGAGCGAACGGGCCGCAATTCCTGGCGACGATCGCTGCTTCGGCGCCCGACATCGGTCGTTATGCATGGACGCCGAGCGACAGCGCACTGGTCGCGGGAACGCACGGCCTGCGTATCCAGATCTCGAGCGTTGCCCACCCGCAAATCTATGACCGCTCAGCAGAGACCTTCACGGTGCCCGAGGCCGGCACGAACTATTACGTCGATGCCAGCAGCGGGTCGAACCGCAATGACGGCAAGGTCGCCGCCGCGCCCAAGGCGAGCGCGGTCAATCTTTTCCGCACCTACGACGTCGGTGCCGGTGCGATCGTCAATATCGCCGCTGGCGACTACGCACTGATCGACGCCTTGCAGCTCAGCGGCACTACCGACCACGGGTTCGGTCTCGATACCGGCTTCACCGTCAACGGCTCGTCGAACGGCATCACCCGGCTGTTCCCGGCGATCCCCGGGTCCAACCCGCAAGCCTTGATCGACCTGACCGGGGCGTCCTTCGTTTCGTTGAACCATCTCACGCTGCAAGGTGGGGTCGACGCCGTGCGGGTCGGCGCCGGCAGCGACAATTTCAACGCGTCCTACCTCACAGCGAGCGGTACCAGCGGCGATGCTTTCAACATCACGACGAACTCCCCGACCGGGGTACTGGATCACCTGACCGCAACGGGTGCGGGCGGGGCCGGACTTAATCTGACGGGGACGATCGCTACCATCAGCTTCTTCACGGCCACAGGTGATCACGATGGCATCATCGCAACCGGCTCCATTGGCGCGCTCACGGATTCGGTGATCTCGGGGAGCGCGACCTATGGCTATGGCCTCTATCTGAACCTGACCGGCCCTTCGCTGATCGAAGCCAACACAATTTCCGGCAACTATGTCGGCGCGCAGTTGTTCGGCAGCGGAATCATCTTCGGCAACGCCGACCTGTCCAAGGGTCGCGGCAACAATGTCTTCGGCAATACCTATGAGGCTATCAACGCGCGGGGCGCGACCATCGTCGGCAATTCGATCCACAACAACACCGGTTACTACGACTCAGTGTTCATCAGCCAGGGCGCCAGTTTCCGGTACAATCTGCTTTACGCCAACATCAATGGCCTCGACGATGCCTCGGTTGCGGATGTCGTCGGCAATCGCATTTTCGGCAACACCGGTTATGGTTTGCTGCTCGACGCCGGCAACGTCACCGTCTCCCAAAATACGCTGTATTCGAACGGCGTCAGCCTGCAGGCCGGTTCAAGCGGCGAAGTCATCACCAACAACCTGATCTACGGCGACACCTACGCCGGCATTCGCCTTTACAATTCGGCCAACGTTACCATCCGCAACAACACGATATATGAACCAACGGCGGGGACTGTCTCCGATGCGTCCAACCCGAACTATGGCAGCGCCGCAATCGCGCTGGATCGGACATCGAGCGGCGCCACGATTGCCAACAACATTATCGTGGCGCTCGCCGGCGTCGGAATCCGCGTCTCGGACGCCAGCCAGGCCGGCTTTGTCTCCGACTACAATCTGTTCCAGACTGGCGCCGGCGGACGGGTCGGCAGCTGGCTGGGCGTCGATCGCAGCAGCCTGAACCAGTGGCGCTCGGCGACCTCGCGTGACGCACGCTCGCGGACCGGCGATCCCTTGTTCGTGTCGCCAACCGGCGCCGACGGCAAGCTCGATTACGTCTCGATTGCCGCCAATGGCAGCGACGACGATTTTCATGTCCAGAGCGCCCAGGGCAGCTATCACGCCGGCTCGCTGTCGGCGGTCGTTGGCAGCAACGGCCTGCCGCAATTGACCTCGGCTCAGTTGACGGTAGACGCCCAGACCTCGCCGGCCATCGACAGCGGCAATCCCGCAACGCCGATCGGCGCGGAAACAGCACCTAACGGCGGCATTGTCGAAGTCGGCACCTATGGCGGCACCGCCCAGGCTTCGCTCAGCCCGAGCACCTTCATCACCGTCACCGCGCCCGCCGGCGGCGACACGCTGACGCAAGGTACCACGGTCCAGATCACCTGGAATTCCTTCAACATCAACGGCAATGTCGACGTGTCGGTGTCGTCCGACGGCGTGCATTTCACCACGCTGGCGGCTGGAATCGCCAACACCGGCAGCTACGCCTGGACCATTGATGCGGCGACGTTCGCGCCCGCATCGACTTACGTTGTCAAGGTGGCTTCGTCGACGACGCCGTCGGTGTTCGACGTTTCGGATGGCACATTCAGCATCGCCGGCCCGGTCCACGTTTACTATATCAACGATAACTCGACCGTCGCCGATCAGTACACCACGGCTATCGGCGACGATGTCGCCAATGACGGCAAGTCGGCGGACCGGCCGATGGCAACGCTGTCGGCGCTGCTGGCGCGATATGTGCTCGGCGCCGGCGATGTCGTCGAGGTCGACACCGGCGTCTACAAACTCACCAACAATGTGGTGTTCACATCGGCCGATTCCGGCGTCGGCGATCTAACCTCGCAGCGGGTGACCATCCAGGGCCCGACCAATGGCGGCGTGGCGACCTTCGATCGGCAGTCAAAGTCGGCCGGCTTCTATGCCTTCGAATTCAACGGCGCCGATTTCGTCACCCTGGCGAACCTGCGAATCATCGGCGGCGCGGCCGGCGTATTTGCCGACGACAATTCCGCCAGCAAGGGGTTGACCGTCGCCTCGTCGGTCGTCGATGGCAACACTATCGATATCTACATCGGAACCGGCGACGATAACTTCACGCTGACGGCCTCCACCATCAGCAATGGCCAGAGCTCGGGCGTTCAGATTTCCAACGCCGCCAACGCGCAGATCCTCAATTCGTTGATCACGATTCCGGTCACCGGCAGTTTTTCCTACGGCGTTTTTCTGAACACCGCGAACAATGCCGTGGTTCGCAACGATACTTTCGACGGCGGCAACAGCTATGCGCCGCGCCTTTTGGAAGTCGACTTTTCGAACAATGTGCTGGTCGATCATGTCACGATGGCGCATTCGAATTATTACAACATCTATCTCTATCGCTCGAACGGCATCGTCCAGAACAGCACGATCGATGCCACCGGTGGATCCTTCGGCATCGAGATCAACGGCTATCAAGGCACGTCCTACGCAGTCGGCAACACCGTCTACGGCGAGAACGGCGGCAACTCTTACGAAGGCGCCATCGTCGTCGATGACGGCGGCTATGCCTCCAACAACGTCGTCTACAACAGCAATATCGGCTTCAGGGTTTCCGGCACGGGCATCGTCGACAACAACCGGGTCTACGGCAGCCAGATCGGAATCTACGACGTTGGTTCCACGGTTCGCAACAACAAGGTCTACGACAACGTTACCGGCATCATCGCGGAGGGCTCCAACAACAACATTCTGAACAATTTCATCTACGACAACACGACAGCGGGCCTGCAGGTTGGGCTCTATTACAGCTCGCCGCAGGGCAACGAGATCCTCAACAATACGATCGTGCAGACCCAGGGAACGGCGCTCAACCTGCGGACCAACACGAACAATACGGATTTCCGCGACAACATCATCTCGCTGCAGAACGCGGTCGGCATCGTCGGTCCGGCCAGCGCGCAGGCTGGATTCAGGAGCGACTACAACCTCTGGGACCTGCGTGCCGGTGCGACGCTTGCGACCTGGAGCGGCCAGACCGTCTCGACGCTGCGCGACTGGAAGACCAAAATCGGCTTCGATTATAACAGCATCGGCGGCGATCCGGCCTTCATCAACGCCGCCGGTGCCGATGGCGTCAGGGGCGCGGTCGGTGGCGTCGACTATGGTGCGGACGACAATGTCTCGCTGCAGACGACATCGCGAGCGCTCAACCGCGGCGACCTCGTGCAGGCCTATTTCAAGGAACCTGCCGGCCAGGGCAGCGGCAACGGCGACCGCGTCGACATCGGCGCCACCGGTGGGACCAGTGCTGCCAATGCCGGTCCGGCGCAGCTCGTTCAGGTGTTGGGCTCGACGGGCGACCAGCGCTACCAGGTGGGCCAGCCGGCCACGATTTCGTTCCGCTCGGCCGGGTTGACGGCGGCCGACCCCGTGCTCTTCATCGACGCTGTCGGCGGAGCGGTGCAAGGCTCCGAAAGCTGGAACGTGTGGCAGGCCAACAGCTTCACCAGCATCAGTGCCTATTCGACCTATTCGGCAACCACGCCGATCAACGCCAACGCGCTCGATATCCCGGCCGCCGTCCTCAATAATATGCAGGTGTTCTACGCCAGCAACAATCCTGTCACGAAATACAACGTCCCACTCACCGACGGCACCTACCAT
Organism: Bradyrhizobium sp.; assembly: GCA_041490045.1. Classification (GTDB taxonomy): domain Bacteria; phylum Pseudomonadota; class Alphaproteobacteria; order Rhizobiales; family Xanthobacteraceae; genus Bradyrhizobium. The sequence continues at coordinate 23,368 of JBGPSI010000060.1, forward strand.
GTCACCTTGGTATTCGCGGACAACCAGTCTACCGCCATCGGACAACGGGTGTTCGATATTCTCGGCAACGGCGTGACCTACGGCGCTGCGTTCGATGCTTTCAAGAG